>NZ_JBEZNL010000041.1:0-72399 GCF_040653275.1 Streptomyces sp. NPDC048002 | reverse complement strand
TACTTCGCCACCCCCAGGCGCCGCTTCATCCTCGCCGACACCCCCGGCCACGTGCAGTACACCCGCAACATGGTCACCGGCGCCTCCACCGCCGAACTGGCGATCATCCTGATCGACGCCCGCAACGGCGTCGTCGAGCAGACCCGCCGGCACGCGGCGCTCGCCGGGCTGCTGCGCGTGCCGCACGTGGTCCTCGCCGTCAACAAGATGGACCTGGTCGGCTACCAGGAGGCCGCCTTCGAGCGGATCGTGGAGGACTTCGCCGGTCACGCGGCCGAGCTGGGGCTGCCCGGGTTCACCCCGATCCCGGTCTCGGCGCTCGCCGGTGACAACGTGGTGGACCGTTCGGCCGCCATGGACTGGTACCGGGGTCCGGCCCTGCTGGAGTTCCTGGAAGAGGTCCCGGTCGGTGTCGAGGCGGCGGACGCCCCGGCCCGCTTCCCGGTGCAGTACGTCCTCCGGGACGGCGAAGTCCGCCACTACGCGGGCCAGTTGGTCTCGGGCGCGCTGCGGGTCGGCGACCGGGTCACAGTGCATCCGTCCGGCGAGACCTCGGAGATCACCGGGATCGACGTGCTCGGGACGGCCCGGGAGGCGGCGTTCGCGCCGCAGTCGGTCAGCGTGCGGCTGGCGGACCAGCGGGACGTCAGCCGCGGCGACATGATCACCGCGGGGGTCGACGTGCCCGCGCTGACCCGGGAGGTGCGGGCCTCGGTCTGCCACCTCGCGGACCGGCCGCTCAAGGTCGGCGACCGGGTCCTCGTCCGGCACACCACGCGTACCGTGAAGGCGATCGTGCAGGACCTCGGGGGCGCGGCCGAACTCACCGTGAACGACCTGGGGCGGATCGTGCTGCGCACCGCGGAGCCGCTGGCCCTGGACGACTACGCGGTGTCGCGCCGTACGGGCGCGTTCATCCTGATCGATCCGGCGGACGGCGCGACACTGACCGCGGGAATGGTCACCCTCTAGCGGAGACCGCGGGCATGGTCACCCTCTGGCCGACGACGGCCCGTGCGCCCTCAAGTCCCCAGCGTCAGGCGGGGCTTGGGGGCGTCCGTGCGTCCGGTCCGCGGTGGTCTTGAGCCCGCCAGATAGGGGTCGGGCCAGACCGCTCCGGGGCCCTCGTAGGACTGCTCGGCCGCCGCGTGCAGGGTCCAGTTCGGGTCGTACAGGTGCGGGCGGGCCAGCGCGCACAGGTCGGTGCGGCCCGCCAGGATCAGGGAGTTGACGTCGTCCCAGGAGGAGATCGCGCCGACCGCGATCACCGGGACGCCGACGCTGTTGCGGATGCGGTCGGCGTAGGGGGTCTGGTAGGAGCGGCCGAACTCCGGGTGCTCCTCTGCCACGACCTGGCCGGTCGACACGTCGATGGCGTCGGCGCCGTGCTCGGCGAAGGCGCGGGCGATGTCCACGGCGTCCTCGGCCCGGTTGCCGCCCTCGGCCCAGTCGGTGGCGGAGATCCGGACGGTCATGGGCCGTTCCCCGGGCCATGCCTCGCGCACGGCGTCGAAGACCTCCAGCGGGAAGCGCAGCCGGTTGGCCGTGCTGCCTCCGTAGGCGTCGGTACGGCGGTTGGTCAGCGGGGAGAGGAAGCCGGACAGCAGATAGCCGTGCGCGCAGTGCAGTTCGAGCAGGTCGAAGCCGGCCCGTGCCGCGCGTCGGGCGGCGGCGGTGAACTGTTCGCGGATGTCGGTCAGTTGGGCTCGGGTCAGCTCGCGCGGGATCTGGCTGTCGGGCCGGTAGGGGATCGGCGAGGCGGCCACCAGGGGCCAGTTGCCGTCGGGGAGCGGCTGGTCGATGCCCTCCCACATCAGCTTGGTCGAGCCCTTGCGTCCGCTGTGCCCGAGCTGCACGCCGATCGCCGTGCCGGGGGCCCGGGTGTGCACGAAGTCGGTGATCCGGCGCCAGCCCTCGGCCTGTCGGCCGGTGTAGAGGCCGGTGCAGCCGGGGGTGATACGGCCCTCGGGGCTGACGCAGACCATCTCGGTCATCGCCAGTCCGGCCCCGCCGAGGGCCCGCGCGCCGAGGTGGACGAGGTGGAGGTCGTCGGGGACGCCGTCGACGGCGGAGTACAGGTCCATCGGGGAGACGACGACCCGGTTGCGCAGGGTCAGTCCGCGCAGCCGGAACGGAGTGAACATCGGGGGTGTTCCGGGCGGGCAGCCGAACTCCCGTTCCACGGCCTCGGTGAAGTGGGCGTCACGCAGGCGGAGGTTGTCGTGGGTGACGCGGCGGCTGCGGGTGAGCAGGTTGAAGGCGAACTGGCGGGGCGGCTGGTCGAGATGGAGGGCGATCTCCTCGAACCACTCCAGGCTGGCGCGGGCGGCACGCTGGGTGGAGGCGACGACGGGCCTGCGTTCCTCCTCGTAGGCGGTCAGGGCGCTCGGCAGGTCCGGCTGCTCGGTCAGGCAGGCGGCCAGGGCGAGGGCGTCCTCCACGGCGAGCTTGGTGCCGGAGCCGATGGAGAAGTGGGCGGTGTGGGCGGCGTCGCCCAGCAGCACGGTGTTCCGGTGCGACCAGGTGTCGTTGACGACCGTGCGGAAGGTCGTCCACGCGGAGTCGTTGGAGCGCAGGGGGTGTCCGCCGAGGGCGGTCGAGAAGATCTTGGCGCAGCGCTCGACGGACTCCCGGACCTCGGGTTCGTCGAAGCCGGCCGCGCGCCAGACCTCCTCGCGCATCTCGACGATGACGGTCGAGGCGTCGGGGGCGTAGGGGTAGCCGTGCAGTTGCATCACGCCGTGCTCGGTCTGGGCGATCTCGAAGCGGAAGGCGTCGAAGGCGAAGTCGGTCGCGAGCCAGATGTAGCGGCAGCGATGGGGGGTGACCCGGGGGCGGAACACGTCGGCGTGGGCCCCGCGGGTGGTGCTGTGCACTCCGTCGGCGGCGACGACCAGGTCGTAGGTGGCGGCCAGTTGTTCGGGGGGCGGGGCCTCCTCGCTGAAGCGGAGGCGTACGCCGAGGCTGCGGCAGCGGTCGTGGAGGATCCGCAGCAGCCGTTTGCGGCCCAGTGCGGCGAAGCCGTGCCCGGAGGAGATCTGGTGGTGGTCGCGGTGGACGATGTCGATGTCGTCCCAGCGGACGAAGTGCTCGCGCAGCGCGGCGTGGACCTCGGGGTCGGCGTGCTCGATGCCGCCGAGGGTCTCGTCGGAGAGGACCACACCGAAGCCGAAGGTGTCGTCGGGGGCGTTGCGCTCCCAGACGGTGATGTCCCGGCCGGGGTCCAGGCGCTTGAGCAGGACGGCCGCGTAGAGGCCGCCGGGGCCGCCGCCGACGACCGCCACGCGCAGGGGCCTGCCGGCCCCGGTGGGCGGGTTCGGGTCGGTGGGCGGGTTCGGGTCGGTGGGCGGGCGCGGGTCGGTGGCCGAGGGCGGGTCCGTGGACGGGCGCGGGGCGCCCTCGGCCGGGCGCGCCGGTCGCGCCGGTCGCGCCGGTTGAGGCCGGTCCACTTCAGCGCCCCTGCCACTTCGGGGGGCGCTTCTCCTTGAACGCCCGGTGGAACTCGGCGTAGTCCTCGCCCGTCATCAGCAGGGCCTGGGTCGCCGCGTCCATCTCCACCGCGGCCGCCAGCGGCATGTCCAGCTCGGCCGTGAGCAGCGCCTTGGTCTGGGCGTGCGCGAGGGCGGGGCCCTCGGCCAGCCGGAGGGCGAGCGCCCGCGCCGTCTCGTCGGCCCGGCCCGCCTCGGCCAGTTGGCTGATCAGGCCGAGGCGCTCGGCCTCCACGGCGTGGACGGCCTCGCCCAGCATCAGCAGGCGGGTCGCGTGGCCGAGGCCCACCACCCGGGGCAGCAGATAGGCCGCTCCCATGTCGCCGCCGGAGAGTCCGACCCGGGTGAAGAGGAAGGCGAACCGGGCCGTGGGGTCGGCCACCCGGAAGTCGGACGCCAGGGCGAGGACCGCGCCGGCGCCCGCCGCCACGCCGTGGACCGAGGCGACCACGGGGAAGGGGCACTCCCGGATCGCCCTGACGACATGCCCCGTCATCCGGTTGAAGTCGAGCAGTGTGGCGGTGTCCATGGCGAGGGTCTCGCCGATGATCTCGTCCACGTCACCGCCGGAGCAGAAGCCGCGGCCCTCGCCGCCCAGCACCAGGGCGCGCACCGCGCGCTCCCGGGACAGCTCGGCGAGCAGGTCGCGCAGGTCGGCGTAGGCGCCGAAGGTGAGGGCGTTGAGCTTCTCCGGACGGGCGAGGGTGACGGTGGCCACTCCGTCGGCGCGGTCCACCCGCAGATGCCGCCAGCGTTCGGTGCGGGCGGCGGAGCCGGTGAAGGGACTCATGGGGTGCGGCCTCCTCGGGCGGACTGCGGCGGCGCTGTCTCACTGAGGTCTACCCGACGAACTTATCACTGATTCATGACTGTCGTCAGAATGGCGCGATACAGCGCCGGGGTCGCCGCGGGGGCCACCGGAGTGTCACGGCTCGTCCACACCCGGGTAACGGTGGGAGCGGTCGCGCGAGGCGGGCCGTTGGGCCGGGTAGGCCGCTCGCCACGGGGCCGAGAGGGCCCCGGACGGTGGCCGCCGGGCAGCTTCGACCGGTGGCGCCGTACCATTCATGAGATTGAGAGCAGGACCGCCTGCTTGATGAACGGATCCGCCGTGCACGAACCCCTCCCCGCCCCCGCCTCCTGGCGCGTCGCACTGCCGCACACCACCGCGGCGGTGCCGGTCGCACGCGCCCTGGTCCGTACGGCCCTGGCCGAGCTGGAGCACTCCGCCGACAGCGACACGGCGGAGCTGCTGACGGCGGAGCTGGTGGCGAACGCCGTGGAGCACACGGCGGCCGGCGAGGGGCCGATAGAGCTGGTGGTGGAGCTGCTGCCGGGGGGCTGCCGGGTGGAGGTGCACGACCCGGACCCGGCGCCGCCGGGCAGCCTCACCGAGCCGTGCTCGGGCGAGCCGGATCCGTGGCAGGAGCACGGGCGGGGGCTGCTGCTGATCCGCGCGCTCAGTTCGTCCTGCGGCCACCGGCCGACCCCGTCGGGCAAGGCGGTGTGGTTCCGCCTGCCGACGGTGCCCCGGCAGCGACGGCCGCTGTAGCCGGTACGGCCGGCGCGGAGGTAGGTCAGGCGACCGGGCGTCCCAGGGTCGCGACCAGGACCGCCTTGATCGTGTGCATCCGGTTCTCGGCCTCGTCGAAGACCACCGAGTGCGCCGACTCGAAGACCTCGTCGGTCACCTCCAGGGAGTCCAGGCCGTGGGTCTCGAAGATCTCGCGGCCCACCTTGGTGCCCAGGTCGTGGAAGGCCGGCAGGCAGTGCAGGAACTTCACCCCGGGGTTGCCGGTGGCGCGCAGGACGTCCATGGTCACCGCGTACGGGGCCAGGGCCTTGATCCGCTCGTCCCAGACCTCCTTGGGCTCCCCCATGGAGACCCAGACGTCGGTGGCGACGAAGTCGGCGCCCAGGACGCCCTCCGCGACGGACTCGGTGACGGTGATCGTGGCGCCGCTCTCCTCGGCCAGCGCGCGGGCCTCGGCGACGACCTCCTCGGCCGGCCAGTACGCCTTGGGCGCGACGATCCGCACGTCCAGGCCGAGCAGGGCGCCGGTGATCAGGTAGGAGTTGCCCATGTTGAAGCGGGCGTCGCCGAGGTAGGCGAAGGAGATGCCCTCGTCCAGGGTCTTGGGGGTGTGCTCCAGCATGGTCAGGACGTCGGCGAGCATCTGCGTGGGGTGCCAGTCGTCGGTGAGCCCGTTGTAGACGGGCACCCCCGCGTACGCGGCCAGCTCCTCGACCTTCTGCTGACTGTCCCCCCGGTACTCGATGCCGTCGAACATCCGCCCGAGGACCCGGGCGGTGTCCTTCACCGACTCCTTGTGCCCCATCTGCGATCCGGACGGGTCCAGATAGGTCGTCGCCGCCCCCTGGTCGGCGGCGGCGACCTCGAAGGCGCAGCGGGTACGGGTGGACGTCTTCTCGAAGATCAGCGCGATGTTGCGGCCGCGCAGGTACTGGGGCTCGGTCCCGGCCTTCTTCGCGGCCTTCAGCTCGGCGGCCAGCTCGATCAGACCGCGGAACTCCGCCGCCGTGAAGTCCAGCTCCTTGAGGAAGTGGCGGCCGGCGAGGGCGGTCGGGACTGTCGCCATGGGGGCGCTCCAGGGATGCGAACAGGGGGGTGCGAACAATGACCCTGGAAGTCTATACGATGTTACACATTTCTATACAGCCCCCCGTTCGACCGGGCAGCTCATGCAGCGGGGCCCGCCCCTCCCCCGACCCAGTTCGCTGCCGGGGATCTCAATGACCTCGATGCCCCGCTTGCGCAGATGAGTGTTGGTGGTGGCGTTGCGCTCGTAGGCCACGACGACGCCGGGCTCGACGGCCAGGACGTTGCAGCCGTCGTCCCACTGCTCGCGCTCGGCGGCGTGGACGTCCTGGGTGGCGGTCAGGACCCGGATCTCGTTCAGCCCGAGCGCCGCGGCGATGGCGCGGTGCATGTGCTCCGGCGGATGGTCGGTGACCTTCAGCTCCTTGCCGTCGACGCCCGGCTCGATGGTGTAGGAGCGGAGCATGCCGAGCCCGGCGTACTGGGTGAAGGTGTCGCCGTCGACCATGGTCATCACGGTGTCGAGGTGCATGAACGCGCGCCGCTTGGGCATGTCGAGCGCCACGATCGTCTCGGCGGAGCCGGCGGCGAAGAGCTTGTGCGCGAGCATCTCGACGGCCTGGGGCGTGGTGCGCTCGCTCATCCCGATCAGCACGGCTCCGTTGCCGATCACCAGGACGTCGCCGCCCTCGATGGTCGACGGGTAGTCGGCCTGCCCCTCGGACCACACATGGAACGTTTCGTCACGGAACAGCGGATGGTGCCGGTAGATCGCCTCGAAGTGCACGGTCTCCCGCTGGCGGGCGGGCCAGCGCATGGCGTTGACGGAGACACCGTCGTAGATCCAGGCGGAGGTGTCCCGGGTGAAGAGGTGGTTGGGCAGCGGCGCGAGGAGGAAGTCGTCGAGTTCCATGGCGTGGAAGCGCACGGAGACCGGCTCCGGGTGCGCGTCCAGGAACTCGCGCTTGGTCATGCCGCCGACCAGCGCCTCGGCCAGGTCGGCGGCGGGCAGGTCCTCGAAGGCGGCGCGCAGATGGTCGGTGGCGAGGACGCCGTACTCCTTCTCGTCGAAGACACGGTCCAGGACGAGGGTGCGGGCCGCCGGGATCGCCAGGGCCTCGGTGAGCAGGTCGCCGAAGAGGTGGACGGTGACCCCGCGGTCGCGCAGTACGTCCGCGAAGCCGTCGTGCTCGGCGCGCGCCCTGCGCACCCAGAGCACGTCGTCGAAGAGGAGCGCGTCCTTGTTGCTGGGGGTGAGCCTTTTGAGCTCGAGATCCGGCCGGTGCAGGATGACGCGGCTGAGCCGCCCGGCCTCGGAGTCGACATGGAAACCCATGCCTCCATCCTGACCACCGACGGCCGTGTTCACCCACGCCTCGGCCGTTTCCGCGCCCTCTATTTTTCGTCCTCTTGACGATAAACGGGGTCCCCGGTTATCGTCTCAGTGACGAAAAACGAGGAGGGGTCCCCATGGCCGACATCACCCGGCGCTTCGGCTGGCGCCATCTGCGGGGCGCGCCGACGGCGCACATCCGGCACCACCGCTCGGGCCGGCTGGCGCACGACGGGGCGGGGATCAGCTTCTGGTTCCGGGCGCTGAGCGCGGCCCTCTCCGAGGTCCCGGTCGACGACCGTGAGCTGGCCATGACCTTCCACGCCCGTACGGCGGACTTCCAGGACGTGGCGGTGCAGGCGACGGTCACCTACCGGATCAGCGACCCCGCCGTCGCCGCGGCCCGCCTGGACTTCTCCGTGGACCCCGACACCGGCGCCTGGCGCGGCGCCCCGCTGGAGCAGCTCGGCACCCTGCTCACCGAGACCGCCCAGCAGCACGCGCTGGACGTCCTGGCCCGAACGCCCCTGGCGTCGGCCCTGGTCGACGGGGTGAGCGCGGTGCGCGAACGGGTCGCGACGGGCCTCGCCGCCGAACCGCGGCTGCCCGCCACCGGCATCGAGATCGTCGCCGTCCGGGTGGTCGCGCTGCGCCCGGAGCCGGAGGTGGAGCGGGCCCTGCGCACCCCGGCGCGCGAGCTGATCCAGCAGGAGGCCGACCGGGCCACCTACGAGCGGCGGGCGGTGGCCGTCGAACGCGAGCGTGCCATCGCCGAGAACGAACTGGCCAGCCAGATCGAACTCGCCCGCCGCGAGGAGCAGTTGGTCGAGCAGCGCGGCACCAACACCCGGCGCGAGGCCGAGGAGCACGCGGCGGCCGACGCGGTCAGGGCGGAGGCGGAGGCGGCGCGCTCGGTCCGGCTCGCCGACGCGGAGGCGCAGCGCACGGAGCGGCTCGCCGAGGCGGAGGCGGCCCGCACGGTCCGGCTGGCCCGCGCCGAGGCCGAGGGCACCCGCGAGGTCGGGGAGGCCAAGGCGCAGGCGCAGGCCGCCTGGCTGCGGGTGCACGGCGACGTGGACGCGGCGGTGCTGCGCGCGCTCACCGGGACCCGGCTCGCGGAGAACCTGCCGCGCATCGACAGCGTCACCATCTCGCCGGACGTGCTCACCGGACTGCTCGCCCGGCTCGGCGACGGGGAACGCGGGTGAGCCTCGCCCCGCGGGCCGTGCTGGTCCACCGCACCACGGAGTACGAGGAGTTGGTGGCCCGGCACGGCACGCACGGACAGGCCGCCTACTTCCTCGGCTCCCGCGGGCGGGACATCGAGGAGGTCGCCGACCGGCACCACCGGGCGCGCCGGGCGCTCGCCGAGGTGGTCGCCGCGATCCCGCTGACCTGGCGTCAGGCCCGGGTGGAGCGGGCCGACCTGGACCGCTTCCTGTTCGGGCCGGAGGACGTGCCGGTGGTGGTCGGCCAGGACGGGCTGGTGGCGAACGTCGCCAAGTACCTGTCGGGGCAGCCGGTGATCGGCATCGACACCGACCCCGGGCGCAATCCCGGCGTCCTGGTGCGGCACCGCCCGGCGGACGCGGCGAAGCTCCTGGCGTCGGCCGGCTCGGCGGCCGCGGACGAACTCACCATGGTCGAGGCCGTCGCCGACGACACCCAGCGCCTGGTGGCGCTGAACGAGATCTATCTGGGCGCGGCCGGCCACCAGACGGCCCGGTACCGCCTGGGCCTCGACGGCGACGGGGGTGTCGTCGAGGCCCAGGCCTCGTCCGGGGTGATCGTCGGCACCGGGACGGGCGCGACCGGCTGGCTGAGGTCGGTGTGGCAGGAGCGGGGAGGGCGGCAGACGCTGCCCTCCCCCGCCGACCGGCGGCTGCTGTGGTTCGTCCGCGAGGCGTGGCCCTCCCCGGCCACCGGGACCTCCCTGGTGGCCGGTGAGCTGACCGGCCCGGCACGGCTGACGCTCACCGTCGAGTCCGAGCGGCTGGTCGCCTTCGGGGACGGCATGGAGTCCGACGCGCTGGAGCTGACCTGGGGTCAGTCGGTGCGGGTCGGAGTGTCCCCGCACCGACTGCGGCTCACCGGCTGACCGGCCCGGCCCACCGCGCCGCCCGTGCCGACCGCGCCGACCGTCGGGCACTCCGGGCACTCCGGCCGGTCACAGCCGGGGGTCGACCGGTTCCGACTCCAGGGCCAGCACCCCGAACACCGCCTCGTGCACCCGCCACAGCGGCTCGTTCCCGGCCAGCCGGTCCAGGGCCTCCAGGCCGAGCGCGTACTCGCGGATCGCCAGGGACCGCTTGTGGTTGAGGAACCGCTGCCGCAGCCGGGCGAGGTTGTCGGGGCGGGTGTACTCCGGACCGTAGATGATCCGCAGGTACTCCCGGCCCCGGCACTTGATGCCGGGCTGGACCAGCCGCCCCTCGGTGCCGCGCACCAGCGCGCCGACCGGCTTGACGACCATGCCCTCACCGCCGCGGCCGGTCATCTCCAGCCACCAGTCCACGCCCGCCCGCACCGACTCCGGGTCCCCGGTGTCGACGTACAGCCGGCGCGTCGTCCGGAGCAGTCCGGTGCCGTCGTGCTCCACCAGCCGGTCCAGCAGCGACAGTTGTTCGTCGTGCGGGAGCCCGGTGAGGCTGCGGCCGCGCACCGCGAGGATCTGGAACGGGGCGAGGCGTACGCCGTCCAGGCCGTCCGTCGTCCAGCAGTAGCGGCGGTACGCGTCCGTGAACGCGGCCGCGTCCGAGGCCCGTTCGCGCTGGCGCGCCAGCAGGTCCGCCACGTCGATCCCGCGCGCCGCCGCGCCCTCCAGGGCCGCCACGGCCGCGGGCAGCACCGCGCCGGAGGCGGCGCCGACCGCCGCGTACTGCGAGCGCAGCAGGCCGGAGGCCTTCAGCGACCACGGCATCAGCTCGGCGTCCAGCAGCAGCCAGTCCGTGTCCAGTTCGGCCCACAGCCCGGCCGCGTCGGCCGCCGCGCGGAGCCGGTCCAGGACGGCCTCCGTCACGGACGCGTCGTCGAAGAACGGGCGGCCGGTACGGGTGTACAGCGACCCGGTCGGACCGTCCACGCCGAACCGCTCCCGTGCCGCCGCGGCGTCCCGGCAGACCAGGGCCACGGCCCGCGAGCCCATGTGCTTCTCCTCGCACACGACCCGCTCGACACCGTCCTGGCGGTACTGCGCGAACGCCTCCTCGGGGTGCTCCAGGTAACCCTCCACCCGCGAGGTGGCCGTCGGCGCCATCGTCGGCGGCAGGTACGGCAGCAGCCGCGGGTCGACCGCGAAACGGCTCATGACCTCCAGGGCCGCCGCCGCGTTCTCCTCCCGGATCGAGATCCGGCCCTGGTGGCGGGTCTCCACCACCCGGCGCCCGTGCACGTCCGCCAGGTCCAGCGGCCGGCCGTCGTGTCCCCCGGGCGCCTCGGTGCGCAGCGGCTTCGCCGGCTCGTACCAGACCTTCTCGGCCGGTACGTCGACCAGTTCGCGCTCCGGCCAGCGCAGCGCGGTGAGCTTGCCGCCGAAGACGGCGCCGGTGTCCAGGCAGATGGTGTTGTTCAGCCAGGTCGCCTCGGGGACCGGGGTGTGGCCGTAGACCACGGCCGCGCGGCCCCGGTAGTCCTCGGCCCACGGGTAGCGCACCGGCAGCCCGAACTCGTCGGTCTCCCCGGTGGTGTCGCCGTACAGCGCGTGGCTGCGGACCCGGCCGGAGGTGCGGCCGTGGTACTTCTCCGGCAGACCGGCGTGGCACACGACCAGCTTCCCCCCGTCGAGGACGTAGTGGCTGACCAGTCCGTCGATGAACTGCCGTACCTCCGCGCGGAACTCCTCGCTCTCGCCCTCCATCTGCGCGACGGTCTCGGCGAGTCCGTGGGTGTGCTGGACCTTGCGGCCCTTGAGGTGACGGCCGTACTTGTTCTCGTGGTTGCCGGGCACGCACAGCGCGTTGCCGGTGCGCACCATGGACATCACCCGGCGCAGCACACCCGGGCTGTCCGGGCCGCGGTCCACGAGGTCGCCGACGAAGACCGCGGTGCGGCCCTCGGGGTGGACGCCGTCGGCGTAGCCCAGCCGGGCCAGCAGCGACTCCAGTTCGGCGGAGCAGCCGTGGATGTCGCCGATGATGTCGAACGGTCCGGTCAGGTGGGTGAGGTCGTTGAACCGCTTCTCGGTGACGACGACGGCGTTCTCGACCTCCTCGACGCCGCGCAGCACGTGCACCTTGCGGAAACCCTCGCGCTCCAGGTGGCGCAGGGACCGGCGCAGTTCGCGGGTGTGCCGCTGGATGACCCGGCGGGGCATGTCGGCCCGGTCGGTGCGGCCCGCGTTGCGCTCGGCGCACACCTCCTCCGGCACGTCCAGCACGATGGCGATGGGCAGCACGTCGTACTGCTTGGCCAGGTCGATCAGCTGGCGCCGGGCGTCCTGCTGGACGCTGGTGGCGTCGACGACGGTGCGGCGGCCGGCGGCCAGGCGCTTGCCGGCGACGTAGTGCAGGACGTCGAAGGCGTCCCGGGTGGCGCTCTGGTCGTTCTCGTCGTCGGAGACCAGGCCGCGGCAGAAGTCGGAGGACAGCACCTCGGTGGGCTTGAAGTGGCGGCGCGCGAAGGTGGACTTGCCGGAGCCCGAGGCGCCGATGAGCACCACGAGGGAGAGGTCGGTGACGGGCAGGGTGCGCCCCTGGTTCTCGGTCATGCGGCCTTCTCCTCCTTGTCGTTCCTGTCGCTCTGGTCGTCGCGCTGGTCGCTCTGGTCGCTCTGGTCGTTCCTGTTGTCGCCGCGTCCTTCGCCCAGTTCGAAGACGGCCATCTGGGTGGGCGGGCCGACCTCGGGGTCGTCGGGTCCCACGGGGACGAACTCCACGTGGTAGCCGTGCCGTGCGGCGATCGCGCCGGCCCAGGTCCGGAACTCCTCGCGGGTCCATTCGAAGCGGTGGTCGCCGTGCCGGACGTGCCCGGCCGGGAGGGACTCCCAGCGCACGTTGTACTCGACGTTCGGGGTGGTCACCAGCACGGTCCGCGGGCGGGCCGCGCCGAAGACGGCGTACTCCAGGGCGGGCAGCCGCGGCAGGTCGAGGTGTTCGATCACCTCGCTGAGCACGGCGGCGTCGTACCCCTTGAGCCGGTTGTCGGTGTAGGCGAGCGAACCCTGGAACAGCTTGACCCGGGATGCCTGCCGCTCCCCCATGCGGTCCAGCTTCAGGCGCCGCGAGGCGATGGTGAGGGCCCGCATGGACACGTCGACGCCCACGATCTCGGTGAACCGGACGTCCTTGAGCAGCGCCTGCACCAACTGGCCCTGTCCGCAGCCGAGATCGAGCACGCGCGCGGCACCGGAGAGCCGGAGGGCCTCGATGATCGCGTCCCGGCGCTGCACGGCCAGCGGGGTCGGCCGCTCCTCGTCCTCCGTCTCCGCCGCGACGGCGTTGTCGATCTCCTCGACCTCGCTGTCGTCGGTCTCGGCCAGCCGCACCAGCTCCAGGCGTTCCATCGCCCGGCGCGTCAGCGACCAGCGGCGGGAGAGATAGCGGCTGGTGATCAGCTTCATCTCGGGATGGTCGTACAGCCAGTCCCCGCCGGCCCGCAGCAGCTTGTCGACCTCGTCCTCGGAGACCCAGTAGTGCTTGGCGTCGTCGAGCACCGGCAGCAGGACGTAGAGGTGGCGCAGGGCCGCGGCGAGGGTCAGCCGCTCCGACTCCAGCACCAGCCGTACGTAGCGCGAGTCGCCCCATTCGGGGAACTGTTCGTCCAGCGCGACGGGCTCGACGGTGACCGCCCAGCCGAGCGGCTCGAACAGCCGCCGGACCAGGTCCGGGCCGCCGCGGGCGGGCAGCACGGGCACCTCGACGCGCAGCGGGAGCGGTTCGGCGGCGCGCTCCGGGCGGGCGGTGCACACGCCCCGCATCGCGCTGGAGAAGACCGCGCTCAGGGCCACCGCGAGCAGCGAGGAGGCCGCGTAGGGGCGGTCGTTGACGTACTGCGCGAGGGCCGCGTCGGGGGCGCCGCCGCGGCCCTTGCCCTTGCCGCGCCGGACCAGTGCCACCGCGTCGACCTCCAGCAGCAGCGCCGCCGTGCAGCGCTCGGCGTCCGCCTCGGGGTAGAGGACGTGGGCCGTGCCGTAGGACGTGGAGAACGTCTGTGCCTTCCCGGGATGCTTGTGCAGCAGGAAACCCAGGTCGGTGGCGGGACGTTCGGACGTACCGGTGGTACTGATCGTGAGGAACATGGCAGGGCCTCTTAGGCGTGGTGGACAGAGGTGCCGCCCGGCACGGGAAGGCCCCCAGGGGGTGATCCCGGGGGCCTTCAGGACGACGTCCACACCTTCGCACACCCCGCGCGACCGGCGCCTTTGTTTATTCCTATGTTTATTCCTACGGTTCCCGGGCGCTCACGTCAGCTGCGACTGCACCTGGGCGGAGATCAGTTCCAGGTGGTCGAGGTCGGAGAGGTCGAGGAGCTGGAGGTAGATGCGGCGGGAGCCGATCTCCGCGTAGCGGCCGATCTTGTCGACGACCTCGGCCGGGGAGCCGGCCAGACCGTTCGCCTTCAGCTCGGGCACCTCGCGGCCGATGGCGGCGGCCCGGCGGGCGACCTCGGCGTCGTCCTTGCCGACGCAGACTACCAGGGCGTTGGAGTAGGTCAGGGCGTCGGGGCCGCGGCCGGCCGCCTCGGCGGCCGCCCGGACCCGGGCGAACTGGCGCTCGCTGTCCTCGACCCCGGCGAAGGGCATGTTGAACTCGTCGGCGTACTGGCCGGCGAGGCGCGGGGTGCGGGTCGCGCCGTGGCCGCCGATGAGCACCGGGATCCTGGCCTGCGCGGGCTTGGGCAGGGCGGGCGAGCCGGTGAGGTCGTAGTGGGTGCCGTGGAAGTCGAAGGTCTTGCCGGGCTCGGTGGCCCACAGCCCGGTGACGATGGCCAGCTGCTCCTCCAGGCGCGCGAACTTCTCCTTCGGGAAGGGGATGCCGTACGCCTTGTGCTCCTCCTCGAACCAGCCCGCGCCGAGGCCGAGTTCGACGCGGCCGCCGGACATCTGGTCGACCTGGGCGACCTGGATGGCGAGCACGCCGGGCAGGCGGAAGGTGCCCGCGGTCATCAGGGTGCCCAGCCGGATGCGCTTGGTCTCGCGGGCGAGTCCGGCGAGGGTGATCCAGGCGTCGGTGGGTCCGGGCAGACCGTCCACCGAGCCCATCTTCAGATAGTGGTCCGAGCGGAAGAAGGCGTCGAACCCGAGGTCCTCGGTGGCCTTCGCCACGGTGAGCAAGGTGTCGTAGGTGGCCCCCTGCTGGGGCTCGGTGAAGATGCGAAGATCCATACCTCCATCCTGCACGGTCGGGCGGCGGTCAACCCCACTGGTCCCTCCGGGACCGCCCCGCCACGGTCGGGTGAAAATCGTCAACGGCGGTCCCCGGGGCGGGCTTCGTCAAGTGACTCCCTGTGACGGTGATCGTTGGCTCGGGCGGAGCCGGACCGCCCGGCCCCGCCACCGGTCCGCCCGCGGCCCGGGGTGTCAGGTGTGCCGGCCGCCCTGTCCGGGGCCGGGGGCCGAGGAGGCCGTCATGTCCGAAGAGTCCGTGCCGCAGCAGGGCGGGGCCGGGGGCGCCCAGGGCGCTTCCGGCCCGCCGAAGGGCCTGCTCCAGCAGATGGAGGAGCTGATGGCGGCGCTGAACGCGGATCTGTCAGCGCTGGACGCCGATCTCCAGCCGGGGCGCCGGGGTGTCGGGGCGGGGTCGGCGGACGGCGACTGAGGCGCCGGGGGCCAGCGCCGGGGCCGGGGGCCAGCGCCGGGGCCGGGGCCGGGGCCGGGGGCTGACGTCGGGGCGCCGGAGCCGGCGTCGGCGTCGCAGTCCGGAGCCGGCGGCAGTCCGGGGCCGACGCCGGGGGCCGGGGCCGACGCCGGGGGCCGGGGCCGACGCCAAGGGCCGGGGTCGGTGTCGGGGGTCAGCCTGCTTCTCGTCTCTCCTCGCGCAGCGGCTGATCCCGGTCCCGGTCGGCGAGTCTGCGGAGCATCTCCAGGACCCGGTCGCGGGACTCGTCGGCGGCGTCGATGGCCTCCATGCACTGCCAGTAGGTACCCTCGTCGTCCGCCGCGCTGGCCAGGCCGACGAGGGCGATGCCGACCTCGCCGAGCAGTCCCCCCAGGTACAGCAGGGTCTGCCGGGCGTCGCCCAGGTCGCCGAGCTGGGCCGCGCGCAGGTCCTTGGTGTCCAGCGCGGGCGTGTCCAGTACTCCGCAGCCGCGGCCCGCGAGTTCGGTCAGCCCGAGAGCCTCGCCGCGCAGTTCGGGCGGGCCGAAGACCGCGAGCCGGCTGCCTATCGCCTGGGCCAGGGCCTGTGCCTGCCAGACCTCCGTCATGATCTCCGGCGCGCGGTCGCTGCCCGCCAGGGCGCGTCTGCTCGTCACGATGAGCCGCACCGCTTCCATGCGCTGCCCCCGTCTTGTCCGACGCGCCCTCGGCACGTCCGCCCGAACTCCGTTGTTCACTACCCAGAGTGAGCTTGTGTGAGGCGAAAAGCCAGAGGAAGGCGGAAATCTGTGGACAACAAATCGGTTTCGGGCGGCTGAACGAACACGGAACGTGAAAGTGGATCGACCCGCTCCCCCGGTGTGCGTGGTTACGGCGCCGGGAACCGCCGTTCGTTGCGGTCGATCTTCGCGTCCAGCGCCGCCAGCGCGTCGATGTCCAGGACCTCGCACAGTTGGAGCAGGTAGGCCAGCACGTCGGCGACCTCGTCGGTGACGCGGTGCGCGGTGTCCGGGTCGGACATCACCCGCTTCGACTCCTCCGGCGTCAGCCACTGGAAGATCTCGACCAGTTCGGAGGCCTCCACGCTGAGCGCGGAGGCGAGGTTCTTGGGCGTGTGGAACGGCTGCCAGTCGCGCGCCGCCGCGAACTCGGCGAGTCTGCGCTGGAGATGAGCCACGTCAAGGGGTTCGGTCACGGGTTCAGGTGTACCACCGTGACGCCGGGCGCCCCCTCGGCCCAGGACGCGTCGCCGACCGTGCCGACGATCCGGATGTGGCCGCGTTCGCACATCCGCGCCCCGAGGCCGAGCAGTTCCGCGCGCTGACGCGGGTCCAGGGCGCGTTCCAGGCCGTCGGTCAGGACGGTGAGGGTGCGCATCGCGGGCGGTACCTCGCCGGGCTCGTCGAGCGCCAGCACACCGGGGCCGGTGAGCAGGACCAGGGCGAGCGCGAGGTAGCGCAGTTCGCCGTCGCCGAGGCGGCCGAACTCCGTGCGGGTGCCGTCGCCGCGGTCCAGGACGCCCCGGACGGTGCCGTCGCCGAGCGGGGCGGCGAGGACGTCGGTGACGGTCCCCCGGCATCCGGCGCCCACCGCGGCGACGAGCAACTGGTGGCGGCGGGCGCATTCGACCCGGGTGCGCCGGACGACGTCGGCCAGGTTGTCGCAGCCGCCGAGGAGACGGCCGGAGCCGGTGGGGACGGGGTACCGCATCCGGTCGGGGCGGGGATCGCAGGCGAAGACCGAGCGCAGGGCGACGACCGTCTGCTCCGCGGCGGCGAGGACACGCCGCTGCCCGGGTGTCTTCCCGGCCACCCGCAGCGGCAGCAGGGCCGTTCCGAGGCGGTCGTCCGGGAGCGGGGCGCGGGTCACGGGCGCCGCTCCGGCGGTGTGCCAGGCGGCCTGCACGGTCCGTCGGCCGGGGTCCCTGAGGGCGGTCTCCAGGAGGGTCACCCCGCCGGCGGTGAGCCGTTCCCCGACGATCCGCAGGTCCGGTTCGGCCTGTACGGCGACGTCGAGCCGGACCGGGCCCTCGGGGCCGTCGGCGGTGCAGCCGATGCGGAAGCCGCGGCGGCGCTGGGCGTCGGGCCGGGCGCCCTCGGGGACGCAGCCGACCGGATCCGGGAACACCTCCGCGAGTTCGGCGCCCCCGCCGAGCCGGGCCAGTGCCTCGTACGCCCGCAGCGCGCTGGTCTTGCCGCTGCCGCTGTCCCCGGCGAGCAGGGTGAACGGCCCGAAGGGCAGCGCGACCCGGCGGTGCCCGGCGAAGGCGGACAGCCGCAGCTCGGTGACGTGGGGACGGTCGGACGAACCGGCGGCGGGCGCGGCCGGTGCGGGGACCGAGGATAAGGGCGAGGAAGGCGCGGCCATATCCGGACGGTAGGACTCCGGCGACGGACGAACCGTTCCGTCGCCGTGACCTTCCTACGAACGGGGTACGGGCGCGGGCTCAGGTGCCGGGGACGCCCGCGCCCTCCATGATTCCGCTGACCTCGGTGCCGTGCGGGGTCAGCAGGAACACGTTGCGGTCGACGCGGTGCATCCCGCTGGACAGCCCGAAGACCACACCGGTGCTGAAGTCGAGGACGCGTTTGGCGACCTCGGTCTCCGCGCCCGTCAGGTCGAGCAGCACCGGAATCCCGGCCATCAGCGTCTCGGCGACCTCACGGGCGTCGCCGAAGACGTTGACCCGCAGGACGACGAAGCGCCGGCGCGGTTCCGTCGCCGCCTCGGGCATCGAGCGGTGGTCCACGGCGGACGGCCAGGCGTCCCGGCCGCGCAACGGTACGACCTGGGCGAGCCCCTCCCACTGTTCATCGGTGACGTCGTAGCGGTTCACCGGGTTCCCCCCGAACTGACTGGTACTGAATGCCTGCACCAGCCAATTCTTACTCCAAGTCACCCGTTCGGCCCAACAGCGACACGGACCGCGACCCCGGAACCGCTCCGGTCAGGCGTGGCAGGCCGGCAGGACACCGCCGTTGTACGTGATCATCTCGCCGAACGCCTCGGCCACGTCCAGCGTGCGGCCGGAGGCGATGGCCTCGCGTTCGTCGAGTTCGGCGTAGGCGCGGTGCAGATTGCCCACCACGCGTTCGAACTCCCGCAGATGGGTGAAGGAACCCCGGCCCGCCTCCCTGGCGGCCGCCAGCGGGGTGAGCCGCTGCGCCCTGCCCTCGGCGGCCACCCGCTGGATCCAGCGCAGGTACTCCACGTTCTCGTCCAGCACCTCCGGGCCGCGCACCGGACCGTGGCCGCAGACCACGGTGCGCGGGCGGAGGGCGCGCAGCCGGGCGAGGACCGCCAGCGAGCCGGAGACCGAGCCCATCAGGACGAAGGGCGAGGTGCCCGCCATCGCGATGTCCCCGGTGAACAGGACCCGTTCGGCGGGCAGCCACACCACCACGTCGTGCTCGGTGTGTGCCGGGCCCGGGTGGAACAGCCGGATCTCCCGGTCGCCCTGATGGAGTGTCAGCTCGTCGAGGAAGGTGAGGTCCGGCAGCCGGACCGACAGCTCTCCCCAGGCCACCTCCGGCCAGATCCCGGTCAGGGCGAGGCCGTTGTCGGCCATCTCGGCCCGGGCCCCGGCGTGCGCCACCAGGACGGCCTCGCCGAACGCGGCGTTGCCGTGGGTGTGGTCGCCGTGGAAGTGCGTGTTGACGACCACCCGGGCCGGTCCGCGGCCCAGCCCCCGCACGGCGTCCCGCAGCGCCGCCGCCCGCGCGGCCGTGGGCGCCGTGTCGACGAGGACCGGGCCGCCCTCGCCGCCGGTGATCACTCCGGCGTTGTTGAGGCACCAGCCCCCGTCGGGCTGGAGCCAGGCGTACACGCCGTCGGCGACCTCGGCCAGCTCCGGCCGCAGTGCCGTGCCGGGCGGGGCCGTCATGACTGCGCCGCCCAGTACGGGTACCCCGGTGCGGCCCAGCTCGTCCCTCCCCCGCCGGACCGGGTCCAGGCCACGGCCGGCGGCTGGAAGGGCAGGGGTTCCACCTCTCCCTCCTCGCCCCGGCCGGCGGACATCGCCAGCAACACGGTGAGCAGGGCGGAGAGTTCCTCCGGTGTCGGTTCGCCTCGTAGCACTCGTATCACCCGGTCCTCAGGCTCGGCCACGCTCACTGGGGCTGGTTCCCGTGCTTGCGGGAGGGTCGGTCGGCGTGCTTGCGGCGCAGGGTGCGCAGGGCGTCGATCAGCCGGGCCCGGGTGCGGGCGGGGTCGATCACATCGTCCACCAGGCCGCGTTCGGCGGCGTAGTAGGGATGCATCAGCTCCGAGCGGTACTCCTTCACCAGCTGCTCGCGGGTGGCCTCCGGGTCGTCCGAGGCGGCGATCTCGCGCCGGAAGACCACGTTGGCGGCGCCCTCGGCGCCCATCACCGCGATCTCGTTGGACGGCCAGGCGAAGGACACGTCGCAGCCGATGGACCGGGAGTCCATGACGATGTAGGCGCCGCCGTACGCCTTGCGCATGATCAGCTGGACCCGGGGCACGGTCGCGTCGCAGTACGCGTACAGCAGCTTGGCGCCGTGCCGGATGATGCCGCCGTGCTCCTGGCCCACGCCCGGCAGGAACCCGGGGACGTCCACCAGGGTGAGCAGCGGGATGTTGAAGGAGTCGCAGAACCGCACGAACCGCGCCGCCTTCTCGGAGGCCGCGATGTCGAGGGCGCCGGCCTGCACCATGGGCTGGTTGGCGACGACGCCGGTGACGTCGCCGCCCATCCGGACCAGCGCGCACACCACGTTGCGCGCCCAGTGCTCGTGCACCTCGAACAGGAAGCCGTCGTCGACGATCTCCTCGATGACGTCGCGGACGTCGTAGGAGGCGCGCGGGTCGGCCGGGACCATGTCGAGCAGCGCCTCGGTGGAGCGGTCGGCGGGGTCGGACTCGGCGACGGCCGGGGCGGGTTCACGGTTGTTGGCGGGCAGCAGGGAGAGCAGGAAGCGGACGTTCTCCAGGCACTCCTCCTCGTCGTCGAAGACCGCGTGGGCGACGCCGGAGGAGGTGGAGTGCGGGTCGGCGCCGCCGAGCCCGTCCATGGTGATCTCCTCGCCGGTCACCGCCTGGACGACGTCGGGGCCGGTGATGAACATCTGCGAGGTGCCGCGCACCATGAACACGAAGTCGGTGAGCGCCGGGGAGTAGGCGGCGCCGCCCGCGCAGGGGCCCATGATGACGCTGATCTGCGGGATGACCCCGGAGTTGCGCACATTGCGGGAGAAGATGCCGCCGTAGCCGGCGAGCGCGGTGACGCCCTCCTGGATACGGGCGCCGGCGCCGTCGCACAGGCCGATCACCGGTGCTCCGGCGGCGGTCGCGAGGTCCATCAGCTTGTGGATCTTCTGCGCGTGCGCCTCGCCGAGGGCACCGCCGAAGATGCGGAAGTCGTGGGCGTAGACGAAGGCGGTGCGGCCGTTGACCTTGCCCCAGCCGGTGATCACGCCGTCGGTGTGCGGGCGGCGGGCCTCCAGGCCGAAGCCGGTGGCGCGGTGCCGGCGCAGTCCCTCGGTCTCGGTGAAGGTGCCCCGGTCGAAGAGCAGGTCGATCCGTTCGCGTGCGGTCAGCTTCCCCTTGGCGTGCTGTGCCTGGGTCGCCCGCTCGGAGGGACCGCGGCGCACCGACTCGCGCAGTTCGTGGAGTTCGGCCGTCCGTTCCCGGAGTGGAGGTGTAAGGCGGTCCATTGACGCTCCTCACAGGTCGTCAAGAGGCTTGTTCAGCCCGTTCTCGGAACGCGTGGGCGACAGAGTGCGTCGCTGGGCTGGAGCGCGGGTGGAGCCGGGCTGAAGGCCCGCGCTCCCCCGCCGCGGAGCCCGCCGCGCGGGGTGCGGCCCGGATCGTGGCAGGCCCCGCTCACTCAGCCGTCGAACCGCACTCGACCCGCACAGCAGCCATGAGGGACACGCCCCCATAGGGGCGCGGGCACCGACGCGACCGACCCCATAGGGGCGCGAGGAACTGCGCGACCAGCCACAACAGACCCGCACCCGACCAACAACGCGCACTCCCCAAAGGGGCGCGGGGAACTGCGCGACCGCCCACGACGGCGCCGCGGACGACACACACCCCCGCCCCCACCGCCCCCACCCCCGAAAAACTCACCGCACCCGCGTCTCCGCGAACTCCTTCGCCCGCCGCAGCGTCGCCCGACTGTTCGCCCCCAACGCGTCCCGCACCGTCTCCCGCGCCCTGGGATCCGCGAGGATCACACTGTGCCGCGACGTGGCGAGCGTCGTACCGTCCGGCAGTGCCCGAAGCCGCCACTCCCCGGTGTGCGCGACCAGCACGGTGGCCGTACGGACCTGCTTGTACGCGATGCTCCCGGCCTCGGGCCGGCACACCCGCACCGACTCGCTCCGGTGCAGCGCCCCGTCGGGACCGCGGGTCTCCATGACCATCCGCTGAACGCCGGGCCCGGCCTCCGTGAGGTCCAGTGACGCCACGTGCGGCAGCCGCTCGGGCCAGCGGTCGGCGGCGTACAGGAAGCCGAACACGGCCTCGGGCGGCGCCTCGATGCGCAGCCTGTCCTCGAAGGTGTAGGGCGCCCTGGGATTCTCCGCGGCGATCCGCACCCCGGCCAGCTCCACCGGACTGTTCTGGTGCAGGGCGTGCAGCACGAAGTGCTCGTCCTCGAACGCCTCGAACTCGTGGTGGAGTTCGAGCAGCGTCTCATCGCCGCCGATGTCCTTCGCCAGCCAGCGTCCGCTCATCGACGCGAGCGGCGCGGCCGGTTCGTCCTGGCGGAAGTCGACGGTCAGCGCGTGCGGGTCGAGGACCCGCTCGGAGGTCCAGCTGCGGATCTCGGAGCCCGCGAACGCCCAGATGCGGATCCGTTCCCGCCCCTCGGCGCGGCTGCCCTCGACGTACTCGGTGTGGATGTTCGGCTCGAACATCAGCGGCCAGACGGTCACATCGGCGATCAGCGCGTGAACGGCTCGCGCGGGTGCGGCGATCCGCGTGGTGTGAACGGTGTTCGGCATGCCGGTCCCCTCCCTGTCCGGGTCGGTCGGTGGCTTCCCGGGCCGCCACGGACTTGGACGGCCCGGGGCGTGCGGGTGTGCCCGTCGCCCCGTCGTGCCGGGCGGAGCGTCAAGCCACCACCACGGCGGCCGAGTTGAATCCGCCGTGTCCGCGGGCCAGCACCAGCACGGCACGCAGGTCGACCGAGCGGGGCGCGCCGGTGACCAGGTCGAGGTGCCAGCCGTCCTTGGGCCGGTCCACGTGCGCGGCGGGCGGCAGCACTCCGTCGCGCAGCGCCAGCAGGGCCGCCACCAGGTCGAGCGTGGAGCCGCCGGCGCCGATCCGTCCGGTCATCGTCTTGGGGACGGCGACCGGCACTCCGTACGGTCCGAAGAGGTCGCCGATCACCTGGGCCTCGGCCTCGTCCAGGGCGGGCACCCCGGAGGCGTCGGCGAAGACCGCGTCGATGTCGCCGACGGCGAGGCCCGCGTCGTCCAGGGCGAGGCGGGCGGCCCGGCCGAGGTTGCCGGGTCCGGTCGGCGGGTCGAAGGCGGCCGCGTACCCGGCGACCTCGCCGAGGACCTCCGCGCCCCGTGCCTCGGCGGCCGCGCGTTCCTCCAGGACGACGTAGGCGGCGCCCTCGCCGGGGACGTAGCCGGAGGCGTCGGCGTGGAAGGGCAGGTAGGCGCGGGCCGGGTGGCCGACGGGGCTGACCCGGCCGGTGGCGAGGTGCCCGGCCCAGCCCAGCGGGCACAGTGCCGCGTCGGAGCCGCCGGCCAGCAGCACCCGGGTGTCGTCGCCGAGGAGGCGCCGGGCCTGCCCGACCGCGTCCAGGCCGCCGCACTGCTCGGTGACGAGGGTGCCGCTGGCGCCGCGCAGTCCGTGCCGGATGGAGACCTGGCCGGTGCAGGCCGCGTAGAACCAGGCGAAGGACTGGTACGCGCTGACGCTGTCGCTGCCGGTGCGCCACAGGGCGCCCATCTCGTGCTGCCCGAACTCGTAGCCGCCGGCCGAGCTGGCGGTGAACACTCCGGTGCCGAACTCCTCCAGGGCGGCCGGGTCGACGGCCGCGTCGTCCAGGGCCTCGGCGGCGGCGGCCAGCGCCAGCCGGGTGAAGCGGGCGGTCTGCGGCAGCAGCCGGCTGGGCACGTGGTGTTCGGGAACGAAGGAGGTGACCTCTCCGGCGACCGGGGTGCGGTCGACGGGGGCGTCCCGGGCCGGGCGCAGGGCGCTGACCCCGCGCAGGGTGGCCTGCCACCAGGCGCGGGTGCCGACGCCGTTGGGTGCGACGACGCCGAGTCCGGTGACGGCCGCGCGGATCCGGGCGGGCGGTGCGGCGGCGGCCTCGGCGCTCATGCGGGCTTCCTCAGGACGAGGGCGCTCTGGAGGCCACCGAAGCCACTGCCCACGCTGAGGACCGTGTCGAGGGGCTGAGCCCGCGCGGTCAAGGGCACGTAGTCGAGATCGCATTCCGGGTCCGGGGTGTGGAGGTTCGCGGTGGGCGGGACGGCTCCGTGCTCCAGGGCCAGGGCGCAGGCGGCCGCCTCCAGGGAGCCGATGGCGCCCAGCGAGTGGCCGATCATCGACTTGATGGAGCTGACCGGCACGTCGTGGGCGTGGGTGCCGAGGGCCTTCTTCAGCGCGGCGGTCTCGTGGACGTCGTTCTGCCGGGTCCCGGAGCCGTGCGCGTTGACGTAGTCGACGGCGTCGACGGGCAGCCGGGCCTCGTCGAGGGCGGCGGCGACCGCGGCGGCCAGCTCGGTGCCGTCGGAGCGCAGCCCCGTCATGTGGTAGGCGTTGCCGCGGGTGGCGAACCCGGCGATCTCGGCGTAGACGTGCGCGCCGCGGCGGCGGGCGTGCTCCTTCTCCTCCAGGACCAGGACGGCGCCGCCCTCGCCGAGCACGAATCCGTCCCGATGGAGGTCGAAGGGGCGGCACGCCTCGGACGGGTCGTCGCCCTCGTAGGGGGTGGTGGCCTTGATGGCGTCGAAGGAGGCGGCGGTGATGGCGCACACGGGTGCCTCGGCGGCCCCGGCCAGCATGATGTCGGCGGACCCCTCCGCGATGATGCCGGCGGCGTGGCCGATGGCGTCGAGTCCCGAGGTGCAGCCGGTGGAGACCAGGGCGACGGGTCCCTGGGCGGCGACGGTCCAGGCGACTTCGCGGGCGAGCGCGCTGGGCACCATGTAGTCGTACAACTGCGGTACGGCGTAGGTGGTGTCGGTGCGCCATTCGCGGCCCTCGTCGCTGAGCAGCGGGTAGGCGGCGTCCAGGCTGGTGGCCGCGCCGACCGCGCTGCCGATGCTGACGCCGGTGCGCAGCGGGTCGAGCCCGCCGAGGGCGAGACCGCTGTCGGCGACCGCCTCCCAGGCGCTCACCACGGCGAACTGGGCCGAGCGGTCCATCCGGTGGATCTCCCGGAGGCCGAGCCCGGCGGCCGCGGGGTCGAAGTCGACCTCGGCGGCGACCCGGGAGCGGTAGCCGGAGGCGTCGAAGAAGGTGATGTGGCGGGTCGCGGCCCGGCCGCCGGTCAGCAGCGCCCAGTAGTCCTTGGTGCCGATGCCTCCGGGGGCGACCACACCCAGCCCTGTGATCACTGCGCGTCGGGTCATGCGGCCGATGGTCGGTGCGCACGCTCAAGCGGCAGTGGAGCTGTGCCGGGGCGGGCGCGGGGGTCGGTCCGGCGATGGCCGAGGTGCGCCGGTCGGCACCGCCTTCCCCGGTGCACCGCTTCTTGACCACCCCTCTAGGCGGCGTACCCAGACTGCAACCGCCGTGGGCACCCCCCGAGAGAGAGGCAGAGGCTCGGTGACTGCAGTTCCTCACCCCAGCATCCATCCACCGGCGGCCTCGGACGCCTCCTCGCGGACCGAGCGGCTGTCCCGTGTGGTCATCCGGTTCGCGGGTGACTCCGGAGACGGTATGCAGCTGACGGGTGACCGGTTCACGTCGGAGACGGCGTCGTTCGGCAACGACCTTTCGACGCTGCCGAACTTCCCCGCCGAGATCCGCGCCCCCGCCGGCACCCTGGGCGGCGTCTCCTCGTTCCAGCTGCACTTCGCGGACCACGACATCCTCACGCCCGGCGACGCCGTGGACGTGCTGGTGGCGATGAACCCCGCGGCGCTGCGGACCAACCTGGCGGATCTGCGCGCGGGCGGTGAACTCCTCGTCAACAGCGACGAGTTCGACTCCCGCGCGCTGGCCAAGGCCGGTTACGAGCGCTCGCCGCTGGAGGACGACTCCCTGCAGGGGTACCGGCTGCACCCGGTGCCGCTGACCAGCCTCACCGTCGAGGCGCTGAAGGAGTTCGGGCTGACCCGCAAGGAGGCCCAGCGCGCGAAGAACATGTTCGCGCTCGGTCTGCTGTCCTGGATGTACCACCGGCCCACCGAGGGCACGGAGCGGTTCCTGCGGTCGAAGTTCGCGAAGAAGCCGCAGATCGCCGAGGCGAACATCGCCGCGTTCAAGGCGGGCTGGAACTTCGGTGAGACGACGGAGGACTTCGCGGTCTCCTACGAGATCGCCCCGGCCGCCGACGCCTTCCCGTCCGGCACCTACCGCAACATCTCCGGCAACCTGGCGCTGTCCTACGGGCTGCTGGCCGCCTCACGGCAGGCGGATCTGCCGCTGTTCCTGGGCTCGTACCCCATCACCCCGGCCTCCGACATCCTGCACGAGCTGAGCCGGCACAAGAACTTCGGGGTGCGCACCTTCCAGGCCGAGGACGAGATCGCGGCGGCGGGTGCGGCGCTGGGCGCGGCGTTCGGCGGCTCGCTCGCGGTGACCTCCAACTCCGGTCCCGGTATGGCGCTCAAGGGCGAGACGATCGGGCTGGCCGTGGCGCTGGAACTGCCGATGGTCATCGTGGACATCCAGCGCGGCGGGCCTTCGACGGGTCTGCCGACCAAGACCGAGCAGGCCGACCTGCTCCAGACGATGTACGGCCGCAACGGCGAGGCCCCGGTGCCGATCGTGGCGCCGCGGACCCCGGCGGACTGCTTCGACGCGGCCCTGGAGGCGGTCCGGATCGCGCTGACCTACCGCACCCCGGTGTATCTGCTCTCCGACGGCTACCTGGCCAACGGGGCCGAGCCGTGGCGGATCCCGGAGCAGCACGAACTGCCCGATCTGCGGGTGGACTTCGCGGACGGGCCCAACCACGTGCTGGAGGACGGCACCGAGGTCTTCTGGCCGTACAAGCGCGACCCGCTGACCCTGGCGCGGCCCTGGGCGATCCCGGGGACGCCGGGGCTTGAGCACCGCGTCGGCGGCATCGAGAAGCAGGACGGCACGGGGAACATCTCCTACGACCCCGCCAACCACGACTTCATGGTGCGCACCCGGCAGCGGAAGATCGACGGGATCTGGGTGCCGGACGTCGAGGTGGACGACCCGCACGGGGCGAACACGCTGGTGCTGGGGTGGGGTTCGACCTTCGGCCCGGTCACCGCGGCCGTGCGCCGGCTGCGGGCCGACGGGGAGCCGATCGCGCAGGCGCACCTGCGCCACCTCAGCCCCTTCCCGCGCAACCTCGGCGAGGTCCTCGCCCGTTACGAGCGGGTCGTGGTGCCGGAGATGAACCTCGGCCAGCTCGCCTCGCTGCTGCGGGCCCGCTATCTCGTCGACGTCCGCAGCCACACGCAGGTGAGCGGCATGCCCTTCAAGGCCGAGCAACTCGCCGCGGTTCTCAAGGAGGAGATCCATGCCGCTTGAACTGACGGCGCGTGACTTCAAGTCCGACCAGGAGGTCCGCTGGTGCCCGGGGTGCGGTGACTACGCGATCCTCTCGGCCGTGCAGGGCTTCATGCCCGAGGTCGGGGTGGCCCGCGAGAACATCGTCTTCATCTCCGGGATCGGCTGTTCCTCGCGCTTCCCGTACTACATGAACACCTACGGCATGCACTCCATCCACGGCCGCGCTCCCGCCATCGCCACCGGGCTGGCCGTGACCCGGCCCGATCTGTCGGTGTGGGTGGTGACCGGGGACGGCGACGCGCTGTCCATCGGCGGCAACCACCTCATCCACGCCCTGCGCCGGAACGTCAACCTCAAGATCCTGCTGTTCAACAACCGGATCTACGGCCTGACCAAGGGCCAGTACTCCCCCACCAGCGAGGTCGGGAAGGTCACCAAGTCGACGCCGATGGGCTCGCTGGACGCGCCGTTCAACCCGGTGTCGCTGGCCGTCGGCGCGGAGGCGTCCTTCGTCGCCCGCACCGTGGACTCCGACCGCAAGCACCTCACCGAGGTGCTGCGGGCGGCGCACCGCCATCCGGGCACCGCGCTGGTGGAGATCTACCAGAACTGCAACATCTTCAACGACGGCGCCTTCGAGGTCCTCAAGGACAAGGAGCGGGCGCAGGAGTCGGTGATCCGGCTGGAGCACGGCCGGCCGATCCGGTTCGGGACGGACGGCGCCAAGGGCGTCGTGCGCGACCCGGCCACCGGGGATCTGGCGGTGGTCGAGGTGACGCCGGACAACGAGGACCGGATCCTCGTCCACGACGCCCACGCCGCCTCCCCCACCACGGCCTTCGCCCTGTCCCGGCTGGCCGACCCGGACACGCTGCACCACACCCCGATCGGTGTCTTCCGGGACGTCGAACGGGCGGTCTACGACACGACGATGGCCGACCAACTGGACGCGGCCGTCGAGCAGAACGGCAAGGGCGACCTCGCGGCCGTCCTCGCCGGAAGCGACACCTGGAGCCGCTGACCCGGCTCCCGTCCCGCCCTCTGCCCTTGCGTAAGGAGAACCAGTGAGCACACTCGCTGCCGCCGACTCCGAGTGGTTGACCACCACAGTGATCGGCGGCGTGGCCCTGACCCTCCTGGTGGGCGTCGCGTTCGCCGCGGCCGCGCGCCGGATCCATCAGCCGGCCGTGGTGGGTGAGATCGCCGCGGGCATCTGCCTCGGCCCGAGTCTGCTCGGTCTGCTGCCGGGTGACCTGCCGGAGAAGTTCTTCCCGGCCGAGGCGCGGGCCCATCTGGGGACGGCGGCCCAGATCGGTCTGATCCTGTTCATGTTCGTCATCGGCTGGGAGTTCGACGCGACCAGCTTCAGCGGGCGCCGCAGGTCGACCGGCATCATCTGGCTGAGTTCGATCGCCTGCCCGCTGGCCCTGGGCATGGGACTGGCCGCGCTGCTGTACGGCACCTACGGCACGGTGAACGGCCAGTCGGTGGGGATGTTCGAGTTCACCCTGTATCTCGGGGTGGCCATGTCGATCACCGCCTTCCCGGTGCTGGCCCGGATCGTCGCCGACCAGGGGCTTCAGTTCAGCCGGGCGGGGGCGCTGTCGCTGGCGCTCGCCGCGGCCGACGACGTCCTGGCCTGGTGCATGCTCGCCCTGGTCGTGGCGCTGGTGACGGCCACCGGCACGGGCGCCTTCGTGACGATGCTGCTGTGGTCGCTGGTGTACGTCGCGGGGATGCTGTGGATCGTCAGGCCCCTGCTGCGCAGGCTCACCGGCAGGATGGCCGACTCGGCGCTCCAGTACGTGATGGTGCTCGCCGCGTGCGGGGCCTTCGGTTCGGCCTGGCTGACCTCCGAGATCGGCATCCACGCCATCTTCGGCGCGTTCTTCTTCGGCCTGGTGATGCCGCGCGACCGCCGGCTGATGCAGTCGGCCTTCGGGCCGATGGAGAAGACCAGCAAGCTGCTGCTGCCGCTGTTCTTCGTCGTGACCGGCCTGTCGGTCGACCTCACCACGATCACCGGGCAGGGTCTGCTGGCGATGGTGGCGGTGATCGCGGTGGCCTGCCTCGGCAAGCTCGGCGGGGTGGCGATCCCGGCGAAGCTGACCGGGATGAACTGGCGTGACGCCACCACGCTCGGGCTGTTGATGAACACCCGCGGTCTGACCGAGCTGGTGATCCTCAACGTCGGCCTCCAACTGGGCCTGCTGACGGTGGAGTTGTTCAGCGCGATGGTGATCATGGCGCTGGTCACGACGGCGATGGCGGCGCCGCTGCTGTCGATGCTGCTGGCCAAGCAGAACGAGCGCGCCCGCGAGGAACTTCTGAAGTCCCGGCCCGTGGTCCGTATCACCACGTCGTCGTCCCCAAAGTGACGGAAGGACAGGAACCCACCATGGACTTCGCCTGGACCGAGGAACAGCGTCAGGCGTACGACCGCACGCTGGCCGCCGTGCGTGAGGCGTTCCCCGCGGGGGACGGCACGGCCGGGTACTACGACCGGAGCGACTTCAAGCAGCTCGGGAAGCTCGGCCTGCTGGGCCTGTCCGTGCCGCTCGACTACGGCGGCGGCGGGCTCGGCGCCGTCGACACCGCCCTTCAGGTGGAGGCCCTCGGCCGCGGCTGCGACCGCACCGGACTGGTCTTCGGCGCCTCCGCGCACCTGTTCGCCTGTGCCATGCCGATCGTCGACTTCGGCAGCGAGACGCTGAAGTCCCGGGTGCTGCCCGGGATGTGCTCCGGTGAGCTGATCGCGGGCAACGCGATGACGGAGGACGAGGCCGGCTCCGACGTGTCCCGTCTGGCCACGGTCGCCGAGCGCACCGACGGCGGCTGGATCCTCAACGGCGAGAAGAGCTTCGTCACCAACGGGCCGGCCTCGGACGTGTTCACGACGTACGCGACCACCGACCCCAAGGCGGGCTATCTGGGCGTCACCGGGTTCGTGGTCGAGCGGGGCGCGCCCGGTCTGACGATCGGTGAGCCCTTCGAGAAGATGGGCATGGCCCATGTCCCGGCCGGGCGGCTGACGTTCGAGAACTGCTTCGTGCCGGACGACCAGGTCCTCGGCGCCGAGGGGCAGGGCGGTTTCATCTTCCAGCACTCGATGGGCTGGGAGCGGTGCTGCCTGTTCGCCGGGTTCCTCGGGCTCGCCGACCACCTGCTGGACCGGGCCGTCGAACACGCCCGCACCCGCAGGCAGTCGGGGCAGCGGATCTCCCGCTTCCAGGCGGTGTCGCACCGGATCGCGGACATGAAGCTGCGCACCGAGAGCGCCCGGCTGCTGCTGTACCGCGCCGCCTGGGAGATGGACCGGGGCGGCCCGGCCACGCTGTGGATCGCCCTGTCGAAGCTCGCCGTCTCCGAGGGCGTGCTGGCCACCGCGCTGGACACCGTCCGGCTCTTCGGCGGCCGCGGCTACCAGCGCGCCGAGGGCATCGAGGCCGCCCTGCGGGACGCGGTCCCCTCCGTCATCTTCTCCGGCACATCGGACATCCAGCGCGACATCATCTCCAGGGAGCTGGGACTATGAGCAGCAACGTCAGCCTGCACCGTCTGCTGTACGACTCCGCGCGGATCAGTCCGTACGCGGTGGCCGTGCACGGCGCGGACGGCCCCGTCGACTACCGCACGCTGGACCGGCGCGCGAACCGGTACGCCGCGGCCCTGCTGGAGAGCGGGGTCGGGGTCGGCGACCGGGTCGTCGTCTGGAGTCACAAGAGCGTCGACGCCATCGCCGTGATGCAGGCGGCGCTGCGCATCGGCGCCCTGTACGTGCCGGTGACCGGCTCCAACCCGCCGGCCCGGGTGGCCCGGATCGCGGCCGGCTGCGAACCGAAGCTGGTCGTGGCCGACGCGGGCGGGGTGGAGCGGGCCCGGGCGGTGGAGTTCGACGCGGCGCCGCTGGCCGGTTTCGAGGAGCTGTTCGAGCGGGCCGAGGACGGTGCCCGTCCGACGCTGTACCGCAACGAGCCCGACGACCCGGCGTACATCCTCTACACCTCGGGGTCCACGGGTGAGCCCAAGGGCGTGATGATCAGCCACCGCAACGCGCTGGCCTTCGTGGACTGGGCGGTCGCGGAGCTGGAGCTGAAGGTCTCCGACCGGCTGTCGAACCACGCGCCGTTCAACTTCGACCTGTCCGTCTTCGACCTGTACGCGGCCTTCGCCTCGGGCGCCTCGGTGCACCTGGTGCCCGAGGAACTGGCCTACGCCCCGCTCCAGCTGGCCGAGTTCATGCGCCAGCGGCTGATCACGGTCTGGTACTCGGTGCCGTCGGCGATCAGCCTGATGATGCGGGAGGGCGGGCTGCTGGAGGGTCCCCCGCCGCCGTCGCTGCGGGTCTGTCTCTTCGCCGGCGAGCCCTTCGCCATCCACCACGTCCAGGAGCTGCGCAAGAGCTGGCCCGGTGTGCGGCTGCTGAACTGGTACGGCCCGACCGAGACCAACGTCTGCACCTCCTACGAGGTCACCGAGGCCGACCTGGAGCGGGAGACCCCGCTGCCGATCGGCACGGCCTGCTCCGGGGACACCGTCACCCTCGACGGACCGGAGGGCGGTGAGGGCGAGGTCGTGGTCACCGGCCCGACGGTGATGCTGGGCTACTGGGGGCGCGGCCCCCACGAGGGCCCGTACCGCACCGGCGACATCGCCCGCCTGGACGCGGACGGAAACCTGGAGTACGTCGGTCGCCGCGACCACATGGTGAAGGTCCGCGGGAACCGGATCGAGCTGGGCGAGATCGAGGCGGCCATCGGCACGCTCGAATCCGTCGCCGAGGTCACGGTGCTGGTCATCGGCACCGGCCTCACGTCCCAACTGCACGCGGTCGTCGTCCCCTCGCCGGGTCAGCGGCCGTCCCTGCTCGCCATCAAACGCCGTTGTGCGGAAAGGTTGCCCACCTATATGAACATCGACCGTTTGCACATCGCCGAGGATCTTCCCCGGACACCCAACGGCAAGCTGCACCGGGCCGCGCTCGTCACGGCCGTCGAGGCGGGTGAGCTGTGATGCAGACCGCCATGCCCACGATGGCCTCGTCCGTCGACATCCAGCTGTTCCGTACCGTCATGGGTTCGCTGGCCAGCGGGGTCTCCATCGTGACCACGCTGGACAAGGAGGACGAGCCCCGCGGTCTGACCTGCTCCGCGGTGTGCAGTGTCTCCGTGGACCCGCCGCTGCTGCTGGCGAGCGTCAGCAACCGCAGCGGGACGCTCCGCGCGGTGCTGGACCGGGCCCAGTTCTCGGTCAACATCCTGGGCTCGCAGGGCCAGATGGCCTCGCAGCTGTTCGCCTCGGGCGCGACCGACAAGTTCGAGCGGGTCCGCTGGACGCCGGGCCCGGCGACGGGCACGCCCCTGCTGGCCGTCACCGTCGGCCACGCGGAGTGCGAGCTGCACGACGCGGTGGAGGCCGGCGACCACACCCTGCTGATCGGGCGGGTGGTCGGCGGCGGCACGGCGGAGGACCGCTTCCCGCTCACCTACTGGCGCGGCTCCTACGCCCGTCTCCTGCCCAACGGTTCCTGACACCCCGCCCTCCCGGCACCCCTCCCGGCCCGTCACCGATCCCGGTGGCGGGCCGCGGGCGTTCCTCCTCCCCCGCGCCTGCCGTGACAGGGCCCCGTACACACCGGTACGCCGCCCCCCTTGTGGGGAGGCGGCGTACCGGGTGGTGCCGGAGCCGGTCAGCGCGATGACGCCGAGGTGACCGACGTGACGTTGTCGCGGGTGAGCAGGCGGCGGAAGTCGGCGGGCGCCGAGGTCTTGACCCACCAGAGCATCTTCAGGCGCTTGGGGAGCGTGAAGTGGTAGACCTTCGCCGCCGGGTCGCCGAACGCGTACAGCGGCGGGATGAACTTCTCGCGGCGCAGCTCGGCGAAGATGCCGTCGGCCGCCGGCACCGCGGACAGCTCGCCCGCGCCGACCCGCTCGATGGTGCGCAGCGAGCGGTCGATGACGCCCCGCAGTCCCTCGGGGACGTCGAACCAGATGCCGCCCAGTTCGAAGCGCTCCACCGGCGTCCAGTCCCGCCCGGCGGAGGACTCGCAGTCCAGCCGGGCCCGCTTCAGCGAGAGGTCGGCGAGGATCTGCCAGAGCAGCCAGACCCGGGAGAAGGCGTTCCAGAGCTCGAACTCCCCGGCCGCGACGCGCGCGCAGCGCAGCCAGCGGTCGTTGAAGGCGTTCAGGTCGTCCTGGAAGGCGGCCACCCGGGCGAACGGCGCCGTCGCGAAGTCGTCGCGGCGCACCGCGGTGACGAGGACGCCGGCCAGCGCGTGCACGACCTCGGTGGCCATCGTGACGTCACGGGAGAGGAACAGGTCGTTGCGGGCCGCGGTGCGTTCCAGCGCGAACCAGCGGTCCCCGTACGTGCGGGAGGCGGTGCGCTGCCACAGCGGCTCGTTGACCCAGGGCCGGACGGCCGTCGCCGAGGCGAACTGCTGCTCCAGGTCGGGGAACTGCTCGACGACCGCGCGGAACGATTTCTCCGGGTCGTCCGGGAGGTGGTCCCAGCGGTCCGGGTCGAGGCTGAGGGTGACTCCGGTGGCGGGGTTGGAGCCCCCGGCGTGGTTGTCGAAGCGGACGAGCTGGATCCAGCCGCCGTCGAAGAGGTGGTGGACGGTGCCCTCGGACCAGGCGGTGGCGCGCGGGTAGTCCGCGGTGGGCCGCACCTCCTCGAAGGGCTTCACGCCGGTCATGTGGGTGGCGATGACCCGGGAGCGCAGGCCGAGCCGCGGCTCGGGGTCGTCGCCGCCGTTGCGCGCCACCAGGAAGGAGCCGGGGCCGCTGACGTCGACCAGGTAGCGGGCCTTCCAGACGTGCCCGTCGGTGGTCTCGACGCGCGCCCCGTCCTCCTCGGTCCAGGCGTCGGTGGCGTGCACCCCGTGGGAGAGCACGGCGGCGCCGTAGCGGTGCGCGATGCGCCGGGTGTACGCGTCGACGGTGCGCCGCTCCAGATGCCACTCGGCGTGCTCGCCGGGCACGTTGAACTGGACGCTCTCCTCGGGGTTCTGCGGCCGTCCGGGCCGGTGGTGGAGGAAGCCGAGGCTCTTCTTGACGCCGCTGTCCCGCCGGACGTCCGCCGGGAGGTCCGGGAACAGGCCGAAGGCGGCGATCTCCGGGATGTCGAAGCGTTTGGCCAGCAGCAGGAAGACCTCGGCCGTGTACGGCACGGTGGTCTCGCCGGACGGTTCGCTGCGGTCGTCGGCGCCGGGTACCACGAGCACCCGTACGCCCTGCCGGGCCAGGACGGCGGCGAGCAGGCCGCCGGCCATGGTTCCGCCGAGGACGGCGACGTCGTACCTCTCCCGGGGATCCGCGGGAGGAGCCGCGCGGTCGCCGGCAGGGGCGGTTCGGTTGATCTTCATGGGTTCAACTCCCCTCGGTTCACGGTTCACTCCCTGAAACGCGCGGGGGCGCCGGCCCCGCGGGGACCGGCGCCGGGGCGCGTGGTCAGAAGATGCGCTTGCCCCTCAGCTTCGCCTTGACGGCCTCACGTCCGTTGCCCTGCATCATCCGCTTGACGACCGGGTCGGCCTCGGTGGCCAGCCAGCGGGCGGTCTTCAGCAGGGTCTTGGGGCCCGGGATCATGAAGCGCAGGTCGCGCTCGGCGAACCCGAAGTTCTTCGGCACGAAGTTCACGGTCTCCAGCTGCTCGTAGATCGTGTCGGCCGCCTCGCGCGCGGTCCTCGTGCCGGCCTCGTAGTCGAGGACCTGGCCGATCATGAGGTCGTACAGCTCCTTGAAGCCGTCGTGGTCGGGCCAGTAGAGGCCGAGGTGCGGGGCCTTCTCCAGGTCCTTGAAGTGCTGCTCGTTGCCGTCCTTGAAGTACCTGAACAGGCCCTCGGAGAGCCGGTAGGTGCCGGCGTTGGCGCCCCAGGCCCACATCCGGTAGACGGCCGTCCACAGGTCGTAGTCGTTCCAGGAGATGAAGGAGGCGTTGACCAGCGAGTCGTTGTAGTCGAACAGGCCCTGCTGCATCCTGTCGACGTAGTCGAAGCGCTCGCGGGAGAAGTTGTCGTCCTTGACGGCCTCCAGCAGCCGCCAGGTGAGGCTGTTGATGGCCTCGGCGGTGTTGGACAGGCCGCGGGAGTACAGCGGGTCGATGAACCCGGCCGCGTGCGAGAGCAGGAACCAGCGGTCTCCGGCGCACTGCCGGGAGGAGTACTGGAGGCGGTCGGTGGAGGTCCAGTTGCGGACCGCGCGGGCGCCCTCGTACTGGCGGGCGATGTCCGGGAAGCGGGCCGCGTAGGAGTAGAACTCCTCCTCCGGCGTCATGTCCGCGGACTTGGGGTACTTGCGCGGGTCGAGGGTGAGGCCGACGCTGCACAGCGGGTTGCGGGACCACTCGTGGTTGTCGAAGCCGATGACCCAGAACCAGCCGCGCTCGAACATGTGGTGCACGGTGCCCTGGTACCAGGGCGAGGGCGGGGTGTCCTCCGGCGGGCGGTGGGTGAACAGCTCGTCGGTGGGCCGGACGTTGGTCATGTGGTTCCACATGGACCGGGAGTGGTGCAGGAAGCGGCAGGGGTCTTCGCGGAGGTTGAACTTGTCCGCGAGCGGCGAGCGGTAGCCACTGGCGTCCACGACGTAGCGGGCCCGGTACTGCTCGCCCTCGGCGGTGCTCAGGGTGACCCCGCTGTCGTCGAAGTCGACGTCCGCGACCCGGAAGTTCTGCCGGGAGTGCGCGCCGTACTTCAGGGCCACGTGGAACATGTACGAGTCGGTGTCCTGGCGGTACAGGTGGCTCGCCTCGTGCAGCAGGCCCGGGGTCCCGAACTGGTTGACCTCCTTGGCGTCCTGGTCCTCGCCCTCGTGGTGCAGCAGGAAGCTGAAGTGCTTCTTCACACCGAACTTGGGGCCGAGCACCTTGGTGCTGTTGGTGAAGGTGGCGAGCGTCTTGATCTCCGGCACGTCGTAGCGCTCGGCGATCGTCCGCAGGCAGACCAGGGTGTAGGGAATCGTGGACTCGCCGATGGCGAAGCGCGGGTGCGCGGAGGCGTCCAGGAGCAGGACCTTCACGCCGTTGCGGGCCAGGACCGCGGCGAGCATGGAGCCGGCGATGCCGGATCCCAGGATCGCCACGTCGTACACCGGCGGCGGGCCGGTGACCAGGGCGGGGCTTTCGGACACGGGAACTCCTCTGGCTTGTCGGGCTGCTGGTCTTCTTCGGTCCGGTTCGGGTGCGGTCACTCGGGCTCGGGCACCCGGAAGGCCCGTCCGATCACCGGCCAGCCCGCGGCCATGTGCTTGAGTTCCTCGGCGAGTTGGAACTCGCTGCGGTCGAAGCGCTTCTTCATGAAGAGCGTGAGCCCTTCCCAGGTCAGGTCGCCGATCTCCTTGGGCGCCCTGGTCCGCGACCAGCGCAGCGTCTTCGCCAGCTTGATCGGGTTCACCTCGGTCCAGTGGACGTCGGGGTCGTCCAGGCCGAACACCGGCGGGATGAAGTCGGCCTTGCCGAGCAGCCCCATGATGTGCTCGGAGGCCTCCCGGTGGTCGCGGCGGTTGTTCTGGACGTCCTGGATCGCCTCGCTCATCCCCTTGAGCAGCTCACGGGCGGGCGCGTAGTCGGGGATGGCCCCGTTGGGCGCCTGGCGCTCCAGCCGGTCCAGGACCTTCGGGTCGTGCTTCTCCAGGTACTTGGCGTAGGCCCGGTTGATCTCGAAGGTGGCGAGCGCCTGGCTGAGCACCCAGGAGCGGTAGTAGGCGTTCCAGAGGAACCAGCTCTTGGTGCCGGTGTAGGCGTTGGCGACCAGGTCGTCGTTGAAGTCGAGCAGGCCCTGCTCCAGTTCCTGGACGTACTCGAACCGCTCGACGGCGAAGTCGTCGTCCTTGATGGCGTCCAGCAGGCGCCAGGTCAGGGCGTGGATGATCTCCATGGTGTTGGAGAGCCCGCGGGAGAAGAGGGCGTCGACGAAGCCGGCCGCGTGCGAGGTCAGGCACCAGCGGTAGCCGACCGTCTGCTTGGAGGAGTACTGGAGCCGGTCGGTGCGGACCCAGTCGCGGACCGTGATGGAGTCCTCGAACTGCGGGGCGATGTCGGGGTACTTGGCGATGAAGCGGCGGAACTCCTCCTCGGGGGAGCAGTCCGGCACGGGGTGGATGCGCGGGTCGAGGTTGAGGCCGACGCTGCACAGCGGGTTGGTGGCGCGCGGGTGGTTGTCGAAGGGGATGACCCACATCCAGCCGCCCTCGAACATGTGGTGCAGGGTGCCCTCGCTCCACGGGCTGGGGTTCTTGTGGCTGCCCTTGGGGACGGTGTCCTCGTAGGGCTTCACATTGATCATGTGGGTGAACAGCGAGCGCGACTGGTGGCGGAGCCGGCTGGGCTCCTCGCGCAGGCCGAACTTCTCGGCCAGCGGGGAGCGGTGGCCGCTCGCGTCCACCACGAACTTCACCCGCACCGGGTCGCCGTGGGTCGGTATGACGGTGACGCCGTCGTCGTCGAACTCCGCGTCGACGATCTTCGTCTGCTGGCGGACGTCGGCCCCGTACTTGATGGCCACGGCCAGCATCCAGGCGTCGACGTCCTGGCGGAAGAAGTGGTTCTCGGTGTGGGTGATCTTCGGGATCGGGAACATGTTCGTTTCGAGCGGGTTCTGACGGGCGCCCTCGCGGTGGTAGAGGAACCCGAAGTTCCGCTTGACCCCGCAGTTGGTGGAGATCTTCGACTGCACGGACTCGAACGTGGTCAGCCACTTGATCTCGGGAACGTCGTACCGCTCGCTGACCAGCCGCATCAGCATCGAGGTGTACGGGATGGTGGACTCGCCGATGGCGAAACGGGGGTGGTTGCCCGCGTCGAGGACGAGCACCTTCGCGCCGTTGCGGGCAAGGCAGGCGGCCAGCGTGGTCCCCGCCAGACCCGACCCCAGGATGGCCACGTCGTACTGCGGCGACGTAGGGTGCTTCGAGCGAGTCGGCATGAGCCTCTCCTTGGTCGATCCGGGCATCCGTTGCGGGCAAGTTAGAGCCACCGACTCAAGCCCCACTCAGCCACCGCTCAGGGCGGCCGCCCACCGGGCACGACCGTGTCCACGGTGTGCCGCCGCCGTCGTGGGGCGGCGGCACGGTCCGTGCGGGATGCCGGATCAGCCCTGGATCCAGCGGAGATAGGTGTGGGACAGCTGGGCCCTGGCGTGCTCGCGCGAGCCCGCCCAGGCGCAGTAGCCGTCGGGGCGGATCAGCACCACCTCGGGCTTGCGCCAGGGTCCGGATTCGGCCACGATCCGCCCGCCGATCCTCAGCAGGCCGCCGTCCGTCCCGGACTCCGACGGCAGCAGCGGGGCGCCGTCGGTGCGGTCGAGGAGCACGAAGCCGCCCTTGCGCATCTCCTGGTGCAGCTTCCGGGGGCGGCCTGACCCGGCGATCGTGAGATCGGGGACCCGGGTGCCCACGAGCGGCGGGGCCCCGACGGCCGCGGCCATCGTCGGGTAGGAGGTGGCGATGCCCGACAGGTGCCCGACCGCGAGCCGGTGGGTCACCGGTACCCGGCTGGCCACGGACATCACGGTCTTGCGGGCGATCCGCGCGGGCAGCCGGTCGGAGGTCATCATGCGGGTGGCGATGTCCGTCACCTTGATGACGCCCTGGGAGACCCGGCGCCGTTCCAGCGCGAAGGTGTCGAGCAGGTCGTCGGCGGCCCGGCCGTTGACCACGGCGGCCAGCTTCCAGCCGAGGTTCATGGCGTCCTGGATGCCGAGGTTGAGGCCCTGCCCGCCGAGCGGGGAGTGCACGTGCGCGGCGTCGCCGGCGATGATCATGCGCCCCTTGCGGTAGAACGACGCCTGCCGCTCCTGGATGTGGAAGCGGGAGGTCCACAGCGGTTCGCTCGGCCGCATGTTCCGGCCGAACAGCTTGGCCAGGGTCTGGTCGACCTCGGCGAGCGTGACGGGATCGTCCGACCAGGGCTTGTCCCGGTCGATCACGCCCATGCGGTACCAGCCGTTGCCGAAGTCGGTCGCCACGACCAGCCCGGCGCGGCCGACGCGGATCAGCAGCTGGTCGTCGAGCGGAACGCCCAGCTTCACATCGGCCACGATGATCGTGTACGGGTAGGTGGCGCCGGTGAACTCGGCGCCCATCGCCTCCCGCACCCGGCTGCGCGAGCCGTCGCAGCCGACCAGGTAGGAGGCGCTCTCCTCCCAGGTCCGGCCGTCCTGTTCCAGGGTCACCGTCACCGACCGGCCGGACTGCCGGCAGTCGGTGACGCTGACCCCGCGGTCCACGACGACCCCGAGTTCGGTGGCGCGCTTCTCCAGGATCTCCTCGGTCTCTCCCTGCGGAATGATGGTCAGTTGTCCGTAGTCGGTGGCGAGTTCGCCCATGTCGAAGAGGGAGGAGCCGAGCGACACCCGTACCTGCGGGATGGGGTTGGCGCGGGCCAGCACCTCCTCGGCCATCCCGCGCATGTTGAGGACCTCCATGGTCCTTCCGTGCAGCCCGAGGGCCCGGGACTCCCTGGTGCGGTCCTGACGGCGTTCGACGACGCGGCAGCGCACACCTGCCATGGCGAGTTCGCCCGCCAGCATCAGCCCCGTGGGGCCGGCGCCGGCGACTATGACGTCGAAAGCGGGGGTCTTCTCGTCCAAAACAATGACCTCTCAATCCGGTTGCCGGGAGGGACGGCCGACGCGACGGCGTCGGTGCCGACGGCCGGGTGGGCGCGAGGCGGCGACTCCCCCGCGGAACGCGCCCGTCCTTCGACCTGGGCGCGACCGCGGCGCGAGCGCCACCTCGCATGATCCGTTCCGCCATGTGGATGGCCCGGGTCGGCCGACCCGGAGTTGCGGCCGGCGGGACTGGGCATCCCGCCGACCGCGGGCGGCCTCCCGCGGACCTCAGAAGATCCGTTTTCCTCGCACGAAGTGCTTGATCGCCTCGACCGCCGTGCCGACCATGTAGGGCCGCATGTCGGCGGGCGCCTTGGTACGGGACCAGAGCAGCATGTTGCGCAGCCTCGACGGGCTGGGGTCGATGAACCTCACGTCGCGCTGCGCGATCTGCAGGGACGGAGGGATCCAGTCGGCCTTGCGCATCGTGGCGAACAGCCGGTCGGCGGCGTCCTGGGAGCTCATCTCGCCGGCCTCGACCGCCTCGCAGTAGTCGGCGGCCTCGTCGAAGATCTCCCGGTACTCCCGCTTGTCCGGCCACCACAGTCCGGGGTTCGGTACGTCCTCCATGCCCCGCCAGATCTCGTGGTCGTCGTGGTTCCGGCGTGCCTTGAGGTCCTCGTGGATGACGCGGAAGGCCCCGGGCAGCGAGCCGTAGCTCCAGATCCGGAACACGGCGTTCCAGAGGTCGTAGTCGGAGAAGCTGATGAACGCGGAGTTGACCAGGCGGTCGTTGAAGTACAGGAGGTTCTGTTCGAGCTGCTCGACGTACTCGAACTGGGCCGGGTCGAAGTCGTCCCGCTTCAGCGCCCGGATCAGGCGCCAGGCGAGCACGTTGAGGATCTCGGCGGTGTTGGACAGTCCGCGCGAGAACAGCGGGTCCACGAAGCCGGCCGCGTGCGGCAGCAGCACCCAGCGCTCACCGACGACCTGCCGGGAGGAGTACTGGAGCCGCCCGGTGCCCACCCAGGGGCGGACGGCGCGCGCCCCGGCCAGCTGCCGCTTCACCAGCGGGAACCGGTCGACGTGGTGCCAGAACTCCTCCTCGGGTGTCACGTCGGAGGGCTGGGGGTAGCGCCGGGGGTCGAGCTGGAGGCCCACGCTGCACAGGGCGTTGGTGCTCTTGGGGTGGTTGTCGAACGGGATGATCCAGAACCAGCCGCGCTCGAACATGTGGTGCATCGTGCCCTCGTGCCAGGGCCGCGGGGGGACGTCGTCGGGGCCCATACGGACGTGGTCGTCGACCCGGTCCACGTTGATCATGTGGGTGAAGATCGAGCGGGCGTGGTGCTTGAGCTTGGTCGGCTCGTCGCGCAGGCCCAGCTGGTCCGCGAGCGGGGAGCGGAACCCGCTGCCGTCGACGACGAAGCGGGCCCGGTGCGTGGTGCCGTCCACGCCGATGACGGTGACGCCCTCGTCGTCGAAGTCGACCTTCTCCACGCGGTAGTTCTGCTGCGCGGCGCAGCCGTACTTGAGCGCCACGTGGAAGAGGTACTGGTCGATGTCCTGGCGGAAGTAGTGGCTGGCCAGGTGGAGGACCTTGGGCAGCCGGAACTGGTTGATCTCCCGCGGGTCGGGCTCCTGGCCGTCGCGGTGGATCATGAAGCCGAAGTGCCGCTTCAGCCCGGACGAGGTACTGATGTACTCGTTGCACTCCTCAAGGCTGCCGAGATGCCCGATCTCCGGCACACCGTAGCGGTGCGCCAGCATCCTGAGATGGACGAGGGTGTAGCCCACGGTGGACTCGCCGATGGCGAACCGCGGGTGCGACCCTGCGTCCAGGAGCAGAACCTTGTTTCCGGCCTTGGCCAGGATGGCGCCGAGGACGGAACCGGCTAAGCCCGTCCCTAAGACGACCACGTCGTAGGTGGTGCCGGACTGCTGCTTCATCTCACTCCTCCGTTGGGTGATCCTCAGCTCGCACTGGCGGAACGCCGCTTGATGACCTGTCCGACGACGGGCCAGTACGCGGCGATGTGCTTCAGCTCCTCGGTGACCTTGAACTCCTCCTTGTCGAACCGCTTGCGCAGGAACAGCGTGAGCCCGTCGTGGACCAGGTCCCCGATCTCGTCCGGCGCGCCCGTCTTCGCCCACCGCAGCGTCTGGAGGACCTTGAGCGTCGAGGCGTCCGTCCAGTGGTTGTCGGGGTCGGCGAGACCGAAGGCGGGCGGTACGAAGTCCGCCGCGCGCAGTTGCGCCAGGATCTCCTCCGAGGCGTCCCTGGGGTCGAGGGAGCCCTTCTGGACCTCCTGCACGAGGGTGCTGACGTTCTTCAGCAGCCGGCGGACCGGCGCGTAGTCGGGGATGGCGCCGTCGGGGGCCTGGCGCTCCAGCCGGGCGAGTCCGGCCGGGTCCCGGTCGTCCAGGTAGGTGGCGTAGGCGCGGTTGATCTCGAACGTGGCGAGGATCTGACCGAGCGACCACACCCTGAACCAGGCGTTCCACAGGAACCAGTTGCCGAACGAGGTGTACGCGTTGGCGACCAGGTCGTCGTTGAAGTCGAGCAGGCCCTGTTCCAGCTCCTGGACGTACTCGAACCGCTCGACGGCGAAGTCGTCCTCCTTGATGGCGTCCAGCAGCCGCCAGCCCAGCGCGTGGATGATCTCCATGGTGTTGGAGAGCCCGCGGGAGAAGAGGGCGTCGACGAAGCCGGCCGCGTGCGAGGTCAGGCACCAGCGGTAGCCGACCGTCTGCTTGGAGGAGTACTGGAGCCGCCCGGTGCGCACCCAGTCGCGGGTGGCGACCGCGCCCTCGAACTGCGGGGCGATGTCCGGGTACTTGGCGATGAAGCGGCGGAACTCCTCCTCCGGGGTGCAGTCCGGGGTCGGGTGGATCCGCGGGTCGAGGTTGAGGCCGACGCTGCACAGCTGGCTGGTGGCCAGCGGGTGGTTGTCGAAGGGGATGACCCACATCCAGCCGCCCTCGAACATGTGGTGCAGGGTGCCCTCGCTCCACGGGCTGGGGTTCTTGTGCGTGCCCTTGGGGAGCGTGTCCTCGTACCGCTTCACGCCGATCATGTGCGTGAAGAGCGAGCGCGACTGGTGGCGGAGCCGGCTGGGCTCCTCGCGCAGGCCGAACTTCTCGGCCAGCGGCGAGCGGTGGCCGCTGGCGTCCACGATGAACTTCACCCGCACCGGGTCGCCGTGGTCGGGGATGACGGTGACGCCGTCGTCGTCGATGTCGACGTCGACGATCCGCGTCTGCTGGCGCACCTCGGCGCCGTACTTGATGGCGACGTTCAGCATCCAGGCGTCGGTGTCCTGGCGGTAGAAGTGGTTCTCGGTGTGGGTGATCTTCGGGATCGGGAACATGTTCGTCTCCAGCGGGTTCTGCCGCGCCCCTTCGCGGTGGTAGAGGAACCCGAAGTTGCGCTTGACCCCGCTGTTGGTGGAGATCTTCGACTGCACCGCCTCGAAGGTGGTCAGCCACTTGACCTCCGGCACGTTGTACCGCTCGCTGACCAGCCGCATCATCATCGAGGTGTACGGGATGGTCGACTCGCCGATGGCGAAGCGGGGGTGGGTGCCCGCGTCCACGACGAGCACCTTGGCCCCGCCCTGGGCGAGACAGGCCGCCAGCGTGGTGCCGGCCAGGCCGGACCCCAGGATGGCCACGTCGTACTGGGGTGAAGGCATAAGGCTCTCCTTGGTCGGATTCAGCCGATGGGGCGTCTGATCCGGCCAAGCTAGAAGCAGTGCCTCAAAGGGCACTCAGATCCCGGTCAGGTTGAACGTAAATCCGTGTACGGGCATGTACAGGCCTGGACGCAGAGAAAACGGGCCGGCCTCCCCCGAGGGGAGACCGGCCCGCTGACCAGCGCCTTCACACACCGACGGCCGGCCTCCCCGGAAGGGGGAGACCGGCCGCCAGGGCCTTGCCGGGAAACGTCAGCCCATGTGGGCCAGCGCGGAGCCCGACGCCGCCTCACCGGGCTGCGGCTTGGGCGTGTTCATCAGCGCCGCGATGGCCACCGCGCCACAGGCCATGATCACACCGGCCCAGGTGAAGGCCGTGGTGAAGCCCTCGGTCATCGCCTGGTGGACGACGGCCGGGTCCTTCCCCTGCGCGGCGTGCTCCTTGAGGTACTCCGCCGCCGCGTCCGCGGCGAGGGTGCTGAGCAGCGCCGTACCGATCGATCCGCCGATCTGCTGCGCGGTGTTGACGGTGCCGGAGGCCACGCCCGCGTGCTCGTCGGCGATCCGGTAGGTCGCGTAGTTCATCGCCGTCGCGATCACCAGGCCCATGCCCGCGCCCTGCACGTACAGGGCGGGCGCGACCATCGTCCAGTAGGAGGAGCCCGGGTCCAGCGCGGCCAGCCAGAACAGCGCGCAGGTCGCGATGACCATGCCGGGCACCACCAGGGCGCGCGGCGGCACCTTGGGGATGAGCTTGGTGGAGACACCGCCGGCGAACATGCCGACGCCCAGCGGCAGCGGCAGGAAGGCCAGACCGGTCTCGACCGGCGAGTAGCCCTTGACGAGCTGGAGGTAGAAGGTCAGGAAGAACAGCGCGCCGAGCATGGCGATCATCGCGACGCCCACCGCGAGGTAGGAGCTGCCCCGGGTGCGGTCGCTGATGACGCTCAGCGGCAGCAGCGGATGCGTGGAACGCGCCTCCACCGCGACGAACGCCGCCAGCAGCACCGCGCCGGTGGCGAAGAGCCCCAGCACCAGACCGGAGCCCCAGCCCTCGGACTCGGCCTCGCTGCACGCGTACACGATCGCGACGAGACCGGTGGTGACCAGCAGGACGCCGGGGATGTCGAACTTGGCCCGCACCGCGGCACGCTGCTCCGGGCCGAGGTACAGCACACCGAACGCGGCGATCACGGCGATCGGGGCGTTCACGTACATGCACCAGGTCCAGTCCAGGTACTCCGTCAGCAGACCGCCGAGCAGCAGGCCGATGACGGCGCCGCTGGCGACGATGCCGCCGAAGATGCTGAACGCCTTCGCCCGTTCACGCTGGTCGGTGAAGTTGACCGTGATGAGCGACAGCGCGGTGGGCGCCAGGAGCGCGCCGAACACACCCTGGAGCGCACGCGCGGTGAGCAGCATCTCGATGTTCCCGGCCGCGCCGCCCAGGCAGGAGGCGATCGCGAAGCCGGCCAGGGCGATCAGGAAGGCCCGCTTGCGGCCCGTGTAGTCGGCGATCCGGCCGCCGAGCAGCAGGAGGCTGCCGAAGGCCAGGGTGTAGGAGGTGACGACCCATTGCCGGTTCTCGTTGGAGAAGCTCAGGTCTGCCTGCATCTCCGGCAGCGCGATGTTCACGATGGTGATGTCGAGAACCACCATGAGCTGCGCCAGGCAGATGAAGACGAGGGCCGTCCAGCGCTTGGGATTCGCTAACGGGGCTGATCCGGCGGCGCCGCCGCCGGGGACCCGGTCTTCGGATGTGGTCATGGGGGGAGATGCCTTTCTCCGTCGTGTTTCCACGGCCCCCTCGACGGGGGCCGCGGACCTTGGCTCGGCCGTGCGGGTCGGCCGCCGCAAGGGGCGGGGGCGTCACCGCGACATGAATTCACCCGTTGATGGATTCATCCTGCCATGAATTATTCTCCCTGCGCGACGGTGCAGGCAAGTACCCCGTTCGGACCATCCACTCGAAGTACAGCGAGAGCAGCGAGCCGTCGAGCGGAGGACAAGCGATCCCCGAGCCGGCCAGCCCCTGCACGGTGTTCGAGGCGTCGTAGTCGATGGCCTCCTCACCACCGACGACGAACTCCTCGACCACCCCCATGACCGGGTGCAGCTCGTTGTCGTTGACGGCGAAGGACTCCTGGAGCGCCCGCCACCACTGGTCCACCTGCACGGTCCGGAAGTCCCACCCGTACCGCTCCATCGCGTTCAGCAGCTCCCCGAAGGCCGCCTTGCGCCGGTTGACCAGGTGGTACGTCAGCCCCCAGGCGTGCTCCCGGCGGGAGATCCGCACCAGGGCCGAGGTGACGTAGTCGACCGGGGTCATCTCGATCTCCAGATCGAGGTCGGGCGCCATTCCCAGCTGCACACAGCCCTTGATCACCCGGGTGGTGAAGTGGGTGGTCAGACAGGCTCCGGTGCGCGAGTCGCCGAGCACCCGGCCGGGCCGGTGCACATCGACCGGGATGCCGCGCTCCTGCGCCTGGCGGACCAGCAGCTCGGCCGCCCACTTGGTCTGGACGTACCCGGTGACCAGCTTGCCGGCGCCGAGGATGTCGTCCTGCTCGCCGATCACGCTCCGGCCGTCCGCCGGGATGCCCCAGATGCCGTACGTCGACACGTACGAGACCGGGATCTGCGCCGGACCGGAGCAGGCGAGGCGCAGGATCTCCTCGGTGCCCGTCAGGTTCGCCGGGCGCAACTGCTCGTAGGTGTAGGAGAAGTTGACCCAGGCGCCGTTGTGGTAGATCGCGTCCAGGGTGCCCGCGAGCCGGGCGAAGTCCGCGTCCGACAGACCCAGCCGCGGCTTGCCCAGGTCACCGGGGACCACCGTGATCCGGGCCTCGGCGCCCTCGCGCCAGGGCAGGTACTGCTCCAGGTTCCGCCGGAGCCGGTCCAGACCGGCTTCCGGGGTGTCGCAGCGGACCAGGCAGTGCACGGTGGCCTCGGTGGTCCCCAGCAGCTCGTCGAGGAGGTACGCCCCGAGGAAGCCGGTGGCACCGGTGAGCAGCACGTGGCGCGGGTCGGTGTACCGGGTGCCGACCGGTCCGGCCGGGACGATCGCCGGGTCGAGGGCGACGTCGGCGGCGATCAGCTCCGGCTCCGTCCAGTCGGCGGCCGGCGCCGGCGCGGCCTCGCCCTCACCGCCGAGCACGGTGTCCAGCAGCCGCACCCAGTCCTCCAGCGCGGTCCGCTCGAAGAACTGCCCCGGCTTCAGGCTGATGCCCAGGTCGCCCTTGCAGCGCTTGACGACCTCCATCACCATCAGCGAGTCCAGGCCGTGCGACATCACGTCCGCCTCGGGCCTCAGCGACTCGGGCTCCACCGCGAGCACCTCACCGAGCACCTGCTGGAGGTAACCGGTGAGCACGCCCGTCCGGCCCGCCGGGTCCGCGCCCTCCAGGGCCTGGAGCACCGCGGTGGAGGTGCCGCCGCCGACGCCCTCGTCGATCTCGACGGTACGCAGCACCGGGCGGTCGGCGCGGGCCTCCATCACCGGCTTGTACACGGACCAGTCGGCGGCGCAGACCACGGCCTGCGGGGCGTCCCCGGCGAGCAGCGCGTCCAGCAGCCGCAGACACTGCGGCGCGGAGAGCGTGCGCAGACCGGTGGAGGTCAGGAACTCCAGGACGTCGGCGCCGAACAGGTTGGACGCCAGCTCCCACGGACCCCAGCTCACGGTGAGCGCGGTGAGCCCCTGCGCGCGCCGGTACTCGGCGAGCGCGTCCAGGAACGAGTTGGAGGAGGCGTAGCTGGTCAGGTGCTGCGAGCCCCAGGTGGCGGCGATCGAGGAGAAGCCCAGGAAGAAGTCGAGCTCCAGCCCCTCGGTCAGCTGGTGCAGCAGCCAGCCGCCGACCACCTTGGGCCGCCACACCGCGTCGTACTCGTGCGGGTCCGCCACCGGGATGTCCCGCAGGAACTGCGGGACGGAGGTGCCCGCCGCGTGCACCACGCCGCGCAGCGGCATCAGGCCGGTCGCCAGGCCCTGGATCACCGGCAGCATGTCCTCGATGTCGTTGACGTCGGCGGCGACCACGTCGACGAGCACGCCGGTCTCCTCCAGCGAGGACACGAAGTCGACGCGCTCCCGGACCGAGCCGGTCAGCGCCGGGTCGTTCCACTCCTTGCGCGGCGGCAGCGGCGTCCGGCCGAGCAGGACGATCCGGCCCGCGCCGCTGTCGGCGAGGTTGCGGGCCAGGGTCTGCCCGATACCGCCGAAGGCGCCGGTGATCAGATAGGTGCCCTGCCGGTCGATCCTCGGGCGCCGCTGGAGTTCCTCGGCGCTCAGCGTGAACTTCACCAGCCGGGCCACCCGGCGCCCCGCGCCGCGCAGCGCCTGCTGGTCCTCGTCGGCGGTGTCGGCGAGCGCGGCGGCCAGCGCGGCGCCCTCGTCGCCCTCCCCCGGCTCCGGGTCCAGGTCGACCGCTCCGGCCCAGTGCTCGGGGTGCTCCAGCGCGACCACCCGGCCCAGGCCCCACAGGGTGCCGGCGAAGGGCGAGGTGACGCCCTGCTCCGGCAGGGCGGGCACGGCACCCCGGGTGACCAGGCTGAGCCCGGTCGCGGTGCACGCCGAGCGGGCCGTCATGGCCTGCACCAGGGCCACGGCGGCGAGTTCCGCGCGGTCCCGGAACGCGGTCAGCGACTCGGCGTCGGCGGCGTCCGGGCGCGGCGCGTCCAGACCGGTGAGCAGCACCACCCGGTGCGGGGCGACCCCGTCGGGCAGGTCGTCCAGCCAGTCGTCCAGGTCGGGGGCGCCGGACTCCTCGATCCTGCAGTGCGCGCCCCGGGCCCGCAGCGCCGTCGCCAGGCGGCGGGCGGTGCCGGTGCGGTCGGGCACCAGCAGCCAGCCCTGCCCGGACAGGTCCGGGTCCGCGGCGGCCGGTTCGGTCTCCTGCCATTCGAGCCGGGTGAGCAGCTCCTCCGGGTGGCGCCAGGGCGCCGGGGCGGTGGCCCCGCCGGAGGCCGGCTCGCTGACCACGGTCAGTTCGCGGATGCCGCCCAGGTAGGCGCCGTCCTCGGCGAACAGGTCGACACTGCCGCTGACCGTCCCGGGCTCGCTGCCGGGCTGGGCGATGGCCCGGACGTAGCGGGCGCCGCTCAGCGAGTCGAGCGTGGCCTCGGTGATCCTCCCGGCGAAGCCCGCCTGACCCAGACCCGCGTCCCAGGAGACGGCGGCGACGGCCGCGTCGAAGACCTGCACGGCGTGGTCGGCGATCTCCTCGCTGTCCAGGCCGAGCGCCACCAGCACGCCCTCGTCGCCGCGCCGCGCGGAGACCACCGCGCCGATCAGGGCGTCCGACAACGAGGCGGTCTCGTAGTGGAGTTCGTCGCGGTACTCGTGTCCGGCGAGCGTCGGCGCGCCGGCCCCGGAGTGCCGCGAGCGGGCGCTGGCCCGGCGCCGCAGGACCGCGCGGGCATGCCGCGTCCAGGGCCCTCCGGCGGCCGCCTCGGCGGGGGTCTGGCTGAGCAGTTCGACGATCGCGCAGCCGTCGTCGTCACCGTTGACGATGATCTGGAGCACCCGGCCGGCCCGGTCCATCGGCGGCGGCTGGAACACGTCGAGGGTCTCGACGCAGGTCCACGCCCCGCCGAGCGCGTCCGCGGCCGCCGCCCGCGCCGCCCGCCCCAGCGAGCCCACCGGCAGGAAGCGGAGGCCGTCGGCGCCGGTGCGCGCGAAGCGGTCCCAGTCCGGTGCGTCGAGCTGGAGCTCGTAGGTCGGCACGGCGCTGCGCAGCCGGATCCCGGCCTGCGGCACGGGAGTTCCGGCCAAGGCGCGGGGGGCCGCCTCGTCGCGGCGCTCCTCGTACCAGTAGCGCTCGCCGTTCCAGGGGGTGACCGGCAGGGGCACCCGGGTCGGGGTGCGGCCCGAACCCGAGTGCACCGCCGTCCAGTCCACGGTCTCGCCGCGCAGGTGCAGCAATCCCAGCGCCCGCTGGACGGCGGTGCGGTCCTCGGGTGCGCCGGCCCTCGGCTTGTACAGGGACGGCACGTACAGGCAGTCGCCGTCCAGGCCGGTGCGGTCCCCGATGCCGCTGAGCACCGGGGCGGGGCCGATCTCCAGGAAGGTGCGGGCCCCTTCCGCGTGCAGCGCGGTGAGGCCGTCGTGGAAGCGGACCGTGCCGGCCGCGTGCCGCACCCAGTACTCGGGGCCGCCGTCCTCGGCGGTCCAGGGGCGGCCGGTGTGGTCGGAGACCAGCGGCAGGGTCGGCGTCCGGTAGGTCAGCGACTCGGCGACCTCGCGGAAGGCGGCCAGCATCGGCGCCAGCAGCGGCGAGTGGAAGGCGTGGCTGACGGTGAGCCGGGTGGTGCGCGTGCCGCGCCGCTGGAGTTCGGCGGTCACCGCCTCCACATCGGCCTCGGCGCCCGAGATCACCACGCTGGAGGGGCCGTTGACCCCGGCCAGCGACACCGTGTCGCGGTGGCCGGCGATGGCCGCGCGGGCGGTGGCCTCGTCGCAGTCCAGGGCGGCCATCGCGCCGCCTGCGGGCAGTTCGGCCATCAGGGCGGCACGCGCCGCGACCAGCCGGACGGCGTCCGGCAGATCGAAGACGCCTGCGACGCAGGCGGCGACGATGCCCCCGATGCTGTGGCCGAGCAGGCCGCTGGGCCTGAGCCCCCAGGACTGCCACATCCGGGCGAGCGCGTACTCGACGGCGAACAGCGCGGGCTGGGTGTAGCGGGTGTCGTCGACCGGGGAGTCCTGGCCGGGCTCCGGCCACACCACGGTCGCCAGCGGGCGGTCCAGATGTACGTCGAAGAGTTCCGCCGCCTCGTCGAAGGGGCCGCGGAAGGCGGGCTCGTCGGCCAGGCCGCTCGCCATTCCGGCGTACTGCGATCCCTGGCCGGTGAACAGCCAGGCCGTCTTGCGGTGCTTGTGGACGGGGAGTTCGGCGGTGACGACGCCGGAGGCCCGCTCGCCGCGCGCGAACGCGGCGAGCGCGTCGGCGAGTTCGCCCGCGGTGGAGCCGGTGACGGCGACCCCGTTGCGCTGCCGGGAACGGCCGACCTGGCTGGTCCAGCTGATGTCGGCGAGCGGCTCGGCGGGGTGGGCACGCAGGTGGTCGGCGTAGCGTCCGGCCAGTGCGGCGAGTCCCTCGGCGGAGTGCGCCGACAGGGTCAGCACCTCGGGTCCCGCGGACGCGGCGGGCCCGGTGCGCAGTGGTGCCGCGCTGATCACGGCGTGCGCGTTGGTGCCGCTCGCGCCGAAGCTGCTGATGCCGCCGATGCGGGGCCGGTCACCGGTGTCGCCCCAGGCGCCGCCGTCCTTGGTGACCTCCACGTTGAGCTTGCCCCAGTCGACGTTGGGGTTGGGCTCGTTGAAGTGCAGGTGCGGCGGGAGCTGGCCGTGCTGGAGGGCGAGGACCAGCTTGAGCACACCGGCGATGCCCGCCGCCGACTCCAGGTGACCGATGTTGGTCTTGATCGAGCCGACCTTCAGCGGGCTGTCCGCGGGGCGGTTGCGCCCGATCACCGCCTGGAGCGCCCTGAGTTCGATCGGGTCGCCGAGGGCGGTGCCGGTGCCGTGCGCCTCGACGTAGTCCACCTCGCCGGGGGCGATGCCGGCCTGCTCCAGCGCACCCCGGATGACGCCCTGCTGGGCGGCCGGGTTGGGCACCGTCAGACCGCTGCTGCGCCCGTCGTGGTTGACGGCCGAGCCGCGCACCAGCGCCAGCACCGGGTCGCCGTCGCGCAGCGCGTCGGAGTAGCGCTTGAGGACGACGACTCCGGCGCCCTCGCCGCGCACATAGCCGTTGGCGCCCGCGTCGAAGGTCTTGCAGCGGCCGTCCGGGGAGAGCCCGCCGAACTTGCTCATCATGACGAAGCCGTACGGCGAGAGCATCAGGTTCACGCCGCCCGCGAGGGCCGTGTCGCACTCGCCGGTGCGCAGGTCCTGGCAGGCCTCGTGCAGCGCGACCAGGGAGGAGGAGCAGGTGGTGTCGACGACCTTGCTCGGGCCCATCAGGCCGAGGGTGTAGGAGATCCGGCCGGCGACGAAGCTGGGCTCGCCGACGAGCTGGTAGGCGTCGACGTCCCGGATGTCGCCCTCGCTCTGGCGCAGCCGGGCGTAGTCGGTGGTGGAGACGCCGAAGTAGACGCCGGTGGCGCTGCCGGTCAGCCGGTCCGGCGCGTAGCCGGCCCGCTCCAGCGCCTCCCAGGCCACCTCCAGCACGATCCGCTGCTGCGGGTCCATGCCGACCGCCTCGCGCGGCGAGATGCCGAACACGCCGGGCTCGAAGAGGTCCACGCGCTCGTCGAGGAAGCCGCCCTGCGTGACGTACGCCTTGCCGGGCCGGTCGGGGTCGTCGTCGAAGACGGCCTGCGCGTCGCCGCGTTCGGCCGGGAACTCGCGGATGGTGTCGGTGCCGTCGACCAGCATCCGCCACAGCGAGTCGGGGCTGTCGGCGCCGCCGGGGAGCCGGCAGCCGAGTCCGATCACGGCGATCGGCTCGTCCAGCGGGCGGCTGCGGTTCTTCGCCAGCTCGCCCTGGAGCCTCTCGATCGTGCGGACGGCTTCGACGAGTTTGGCCCGGTAGTCCGGGGTCGTCATGGTCAGTCTCCCTCGGTCAACAGGGCTTCGGACGACGCCAGCGCGTCGTCGAGACGGCTCAGCAGGGAGTCGTCGTCGAGGTCTGCGAGATCTTCCAGGACCTCGGCCGGCTCCTCGGGCGCGTGCTCCGCGCCCGCGGTTCCGGCCGGGTCCTGCGGTTCGGTGAGCACCTCGTCGAGGACGAAGCGGGCGAACGACGTGACGTTCGGGCACTCGAACATGACGGTGCCGGGGAGTTCCAGGCCCAGCTCGCGCTCGGCGCGCTGCTTGAGGTCCTGCGACAGCACCGAGTCCATACCGAGGTCGAAGAAGCCCTGGTCGGGCGAGACATCGGCCTCCTCGCCGAGCACCTGCGCGACGAGCACCAGCAGCAGGTCGACCAGTCGCTCCTCCCGCCGGTCGGGCGGCAGCGCGAGCAGCTCGGTGGCGAGATCGCCGGCGGGCTCCGGCGCGGCCGCGGGCAGCGGCTCGGACTGCGGCTCGGACCGCGGACGGGGTTCCGCCGCGTACGGAGTCTCCACCCAATAGGGCTTGCGCTGCCAGGGGTAGGCGGGCAGCGGTACGGTCCGGTGCGGTCCCGGCACCAACCGGTCCCAGTCGACGGCGACGCCGTGGGAGTGCAGCGCGGCGGCCAGTTCCAGCAGTTCGACCGGGCCGAGGTAGGCCTTCTCGACGCCGCTGGGCTGGCGCCGGCGGGGCGCGGTCAGCTGGACCGGGACGACCTCCCCGGGCTCCACCGAGGCGTCCAGGGCGGCGCCCAGCATGCGGATCGCGCGGCTGCCGGTGCCGATGTCCAGCAGGACGTCGAGGCCGCCCAGCATGACCTCGTTGGCCAGCGGGGTCCAGCCGTCGGCCGCGGTGTGCCGGGTCACCCGGGCTCCGTCGGGCTGCGCGGGGACGGGCACGCCGGCCGCGAGCAGCCGTACCGCGTTGACGAGGGTGAGGTCGCCGGCGACCACGGCGGCGGCGTACTCGCCGATGTCCCAGCCGACGACCGCGTCGGGCCGCACGCCGAACACCTCCCACAGGGCGGTGGTGGCGAGCTGGCCGGCGAAGACCTCGCCGGCGTGCTCCACGCTGCCGGGGTGCGGCGGGCCGTCGGGCTCGCCGAGTTCGGCGCGCAGTGCCTCACGGGCCTCGGCGAGCGTCGCGCGGTAGGTCTCGGCGGCCTCCGGGTCCCCGGCCAGCACCTCCTCGTAGGCCGACAGGTCGGCGGGGGTGCGGCCGTAGACGAAGAGCACCGTGGCCTCGTCGCGGGCCTGTGCCGGGCGGGCCCGGTCCAGGGCGGCGAGCAGCTCCTCGCGGGTGCGTCCGACGGCGGTGATCCGGTGCGCGAGGTGGGCGCGGCGGGCGCCGGCCGTCCAGCACAGGTCGGCGAGTTCGCTGTCGGCGGCGGATGCGACGCGCTCCCGCATCAGGGCCACGGCCTCGGTCAGGGCGTCCGGGGTGGCGGCCGAGACGGTCAGCACGCAGGGCCGTACGGGCCTGGGCGCGGCCGGGGGCACGGACTGCCGCGGGGCCTCCTGGACCAGGACGTGGGCGTTGGTGCCGGTGAAGCCGAACGCGCTGATGCCCGCGATCCGGGGCCGTTCGCCGCGGGGCCACGGGACCGGTTCGCCGGCCACGCTCAACGGCAGCTTGGCCCAGTCGAGTTGGCCGGTCGGCTCGGTCAGGTGCAGTTGGGCGGGGATGCGCTCGTGGCCGAGGGCCAGCACCGTCTTGATCAGCCCGGTGACTCCCGCGGCGGCCTCCAGATGGCCGACGTTGGTCTTCACCGAGCCGACGACGAGCGGGCGTCCCGCGGGGCGTCCGGTGCCCAGGGCCCCGGCCAGCGCGCGCAGTTCGACCGCGTCGCCGAGCCGGGTGCCGGTGCCGTGCGCCTCGACGTAGCTCACCTCGTGCGGTTCGACTCCGGCCTGGTCGAGCGCGGTGAGGATGACCTCCTCCTGGGCGGTGCCGCTGGGCACGGTGAACCCGCCACTGGCCCCGTCCTGGTTGACCGCGCTGCCGCGGATGATCGCGTACACCCGGTCACCGTCGCGCAGCGCGGTCGAGAGCTTCTTGAGCACGACCACACCGGCGCCCTCGCCCCGGCCGTAGCCGTCGGCGGAGTCGTCGAAGGTCTTGCAGCGTCCGTCGGGGGCGAGCGCGCCGGCCGCGCCCATGGAGAGGAACACCGTCGGGGTGGCCATCACGTTGACCCCGCCGGCCAGCGCCAGCCGGCTCTCCCCCGCGCGCAGGCTCTGGCAGGCCAGGTGCACGGCGGTGAGGGAGGAGGAGCAGGCGGTGTCGACGGCGAGGCTCGGGCCGCGCAGGCCCAGGAAGTACGAGATACGGCCGGCGGTGGCGCTGAAGGAGTTGCCGGTGCCGTAGTACAGGTCGACGTCGGACTCCCGGCGGGTCACCAGCTGCTGGTAGTCGGTGGTGTTGAGGCCGACGAAGACACCGGTGCGGGAGCCGCTCATCCGGTCGGCCCGGACCCCGGCGTCCTCCAGCGCCTCCCAGGCCACCTCCAGGAACAGCCGCTGCTGCGGGTCCATGGTGCGGGCCTCGCGGGGCGAGATCCGGAAGAAGGAGTTGTCGAAGCCGTCGACCTCACCGAGGAAGGAACCGCGGGCCGGTACGCCGTCGAGGGCGGAGGTGTCCCAGCGCTCGGCGGGCACGTCCCCGCTGGCGTCGACCCGCTGGTCGAGCAGCCGCCAGAAGTCCTCGGGCCCACCGACCCCACCGGGCAACCGGCACCCGATCCCGATCACGGCAACAGCCTCGACCCCGTCCTCCCCGGGGGTCGGTTCCCCGACGCCGTCCGTCTCGGGGACCCGGGCCGGCACCAACGGTTCCTGACCGTCGGACGGCCCGGCAGCACCCTCCAGGGGCGCGGGGAACTGCGCGACCGGCCCGGACGCCACCGCACCCGACCCCGAACCGCCACCACCCCCCACCAGGGGCGCGGGGCACTGCGCGACCGGCCCGGACGGCGCCGCACCCGCCCCACTGCCCACCTCGGCAGCCTCCTGAGGCGTCAACGTCACGATGTAGTCCGCGAACCCGTCGATCGTGCCGTGCGCCAACGCGTCCGCCCCGTCGACCTCGACCCGCAGCTCCTCGGCCACCCGGCGCGCGAACTCCGCCACGGAGATCGAGTCGATCCCCAGCTCGAAGAACCCCCGCGAGCGCGGCAGCCGCTTGCGGGGCCCGTGCCCGAGCACCTTCAGCAGCACGGCATGCACCGTGGACGCGACATGCTCCCGTTCGAGCACGACGGGCACGTCAGGCTCACCTCCGGCCTCGGCGGACTCCTCCGAGGCCACCGGCACCGCAGCAGGCACCGAAGCAACAGCAACAGGCGCCGGAGCAGGGGCAACAGTCGCCGCAGCCGGAGCCGGCGCCGCAGCCGACACCCCCTCCGCCCCCAGCTCCACGACAACCCGCCCACCCGCGTCCACGAGCCGCACCTCGGCCCGCAACCCGTCCAGCCGGCCGGGCCCTTCGCCCTGGTCACCGCGCTCCACGCCGTCCAGCCAGAACCGCTCGTCCGCCCACTGGTGGGGCGGCAGCGACACGGGCCGGACCGGCCCGCCGAGCGCACCGGCCCAGTCGATCTCGACGCCCGCCGCGTGCAGCGCGGCCCGGGACCGGGCCAGCATCGTCGGGCCGTTCTGGGCCCGCACCAGCGAGGAGACGACGGGCCCGCGCCGCTCGCGGTGGGCGAGGGCGGACTGGAGCGGCCGGGACAGCACCGGGTGGGCGCCGATCTCGACGAACGCCGTCTCGCGGTCGGCGAGCAGTGCGTCGACGACCGGCCACAGCCGCACCGGCTCACGGAGGTTGGCGCTCCAGTAGGCCGCGTCCAGCGGCACGTCCTGGCCGGGCAGCGCGGTGGACAGGAACGGCACCGTGGGCACACTGGGCTTCAACCCGGCCAGCAGCGAGGCGAGTTCGTCCGCGTAGGGCTGCATCAGCGGGGAGTGGAAGGCGTAGTCGACCGGGAGCGCCACCACGTTCACGCCGTCCGCGGCGAGTTCACGGACCGCGGCCTCGACCGCCGCCGCGGGTCCGGCGACGACCACGGAGGCGGGCCCGTTCTCGGTGGCGACGCACACCTCGGGGTGCCCGGCGGCGAGCCGTTCGCGGACCTGGTCGGCGCCGAGTTCCACGTTGGCCATCCGGCCGGTGCCGGCGGCGCGGTGCATCAGCCGTCCGCGGTGCGTCACCAGCCGTACGGCGTCCTCCAGTTCGAGGGCGCCGGCGAGGTGCGCGGCGGCGACCTCGCCCATGCTGTGGCCGATCACCGCGTCGGGGCGCACGCCCCAGGAGTGCCAGAGGCGGGCCAGCGCGACCTGGACGGCGAACACCGCGGGCTGGGCGACGTCGGTGGCCTTCACCCGGGCCGGGTCGGCGTCGCGCAGGACGTCGTAGAGGGACCAGCCGGCTTCGGCGCGCAGCAGTTCGTCGATGTCGTCGAGGGTGTCGCGGACGACGGGTTCGGACTGCGCGAGGTCGAGTCCCATCCGCGGCCACTGCGAGCCCTGGCCGGAGAAGACGTGGACGACCTTGGGCCGGGTCTCGGCCGCGCGGGTGCCGTCGGCGCCGGCGAGGGCCGCGGTGAGTTCGGCGGCGTCCTTGCCGACGACGGCGATGCGGTGCTTGTGGTGGGTGCGGCGCACCGCGGAGGCGGCGGCGAGCGGTCCGACCGGGTCGGCGAGGGTTCCCGCGTAGTCGGCGGCCAGGCGGCGCAGGCCCTCGGCGGTGGTCGCGGAGACCAGCAGGGTGTGCGGCCCGGCGGACTCCGCGCCGGCCTCGTCGGCGGGGGCGGGCTGCGGCGCGCTGCCGAGGACGACGTGGGCGTTGGTGCCGGAGAGCCCGAAAGCGCTCACCCCGGCGGTCAGCGAACGCTCCTCGCCGGGCAGCCGGACGTGCTCCACCGGGACGAGCGTCCCGGACGACTCCCAGTCGATCATCGGCGCCGGGTAGACGTGGTGGATCTGGCCCGGGACCGTCCGGTGCCGCAGCACCAGCAGGGTCTTGAGCAGTCCGGCGATGCCCGCGGCGGAGTCCATGTGCCCGAAGTGCGCCTTGTGGGAGCCGACCAGGAGGGGCTCCTCGACGGACCGGGTGCGGCCGATGACCTCGGTGAGCGCGGAGATCTCCAGCGGGTCGCCGAGCGGGGTGCCGGTGCCGTGGGCCTCGACGAAGGCGGGTTCCTCGGGCGTGACGGAGGCCGACGCGAGCGCCGAGCGCAGCAGTTCCTGCTGGGCGAGTGCGTTGGGGGCGGTCAGTCCGGCGCTGCGGCCGTCCTGGTTGACGGCCGAGCCGCGGATCAGTCCGTGGATGCGGTCGTGGTCGCGCACGGCGTCGGCGTAGCGCTTGAGGACGACGACGCCGCAGCCCTCGCCGCGGACGATGCCGTCGGCGCGGGCGTCGAAGGGGCGGCACCGTCCGGTCGGGGACAGCGCTTGCACCTTGCCCATGAAAACGGAGAGTTCGGGCGCCACGATCACGTTGACGCCGCCCGCGAGCGCGGCGTCGGCCTCGCCGTTGCGCAGCGCCTGGCAGGCGAGGTGGACGGCGACCAGGGAGGAGGAGCAGGCGGTGTTGACGGTCATCGCGGGACCGTGCAGCCCGAAGGTGTAGGCGACGCGTCCGGCGGCGAAGCTGAACTCCTTGCCGGAGGCGAAGTAGGGGTCGATGGCGCGGATCCCGGAGGTCCGCGCGTGCAGCAGGAGGTAGTCGGAGCCCAGGATGCCCAGGTGGACGCTGGTGCGGGTGCCCTCCCAGCCGGCCCGGGGCAGTCCGGCGTCCTCCATCGCCTCCGAGCACACCTCCAGCAGCAGCCGCTGCTGGGGGTCCATGCCCCGGGCCTCTCGCGGCGAGACGCCGAAGTAGTCGGCGTCGAAGCGGTCGATCCCGTCGAGGAATCCGCCCTCGCGGCAGTAGGTGGTGCCGGGGTTGTGCCGGTCGGGGTGGTGGAAGTCCTCGCTCCAGCGGTCGCCGGGCACCGGCGTGACGACGTCCACGCCGTCCATGAAGACCCGCCACAGCCCGTCGAGGTCGCGTACACCGCCGGGGAAGCGGCAGCCGGCCCCGACGACGGCGATGTCGTCGGGGCGCGGCTCGTACCGTCGGTTCTCAGCCATGGACCGGAGTACCTCCCGTTGTGACCTGGTGGCGTCCGCCGGCCAGGTATCCGGCGAGCGACCGGATCGTCGGATGGCGTACGAGGGCACGCGGGTCCACCTCGTAGCCGAGCCAGTCCGCCAGGGCCGTGGTGATCACCAGGCTGTCCGCGGAGTCGATGTCGAACTCGTCGAAGCACAGGTGGACCGAGACCATCGCCGGGGGCAGCAAGGTCCTCTGGGCTATCTGCTCCACCAGCCAGTTCTCCACCGCTTCGGGGGTGATCTCCCTCGCAGGTCCGCTCACCGTGGCACCTCTCTCCCTCAAGTGCGGCCGAAAGCGACGGTAGGGAGACGGACTCAAGACGCCCTTGAGAGTGCCCGGGGATGGCCGGTCCTCGCCCCTTCCCGGGCCGTGCGGCGGCCGCGGAGGGACGGGTGGGCGGCGGGCGCCGCCCGGATCGGGGCCCAAGGGGCCCGGCGCGCGGCCCGTCCGCGAAAGGCCGTATCGGGGCGGCTGGTTCAGGCCAGCGGGGGGCGGAGCGAACCCCTCCCCTCTCGAAGCCCTGTCGACGGCGGCTTGAGCGCTGCCTGGTGCGATCGCCGGGGACGATCGCCGGGACCGAGTCCGCCGGCGTCCCGCCGACCCGGAAGGAAGCCCGTTGACCACCGACCCACGGCTGACGCTGTTCTGCCTCGCCCACGCGGGCGGCAGCGCGCACCCCTACATCAGGCTCGCGGCCGATCTGCCCGGCCATGTCACGGTCGTACCGCTGGAACTGCCCGGGCACGGAACCCGGGTACGAGAACCCTTGCTGCACGGTCTGGCCTCGCTGGCCGAGGAGGCCGTGCGGCTGATCGGCGAACGCCGGCACGAGCCGTACGCCCTGTTCGGGCACAGCTTCGGCTCCCTGCTCGGCTACGAGGCGGCGCGGGCGCTGACCGCCCTGGGCACCCCGCCCGAGCTGCTGCTGGTCTCGGGCCGCAACGGGCCGACCGAGCCGCTGTCGCACCGCCCGTTCCACCATCTGCCCGACGACGGCTTCGTCCAGGGCCTCCAGCGGATCGGCGGTCTGCCCGAGGCACTGCTGGCCGAGCCGGAGCTGCTGCGCTTCTATCTGCCCGCGATCCGGGCCGACCTCCGGGTCGTCGAGACCTACACCCACGCGCCGGGCCCGCGGCTGGCCGTTCCGGTGGCCGCGTTCGCCGGCCGCGAGGACGTCCTGACCGACGCCTCGTCGATGGCGGCCTGGTCGCGGATCACCACCGGGGTCTTCGATCTCACGCTGGTCTCCGGCGGCCATTTCTTCCTCCAGGAGCCGGAGTTCAGGGCCGCGCTGGGCGCCCGCCTGACCAGGTGCGCGGCGGCCGCGGCCCCGGTGCCCGCCGCTCGTGGGGCGGTCACCCGAGCGGTTGCCGAGTGAACCTCCACCGACAGCACCCAGCATCACGGGCTGTACGGCTCTCCCCCCACGCCAAAGTCCGAGACCAACAGGAGGCCCCAGTGGCGGCGCTGTCCCACGAAGAGATCCGTCGCAGGATCGGCGAGTACATCGAGCAGCAGTTCCTCGGCGAGAGCGAGGTGTCGGAGCTGACGGACGACACCCCGCTGCTGGAGTGGAGCGTCCTCACCTCCATGAACACCTCCCTGCTGCTCTCGTTCATCCGCACCGAGCTGGGGGTCGTCGTGCCCCCGACCCACATCACCGGCCGGCACTTCGCCAACCTGGCTGCCATCACGGACATGGTCTACTCCCTGGCCCCGCAGCCCGCTGCCTGAACCGACCGAAGGAAGAGAGAGCATCGTGGACGCACAATTCGACGTCGCAGTCATCGGCGGCGGCCCCGCGGGATCGACCGTGGCCTCTTACCTGGCCAAGGCCGGTCTGTCCGTGGCCGTGTTCGAGGCGGAGAACTTTCCTCGTGAGCACGTCGGCGAGTCCCTGGTCCCGGCCACCACCCCGGTGCTCCTGGAGATCGGGGCCATGGACAAGATCGAGGCCGCCGGCTTCCCGAAGAAGTTCGGCGCCGCCTGGACCTCCGCCGAGGACCGCGACATCAACCACAACGGCTTCCGCGGCCTGAACCACGACTTCCGTGCCGCCGAGGTCCTGTTCAGCGAGCGGGACCAGGAGGGCGTGGACCGGGACCACACGTTCCACGTCGACCGCAGCAAGTTCGACCACATCCTCCTCAAGCACGCGGAGGAGCTGGGCGCCAAGGTCTTCCAGGGCGTCCGGGTCGGCAAGGTCGACTTCGACGGCGAACTGCCCGTCGTGGAGGTGAAGGTCGGCTCCTCCTCCACGCAGATCCCGGTGAAGATGGTCGTCGACGCCAGTGGCCGGCAGACCCGTCTGGGCAACCAGCTCAAGACGAAGATCCCGGACCCGGTCTTCAACCAGTACGCCGTGCACACCTGGTTCGACGGTCTGGACCGCAAGGCCCTCGCCGTCAACAAGGACCAGGCCGACTACATCTTCATCCACTTCCTGCCGCTGCTCGACACCTGGGTGTGGCAGATCCCGATCACCGACACCATCACCTCGATCGGTGTCGTCAGCCAGAAGAAGCGGTTCCAGGAGTACGGCGGCGACCGCGAGAAGTACTTCTGGGAGACCGTGGCGTCCCGCCCGGAGCTGCTCGACGTGCTCAAGAACTGCGAGCAGGTCAAGCCGATGAAGACCGAGGGCGACTACAGCTACGGCATGAAGCAGATCGCCGGTGACAACTACGTCCTCATCGGTGACGCCGCCCGCTTCGTGGACCCGATCTTCTCCTCCGGTGTCTCCGTCGCGCTCAACAGCGCCCGGCTCGCGGCCAAGGACATCATCGCCGCCGCCGAGGCCGGCGACTTCAAGCACGAGCGCTTCTCGGCCTACGAGAACAAGCTCCGCAAGGCGGTGGGCTACTGGCACCGCTTCATCGAGGCCTACTACCGCCTCAACATCCTGTTCACGGCCTTCGTGCAGGACGACCGCTACCGGCTGGACATCCTCAAGATGCTCCAGGGCGACGTCTACGACGACCAGGAGCCGAAGGCCCTCTCCGCGATGTGGGAGATCATCGAGGCCGTGGAGAACGACCCGACCCACCTGTGGCACCCGTACCTGGGTCAGCTGAGGTCGCCCACCGCCGCGCCCAGCTTCTGATCGGTCCCGGCCCTCCCCCAGCCGGGAGAGCGGCAGGGCTGGAGCGCAGACGCCGGCCGCGCACCCTCTCCGGAGAAATCCGGGAAGGTGCGCGGCCGGCACTGTTTTCGGCGCCCGCCGCGCGGGGTGTCAGGCGGCACGCGCGTGCGCGATGACGGTGAGCAGGGCGCGCGGGGTCGGGGCGTCGGCGACGATGGTGTCGGGCAGCATCAGCCCGTACTCGCGCTTGAGCCGTCCGGTGACCTGGAGCAGCGCGAGCGAGTCGTAGCCGAGCCGGTAGAACGGTGTGTCGACGACGTCGTCGGCCTCCAGGTCGATGCCTTCGGGAACGCCGGCGCTCTCGCTCAGCAGCCGGAGCAGGTCGGCGAGGGTGAAGCCGTCGCGGGATTCGGACCGGGCCATGGTGGGTGCCTCCAGAGGGATGGGTGACGGTGCCTTCGCGGTACGGAACGGAACAGGACGGAACGGGGAGGGGAGGGCCCCGGCGCGGGCCGGGGCGGGCGGGGCGGCGGCGGGCGGCTCAGAGGCGGCCGAGCAGCACGCCCAGCAGGCTCTGGTCCAGCACGGTGTCGGCGGCCGTGTCGGCCGCGGCGCCGAAGCCCTCGTCGCGCAGGGCGGCGCTCACCACGTAGTCGGACTCCAGGGCGTACGTGCCGAAGCTCCACTCCGGGCCGGTGCCCGGGGAGCCGTCCGGCCGCTGGAGCCGGATGCGCGCGTCGTCCAGGGTGAAGCCGAACTCGGTGAAGCGGAAGCGCAGTCCCTGGCCGATGGCCTTGCTGTACGCCTCCTTGAGCGTCCAGAGCCGGACCAGGGCGCTGTTGCGGGTGGTCTCGGGCAGCGACTCCAGCAGTTCCCGTTCGTGCGGCGTGCAGGCCTGGAACTCCACACCGGTGCCCACCATGGGGCGCTCGGCGCGTTCCACGTCGACGCCGAGCAGGCCGTGCCGGGTGACGCCGACGACCATGACCTCCTCGGTGTGGCTGAGGCTGATGTCGATCTGGTCGCAGCCACGCAGGTAGGGCCGGCCGCCCGGCTTGTACGCCAGGTCCACCGCCTCGGGGCGGCTGGCCAGCACCCGGGCCGCGGTGTGCTTGAGCAGCAGCCGGGAGGCGAGGAAGCCCTCCCGGACCCGGCGGTGGCTGAGCCGCTGGAAGCGGCCCCAGTCACGGGGGCCGAGCAGGGGGCGCAGAACCCTTTCTCCTGTGTCCTCCGGAAGCCAGTCGGTGACTCTCCCGTAGGTCACGACCGTGCCGCGCTCGGCGAGCGGCCGCAGCACCTCGTCCCACTGTCCCTCGGGACCGGTCACCAGCACGGGGGCTCCGGCGGCGGGAGCGGCCATCAGACGGCCGCCTTCACCAGGCGGTCGCGGAGGTAGGCGACGAGGGAACCCACGGACTCCATGTGGTCGACCATGTCGGGCAGGGAGAGTTCCCCCAGCTCCGGCACGGCCTGCTCGACGCGGTACTTCAGCTGCATGATGAGGACGGAGTCGAACCCCAGGTCCTCGCGGAGCAGCGAGTCCGTGCCCACCTCGGCCACCGGGTCGTCGATGACCCGTCGCACCGCCTGGACCACCGCGGAGATCAGATCGCCGGACCCGTCGTCGGCGTGTGTCTCGTCGGCGCGCGCACCGTGGCTCATGGGCCGTTCCTTCCGGTCAGGAGTCGAGAGAGGTCTCGTACAGGTCGTAGGAAAGCCGTCGCTCGTAGCGGTCCATGACCGTGTCGAACAGCAGCCGCTCGACGGACTCCTGCGGAGCCTTCGGTACGTCGAGCCCCAGCAGGACGCCCAGCCGGTGCAGCGCGCCGGTGATCCACGCGGGGTCGGCGAGGAAGGTGCCGGGCCGGGCGTCCCGGTGCTCGCGCCAGACGCCGAGGCTCGCCGCCGCGGCGCAGACCAGGGCGTAGCGGTCGGTGAGGGCGAGGGTGTCCGGGGTGGACAGGCCCGCGCCCGGGGTGATCCGGGCGAACCGGTCGCGCAGTTCGCGGAGTTCGCCGAGGAAGGCGTCGACGAGGGCGCCCAGCTCGCCGTCGGCGCCCGTGCAGGCCGTCAGCACCGGGACGACGGGGTCGGCGGCGCCGGCCGGGGTCAGCGCGGACAGGTCGGCCGGGGGCAGGTCCTCCCAGGGGCGCAGCAGCGCGGCCGGCGGTTCCTCCTCGGTCAGCCAGGAGGTGCGGGCCAGGTGCGGGAGCTGGGCGACCAGCATGGCCTGGCGGGCGGCGGTGCCGGCGTGGCCCTGGCCGAGCAGGGGCAGGTCGCGCACCATCCGGCCGAAGGCGCCGTAGCGGCCCTTGGAGTCGAAGTACGCCTCGCCCAGCACGGTCGACAGGTCGTGCGCGGAGTCCTGGAGCAGCTTGGGCACGGTGTAGGCGGCGGCCGCGGCGCAGGCGCTGACCCGGTCGGGCAGCAGATGGATGCCGCGGGCCGCGGCCAGCGCGATGCTGTCGCCGATCAGCAGGTCCAGCAGGGCGCCGGTGAGCACCTCCCGTCCGTACGGCGACCTGAGCGGGCCGTAGGGGTCCTCGGCGCGGTGGTCCACGGCGAACCGCACGGCGGTGCGCAGGACGGTGTCGCCGGCGGCGATCATCACGGAGGGCAGCAGGGCGCGGGTGACGACGGAGCAGCGCACGACCAGGTTCATGCCCTGGCCCGGGGTGCCCACGACGGCCTCGTCCGGGACGGGGCAGTCGGTGAACTCCAGGCCGCCGAACTCGCAGCCGTCCAGTCCGACCGTGCGGTACCGGTGCAGGGTGCGCAGGCTGCCCTCGGGCAGGATCTGGCGGTCGATCAGCAGGATCTCGTGCGTGCCGTCCTCGGTGCCCGCGACGACGGTGAGTCCGCGCGCGCGTGCGTAGTTGCAGACGGCGGTCTTGGAGCCGTCGAGGCGTCGGCGGCCCGCGGACCGGCGCAGCGCGAACTCGTCCCGCAGGAAGTCGTTGGCGTGCGAGACGGCGGGCCGGGCGACGGCCATGCGGCCGCCGCCCATGAGCAGGGCGGCGGTCCACTCGCGCTGGGCGGCGTCCCCGGCGGTCCACACCGGGGTGGCGGCGAAGTAGCAGTTGAGTCCGTACCCGAAGCCGAGCGAGAGGTCCCGTCGGCAGGCGGGCCGCACCACCCGGCCGAGACCGTCGATCCGTTCCAGCCGGCCGCCGAGTTCGGCGGGCACGAAGTCGGACCCGAACTGGCAGTCCTCCAGAGCCCGTTCGGCGCGCGCTCGGTCCTCGGCGCCGAGCGCCCCGTCGCCGAAGGGGGCCAGGGCACGCTCCAGTTCGTCGGCACGGCTCCGGATCCGCCCCTCGGCCGTGGTCGCACGCACAGCTCGCTCCACCGGGTGTCACTCCTCGCGGTCCGTAGGTCCGATCCGCCCTCGTACGCCGGGTTTCACCCCACCCGTCCGTACGAGAACGAACCAAGACTCCGCCGCTCCGCTCAAGCCCTGGTGGACCGCAACCCGAGCCGATCGGGGGGCATATGCCCAGCTCAGCTTCCGGGTTCCGGTTCCGGGCCGGACGGGACGGCGTGACCGCGACGCCGGACGGGGTACTCCCCCGCCCGCGGCGCCGCACACCCGTGCTCCAGGTCCTAGGCAGACCCCCCGCCCGGGGGCCGTAACCACGCCACCGTCGCGCCGGGCGCGTCGTCCGGCCGCTGCTGCGCGGTATCACCCAGCACCAGACAGTCCAGGGCCTGCCGCAGCCGGTCGCGTTCCTCGTGCGGCGCCCCGACACAGCCGTCGAGCAGCGACACCGCCCGGTGCCCGTGGCGCCGGGCCTGTACCGCCAGTCCGTGTCCCGGCCCCACCTCGGCGCACAACAGCGGCCCGACCGTGGCCAGTTGACCCACCGCCGCGTCCAGCAGCACCGGCCGGGACGGCTGAAGGGCCCAGAACTCGGGATCCACGGCGCGTTCCGGCTCGGGCCGCCCGCCCGCGCAGCCGGAGAGCAGCGGGGTGTGGGGCAGGGTGTACCCGGCCTCCCGGAAGGCGGGCAGGGTGTCCCGGCACGCCTCGGCCATGAGCGGGCCGTGCAGTCCGGCGGGCACCTGGACCCTCATCCAGGTCAGCCCGGCACCCTCCAGCGCCCGCCGGGTGGCGGCGAGTCCGAACTCCGATCCGGAGACGACGGTCTGTCCCAGACCGTTGGCCGCCGCGACCGCGGCGCCGCCCCGCAGGAGCGGAGTCACCGCGGGCGGTGCGGCGGCGACCGCGAGCGCCCCGCCGGCGGGCGCCCCGGCCAGGGCGTCCGCCTGTACGGAGACCAGCCGGACCGCGTCCGCGAGGGAGAGCACCCCCGCCTGGACCGCGGCGACCAGTTCGCCGACGCTCTGGCCGAGGACCGCGCCGGGGCGCAGTCCCCGGTCCCGTACCGTCTCGCTGAGCGCGTGGCAGACCGCGAACAGCAGGGGGTGCACCTCGGCCACGGTGCGCAGCCGCGCACCGGAGGACCACAGTCGGTACAGCCGTTCCCCGGTCCGGCCCAGCAGTCCGAGGACCGCGTCCATGGCCGTGGTGAAGGCGGGCTCGTACCGGTACAGGCCATAGGCCATGGCGGGGTACTGGGCTCCCGCGCCGGGCAGGAGCAGCGCTACCGGAGGCACCGGCGTCAGTAGCGGCCCGGCGCCCGCACCCTGAAGAGCGAGAGCGGCTGGTCCAGCCGGAGTTCGGAGGAGGAGTCGAGCAACGCCCCCTGGAGCGACTGCAGTTCGTAGCTGGGGTCGAGCCCCAGCTCACCGGCGAGCACGTCCCGCAGCCGCTGGTAGACCTCCAGGGCCGTGGTGCGCCGGCCGGCCCGGTACAGCGCGAGCATCAACTGCAGGTGGATGCCCTCGTGCAGCGGGTGCCGGGCGGCGAGCCCGAACAGCTCCCCGATGATCTCGTGGTGGCGTCCGAGGAGCAGGTCCGCCTCGATCCGGCGGCACAGTATGCCCATCCGGGACTCCTCCAGGCGGGTCACCTCGACGTCCAGCACCCGCCCGCACTCCACGTCGGCGAGCGCGGGTCCGCGCCACAGCGACAGCGCCTTGCGGAACAGGTCGGCCGCCGCCTCGTAGTCCCCCTTCTCCAGGGCCCGGTGGCCGCCGCCGGAGAGCCGCTCGTACTCCCGGACGTCGACGGAACCGCCCTGGGTGTCCAGCAGATAGCCGCCGGGCTGGGTCACGAGCACACTTTTCGCGCCCAGCGGCATATCGGGCGATGGGCCTCCGATGGCGGAGGTGATAAGGTTCCTAAGTTGAAGGATGTACGTCTGTAGGGTAGTTGCGACGCTGGGCGGTGGGGTCTCGCCCCAGACCTCCTCCACCAGCATCCCGACGGAGACGGGCCGGTCTGGGTTGAGGGCCAGTACCGCGAGCACCTTGCGTGGCTTGACCGCGGAAGGCACCACAGACTTGCCGGTCTGCATCACTCTGCATGCGCCGAGCACTTCGATGTCCATCGGCATCCTCTCTGTTGCCTGCACTCCGCTGCTGAACGTCCGCAGCACTGAATTCCGCTCGGTGATGTGATGGTCACGTGATGGTCCGGTGAGCTGCTGGAGAGCGGCTCAACTCGGACTCAGGTCGGCCTGGAAGACCGGTACTTGGGGATACAACGGCCGGATGCCGCCGCTCCTGAGCAGTCCGCGCATGGCCGAACGCTGGAGCTTGCCACTGGTGGTGCGCCGCACCACGCCCTGCCGGACGAGCAGGATCACGGCGTCGGGGATACCGAACTCCCCGTCCAGATGGCTCTGTACGGACTCGACGAGCGACGGCAGTTCACCGTCAAGGAGGCCGGTCTCGCGCACTTCCTGAATCACGATGAGCCGGTCGCGTTCCGGCCCCGTGGTGATGGCCGCGGTCACCCCGAACTTGGGGTTCAGGCCCTGGACCGAGGTCTCGATGTCCTCCGGCGCGACATCCACCCCGTTGACGACGACACCCTCCTTGAGCCGCCCGATCACGAACAGTTCGCCCTGTTCGTCGACGGCACCCAGGTCGCCGCTACGCAAAAACGATCCGTCATGGGCGGACGTGACCGCTCCGAAACACTCCTCGGTCTCGGCGCGGCGCCGCCAGTACCCGGTGGCGACACTCTCGCCCCGGATCCATATCTCGCCCACCCGCCCCGGCTCCAGCACCTGCCGGGTCTCCGGGTCGACGATCCGCATCTCCACCCCGCGGGGCCGTCCGACCCCGACCAGGGTCCGGCTGCGGGAGCCGTTCCTCGGTCCGGTCAGCCGGCCGGCGGCCAGCGCGGTGCAGTCCGCCTCCCGCTCCACCGGCGTCCGGTCCGGCGAACCACCCGTCACCAGCAGGGTCGCCTCCGCGAGCCCGTAGGCCGGGTAGAACGCCTCGGGCCGGAAACCGGCCGGGGCGAACCGTTTGGCGAAGGCGGCCATGGTGGCCTCCCGCACCGGTTCGGCACCGTTGACGGCGACCCGCCAGGAGGACAGGTCGAGCCGGTCCACCTCCTCGTCCGTCGCCGCCCGCACGCACATGTCGTACGCGTAGTCCGGGCCGCCGGACAGGGTGACGCCGTACGCCTCGATCATCCGCAGCCAGCTCAGCGGCCGGGCGGCGAAGGTGGCCGCGGGCATCAGTACCCCGCGGGCCCCGAGGTGCAGCGGGTGCAGCAACTGCCCCACCAGGCCCATGTCGTGGTACGGCGGGAGCCAGCCTCCGATCACGGCGTGCTCGTCGCTGCCCAGCGCCCGGGTGATGGCCTCCTGCCCGGCCAGCAGATTGCGCTGGCTGATCAGGACCCCCTTCACCTGGGTGACCGAGCCGGACGTGTACTGGATGAGGGCGAGATCGTCGTCGGCCGCCACCGTGGGCCGCCAGTCCTCCGGATCGGGCAGGGCGGCCCGGTCCGCCGCGAGGCAGACCAGGTCGCTGCCCGCGAAGAGCCGGGACAGTTCGGCCGCCACCGCGGAGTCGGCGAGGGCGAGGCCCACGTCGGCGTCCTTGGCGATGGCGGCCAGTCTGCGCACATTGCGCCCGCCGTCCAGCGGCGACGGACAGGGCACGGCGGTGGCACCGGCGTACAGACAGCCGAGCAGAGCGGTGACCTGGAGCGGGCCTTCGCAAGCCGGCAGCAGCACGCGCTGCGCCGCCCCGCCCCGCGACTGGACCCAAGCAGCCAACTGACGTGCCTGCCGGTCGAGTTCACCGTAGGTCAGGGTGCGGACCGAGGAGCCGGGGCCGCCGTCCCGGCGCGCGGCGGTCTCGGCGCCGACGAAGCTGAAGGCCTCACGGCTCGGGTCCGCCGCCTCCATGCGACGCCGTAATGCGCCAAGAAAACCACCCATTTCGAACCGCCCCCGTTCGACTCAATGGCGTGAAGCTAACGGCCGATGCTCAAAGAACGCATGACCTCTCCTCGACTCCCGGACGGGTGTCGGGCGCGTGAGACGCATCATAACGAGGGACGATGGCGTCGCGGTACGGGTAATTCATGACGTGTTGAGGAATCGATCCGGTCGGTTCCTGTCCGCGATGGCGCACCGCACCCGCGCTGAACTTGGCAAGTATCGCTCGGAGTCGGGGAGTCCGGATCGGCACGGATTTTCGAAACTCGCGACCGGGACGCGATCGAACCCCTCTTCGACCTCCACCGGAGGGCCGGACGGCGCTGAGAGGGGGCCGAGTCCGCCTGCACCGCGTCCGGGCGTGCCGGACCGACCGGCCCGTTTCCACGGGCCGGCCGTCGGGTCGTCCGCGGTCCCGGCCGCCGCATCGGCCGGGACCCGCCCGGGGCTACCGCGGGGTGTCGGCCGCCGCGCGCGTGGTGAACGGAAGCACCAGGCGTGAGGGGTGGGCGGCGTCGCGGTAGATCTTGTGGGTGACCGGGCGGCCCACCGGAAGGTGGAAGGCGTCCGGCGGCAGCAGGGAGTTGTGCGCGTCCGCCAGGGGCTCGTCGTTGGACAGCTCCGCGACCAGCCGGTGGCCGGGCCGGAACGTCGCCGCGAACGGGTAGACCCGCAGCACGTACTCCTCGATCCGGCCCGACTCGACCGGCACCGCCCGGGTGTGCGGGTGGTAGGGGTCGCCCTCGGTGGTGCGCTCCTCGTCCAGCTCGCGGTGCGAGGCCTTGAGGTACGCCGTGGTGATCAACTGCCGCCCGCCGCCCGGCGCCTCGTCCCACAGGCGCAGGATGAAGTTGGTGTCCGGCTGGTCGATCTCGGCGAAGAGGTGCGCAGCGCCCTGGCCGATCATCTCGGTCGGCTCCTCGAAGGGCTCGGTGCTCCAACCGATGATCTCCACCTGGTCGGTGACCGTCAGCGGGGCCTGGTAGAAGCCGTCCGGCGCGGCGTACTCGGCGCCCATCGGCTCCGGTTCGAAGGAGAGCCTGCGGCGCGGGCGCAGGTACAGCGACCGGTGCTCCACCTCCTTCGGCGGCCAGGTGTCACCGGTCGCGTACGTACGGGAGCCCTCGACGTGGACGGTGACCGCCGGCTCGTCCATGATCCCGTTGTCGACACCCTTGATCCAGTACTCGTACCAGCGGAACATCTTGTCGTGCTCCTCGACGAAGGGGCGCGACTGCATCGGCGGGTAGGGGCCGATGTCGAGCTTCCTGGGACCCTTCAGCGCGTGGAACAGTTCGATGGTGCCGTCCATCGTCCAGCCGCGGCCCTGGTCGATCTGAAGCCAGACGGGGATGTCGATCCGCGGCGCCAGCGTGATGGGGTTGCGCTCCTCGTACCAGTCGCCGTCGACCTCGTTCATCACGATGTCGAACCAGGCCTCGTGGTTCTTGGGGTAGTTGAGCACATGGACCAGGTTGGGCCAGGCCGCGACGTCGGGGTCGGCGAGCCGCCGGGCGACCTTCTCCCTGATCTCCTCGGGCGAGAAGGTCTCCAGCATGCGGGACTTGACGCCGTCGGTGAACGCCCAGCCGGAGTCGCCGCCGCGGCCCTCGCGGGCGGCGCGCGGCATGAACCACATGACACCGCCGTGGTAGGTGGTCTCGTAGAAGTCGTAGTGGCCGCCGCTGACGAAGATCGCCTTCAGGGACGGCGGGCGCTCGGCGGCGGCCAGCACCTGCATCGAACCGAAGTAGGAGATGCCGATCATGCCCACGTTGCCGTCGCACCAGGGCTGGGCCGCGACCCACTCGATGAAGTCGTACGCGTCCTGGCCCAGGGAGACACCGCCGGCGTTGTAGTTGCCGATGTGCTCGCCCCCGGAGGCACCGGAGCCGCGCAGGTCGCCGATGACGTGGACGTAGCCCTCCTGGACGACCCGGGCTATGTCACCCGCCTCGATGCAGCCGTCCCACATGGGGCTCGGCCTGCGCTGCGGCGGGGTGGTGAGGGCGAGGGCCTGGAGTTCCTTGCCGTACGGGCTCAGCGCGACCAGCGCGGGGCGCGGGGTGGGGTCGGGCTCGCCGTAGACGTCGGCGGCGAGGGTGACACCGTCCCGCATCGGCACCCGGAGGTCCTTGCGGACGGCGATGTCGCGCCCGCCCGCCCGGACGGTGTGGAAGTCGGTCATGAGGGGGGCTCCTGTGTCACGAGTGCGGTGCGTACTGGCGGCGGTAGCCGTGCATCGAGGTGAAGAACGGCGACGGTTCGAGGGTCGGGTCGCCGGTGTAGCCGAGCGCCTCGGCCGCTTCGGCGAACGGGGAGTACGGCGAGTCCGTCTCCCGTGGTCCGGCCGCCAGGCAGGCGCGGGCGGCCTCGCTCACCCGGCTCTCGACGGCGAGGCTCTCGGCGAGGGCCTCCTGGGCCGCGGCCGCGTCGAGTTCCACGCCGTAGGGCGTACCGTCCGGCCGCCGGTAGGGGTGGCCGAGGTACAGCCGGCGCGGCCGGAGCACCTGGAGGTACTCCAGGCAGACGCGGTAGGCGACCGGGTCGGTGTAGCCGGGGAAGCCGTTGGCGGCGCCGTGGGCCTGGACCGCGTCACCGGTGAACACCGCCCGCTGCCCGTCGAGGACGTAGGCGACGGAGCCGGGGGTGTGCCCGGGGATCGCGTGCACGGAGACGGTGACCCCGCCGCCGAGGGAGAGGGTCTCGCCGCCGCGGACCAGCAGGGTGGGCTCCATCTCCCCGGAGATGACCTGCCGTGCGGCGGCCGCCACCTTCGCCTCGCCCTCGGGATCGCCGAGGTAGCGGCCGCGGCCCGCGGTGTACTCGTCGACATGGGCCTGCCGGGAGCGCAGCATCGGCGCGTCGGCCTCGTGGATCACCACCTGGGCCCGCCGGCCGGTGAGTTCCCATAGGGCGTGCGCCCCGCCGACGTGGTCGATGTGACCGTGGGTCAGCAGGATCCAGCGCACGTCCTCGATCCGGCGGCCGATCGCCCGCAGCGCGGGGGCCATTCCCTCGGCGGGCGAGCCGGCGATGCCGGTGTCCACGATCGCCGGCTGGGGCGCGTCGATGTAGAAGCTGTAGAGGCCGAACCGGCCCCAGGGCGAGACCAGCGGGTGGACGGGGACTTCGGGCGTCATGACTCTCTCCTGCGAACTCGTACGCGCGGCGGGGTGGTTCAGCGCCGGTTGAGGAAGGCGCTCGTCTCGGCGAAGACCTCGCGGTACTCCGGGAGCCAGGAGAAGTGCTGGACGAACCCGTGGCCCGCGCCCGCGTACCGGCTCACCTTCGCCTCGACTCCGGCCTCCCGCAGCCGCCGCCCGTACAGTTCGCCCTCGTCGCGCAGCGGGTCGTACTCGCCGGTGACGACCAGGGCCGGCGGCAGGCCGGTGAGGTCGGCGCGCCTGATCGGGGAGACCAGCGGGTCGGCGGGGTCGGCTCCGCTGTCGAGGTAGAAGGAGTTGAACGGCTTCAGGCCGGCCGTCTCCAGGCCGTAGCCGACCGCGTTCTCCCGCAGCGAGGCGTAGCGGTCGACGTCGAAGTCCAGGTCGAGGGAGGGGTAGTAGAGGATCTGGTGGGTGATCCGGTCGAAGCCGTCGTCGTACGCGCGGGCCGCGACCGCGGCGACGAAGGTCCCGCCGGAGCTGTCACCGGCGAGGGCGAGGGTGGTGCCGTCCCAGGCGAGGCGTCCGCCCTCCGCGGCGGCCCAGCGGACGACGGCGTAGCAGTCGTCGAGCCCGGCGGGGAAGGCGGCCTCGGGCGCCAGCCGGTAGCCGACGGAGACGACCTTCAGGCCGGTGGCGGCGGCGAGGGAGCGCGCCACGTGGTCGTGGGTCTCCAGGCTGCCGAGGAAGAAGGCGCCGCCGTGGAAGTAGACCAGCAGACCGTGGGTGTCCCCGTCGTCGGGGGTGTAGACCCGTACCGGGACGTCTCCGGCCGCGGTGTGCGCGGTCAGGTCCTCCACGGAGTGCAGCGGCAGGCGTTCCTCGGGGGGAGCGACCTGCGCCTCGTCCGCGGCGCGGAGCGCCTCCGGGTCGAGGGGGCCCTCGGGCGGGGCGGGCAGGGTGGCGAGGATCCTGGCGATCTCGGGGTGCAGCGGCATGACGTCACTCCTGTCCGGCGGTGGCGGGCTTCGGCCCCTGGGTCGTGGGCTGCCGAGCGGAGGCATCGGGGCGTTGGCCGGTGGTGGTGGGGGGCTGGCCTGTGGTGGTGGGGGGCTGGCCTGTGGTGGTGGGGGGCTGGGCCCGGGTGACACGGAGCACGC
>NZ_JBEZNL010000040.1:0-77723 GCF_040653275.1 Streptomyces sp. NPDC048002 | reverse complement strand
CACGCACTCCCCCAGAGGGGGGACCCCCAGCCGCGTTGCCGAAACGCCCGAATAGCTCCGCTATTAGGGCGCTCCGGCGCCTTGCGATCGCACGCTCCCCCAGTCTCGGCTGCGCTCGACCGGGAGGTACCCCCACGACGCCGCGGGGCCCACCCTTCGGGCGGACGACGGGACTTTCAAAACACGCCCTAGTGATCGCGGTGTGCGTCGGGGCGTTCGGGTTCGCCGTCGTGTACTGAATCCGCTCCGGTGCGCACCCCGAAATCTCCCGGAAACACCCGCCGGTAAGTGTTTTCTTAGTTCGGCCCGATGCCCCTTCCCCCCGTTGAAATCCGTGTGGTTAGGTGTGCCCGCCGCTAGGGGAGTGGCATATGCGCTGGGGTCCGTCCGGGACCCGGGGAGGCACCGTGCGATCGGTTCGCATGCGGATTCTCGCGATACTTCTGGTGCTGGCCGCCGTGGCGGTGGCCGGCTGGCAGATCCTGCCGTCCGGGGGCGACGACGGCCGGACCATCAAGGTCGGCACGACGGACGTGGTCACGTCGCTCGACCCGGCCGGCGCCTACGACGCCGGTTCCTGGGCGTTGTTCAGCAATGTCTTCCAGTCGCTGCTGACCTTCGAGGCGGGCGGCGCCGAACCGGTGCCGGACGCGGCGGAGAGCTGCGCCTGGACGGACAGCCGGCTGCGTACGTACCGCTGCGAGCTGCGCGAGGGGCTCACCTTCCCCAGTGGGCGGACGATGACCGCGCGGGACGTCAAGTACTCCTTCGACCGGGTCCGGGCGATCGGGTCCGAGGTCGGTCCCGCCTCCCTCTTCGACACGCTGGACTCCGTCTCCGCCGACGGCATGAAGGTCACCTTCCAGCTCTCCTCGCCCGACGCGACGTTCCCGTACAAGGTGGCCACGGGCGCCGGTTCGATCGTCGACAGCACCAAGTACCCGGTGGACGGCCTGCGGACGGACGCCGGCGTGGACGGCACGGGTCCCTACGAGCTGTCCTCGTACACCAGGGGCGAGCGGGCGGCGCTGGTGCCCAACACCGCCTACAAGGGTGCCGTGCCGTCCGCCGGACGGCCGGTGGACCTGCGGTACTTCGAGGACGCCGACCAGCTGGACCGGGCCTGGCGGGGGCGGCGCGTCGACGTCGCCACCCGTCAGCTGCCGCCCGACACGCTCGCCGCCCTCGACCCCGGTGACTCCGGCCAGCGGGTGTCCGAGGCGGACAGCTCCGAGGTCCGCAACCTCTACCTCAACACCCGCGCCGACTCGCCTCTGCACGACGTACGGGTACGGCAGGCCCTGGCCTGGCTGGTGAACCGGGAGAAGCTCGCGGCGACCGTCTACCGGGGCACCGTGGACCCGCTGTACTCACTGATCCCGACCGGGATCACCGGGCACACGACGTCGTTCTTCGACACGTACCCGAAGCAGGACCCCGGCCGGGCGCGGAAACTGCTCCGGGCGGCGGGCGTCAGCCTGCCGGTCCGCTTCAGCTACGGCTACGCCACCGGGCGCGGCGCCGCGGCGGAGGAGGCCGAGGAGCTGAAGACGCAACTGGAGGCCGACGGCCTGTTCGAGGTGACGCTCAAGGGCTACGAGTGGACCGACTTCCAGCAGCGCTGGGCGGCCGGGAAGCTGGACGCGTACGCCGTGGGCTGGGTCGCCGACTTCCCCGACCCCGACACCTACGGGGCGCCCCTGGTGGGCACCGGCTCCACCATGAACACCGGCTACAGCGACGAGGGCGTCGACGCCCTGATCAAGGAGAGCCAGCGGTTCGCCGACCGGGAGGAGGCCACGGACGACTTCCGCGAACTCCAGCAGCGGGTCGCCGACGACGTGCCGGTGCTCCCGCTGTGGCAGGCCAAGGAGTACGTCGTCACCAGCGAGGACGTGGGCGGCGGGCAGTACCTGTCCGACGGGACCGGGGTGTTCCGCCTCTGGCGGCTGGGCTGGATCTGACGGCCTGGCGGCGTGATCCGGAGACTGGGCCGGGTCGGACAGCTCGGCGGCCGGAGCCGACCGCGTGGCCCGATCCCGCGGTTCACGCCGGCAAGGTCACCGTCACGCTCAGCCCGAGACCCGGCGCCGTGTCGACGACGACCTCACCCCCGTGCGCCGTCACCACCCCCTGCACGATCGCCATGCCCAGCCCGCTCCCCGCGCCGCCGCCCGCCCGGAAGAACCGGTCGAAGATCCGCAGCGCGTCCTCCCGGTCCAGCCCCGGACCCTCGTCCGCCACGCACAGCCGGACCACACCGTCGTCCCGGTCCACCCCGATCCGGACCGGCGCCCCGGCGGGCGTGTGCACGCGGACGTTGGTGAGCAGGTTGCCCAGCACCTGGCGCAGCCCCGACTCGTCGGCCCGGACCAGCAGGGCGCCCTCGGCCGCCACCGTGAGCGGACGGTCCGGCTGCTGCACCCGCAGGTCCTCGGCGGCGTCCCGGACCAGCCGGCTCACATCCACGTTGCGGAAGCGGAGTTCGGGCTGCTGGTCCAGCCGGGCCAGACAGAGCAGCTCGTCCACCAGCCGGCCCATCCGGTCGGCCTCCGCCATGACCCGCTCCCAGGCCCGTTTGCGCTGGTCGGGATCGTTGAGCATGCCCTTGTCGTACAGCTGGAGATAGCCGCGTATCGCGGACAGCGGGGTGCGCAGTTCATGGGAGGCGTCCGCCACGAAGCGGCGCAGCTGGGCCGCGCTGCGCTCCCGGGTGCGGTAGGCCAACTCCACCTGGTGGAGCATGGAGTTCAGGGCGGTGCGCAACTGCTCCACCTCCAGGGTCGCCTCCCGGCTGGAGGGCACCCGGCGGGTCAGATCGCCCTCGGCGATGGCCGAGGAGGTCTCCACCATGTCCTCCAGCGGGCGCATCCGGCGGCGCACGCTGAACAGCGTCACACAGGCCAGCAGCGCCAGCAGCACGCTCCCGAAGGCGAGGTCCAGCTTGACGGCCTTGGCCATGCCCTCGTGCAGGGCGTCGGTGGAGGTGGCGATCAGCACCAGCGTGCCGTCGGACAGCCGGGCCCCGATCATCCGGTACGGGGTGCCGTCCACGTCGATGTCGCGGGGCTCGGCGCGCGCGGCGACGGCGGCGGGGTCCCCGGCCGCCGCGGCGATCTCCCGCTGGCGCGGCGTCGGTTCGAGCGGACCGAGCGCCACCGGGCGGCCCGCGCCGTCCACGGCGACGAACACCGAGGTGGTCGAGGAGGGGAAACCGCTCTCGGTGCCGTCCCCCACGAACTGGTCCATGGCGATGCCCAGTTCGCCGAGGGACTCCACCTGGCGGAGGGAGAAGCCGGCGTTCTGGAGCGTGGTGCGGGTGGAGACCAGCTCGGAGTCGATCTTGTCCAGCAGGTAGTGGCGGGCGGTCATCAGACTGATCGCCGTCGCCGCGACCACCCCGAGCGCCAGCAACGCGACGTTGGCCAGCGTCAGTTTGCCGCGCAGCGAGTGGATTCCGCGGTGCCCGCGGCACAGGTGCCCCAGCATCACGCCAGTCCGTACCCCACGCCCCGCCGGGTGGTGATCACCGGCGGTCCGAGGGTGTCCAGCTTGCGGCGCAGATAGCTGATGTAGGTCTCCACGACGGTCGACTCGGGCGGGGTGTGCTCGTACTGCCAGACATGCCTGAGCAGTTGCTCCTTGGGCACGATCCGGCCGCCGTTGCGGACCAGGAAGCGCAGCAGGGCGTACTCGGTGGGGGTCAGCTCCACCGTGCGGCCCGCGCGGTGCACGGAGTACGTCGACTCGTCCAGTTCCAGGTCGCCGTAGCGCAGCGGCGGGCGCTGCGGGAGGACGTCGGCGGAGCGGGTGCGGCGCAGGACCGCGGTGATCCGGGCGATCACCACGTCGATGTCGAAGGGCTTGGTGATGTAGTCGTCGCCGAAGCCGAGGGCGCCGACGATCTCGGCGGGCGAGTCCCGCGCGGTGAGGAAGACGAGCGCCAGGTCGGGCCGCCGGGACCGCAGTTCGCGGCCGAGGGCGCGGCCGTCGCCGTCCGGCAGCATCACGTCCAGCAGCGCCACGTCCGGGCGGGTGCGCCCGGCGAGCGCCAGGGCCTCGCGGACCGTGCCCGCGGTCATCACCTCGAACCGGTGGTAGCGCAGGGCGATGGCGAGGACGTCCGCGATGCTCTCCTCGTCCTCGACGACCAGCACGGTGCCCGCAGCCGTTGTCATGCCCCCAGTATCGGCACGCGCGCCGACGGCCGGGCACCTTCCGCGCTTTGGAGTTCCTTGAGAGTCCGGCCCGCCGCGTGTCCGCGCCCCCGCTCCGCCCCCAATTCTGGTGCCAGGACCTGGGGGACCGACCGACGACCGATGAAGGAGCGTTGAGCGTGGCGACTTTGGCACGGTGGTGCTATCGGCACCGGCTGGTGGTCCTGTTGCTGTGGTTGGGGGCACTGTTCGGCCTGGGCTTCGGCGGATCCGCGGCGGGCACGGACTACGCGAACGTCTTCTCCCTGCCGAACACGGACTCCAAGAGCGCGTACGACCTGATGGAGAAGGCGTTCCCGGAGCGCGCCGGGGACACCGACACGGTGGTGTGGAAGACCGAGGAGGGCTCCGTACGGGACGAGGCCGTACGTTCCCGCGTCCAGCCCGCGTTGGAGGAGATCGCGAGCATGGAGGGCGTCGGTGAGGTCACCGACCCCTACGCGGGCACCCCGGGGGCGGCGGCCGTCAGTGAGGACGGGCGGATCGCGTACGCCCAGATCACCTTCGAGGAGCAGGCCAACGCCATCCCGAAGGAGACGATCGAGGAGATCGTCGACATCGCGCAGGCCGCCGAGCGGGACGGACTCCAGGTGGAGCTGGGCGGCCAGGCCATCGCCCGCACCCAGGAGCCCCCGGCGGGCACCGCGGAGGCGGTCGGCATCCTCGCCGCGGCCGTCGTGCTGTTCCTGGCCTTCGGCTCCCTGTTCGCGATGCTGCTGCCGATCGTGGTGGCCGTCGCCGGTGTCGGCACCGGCATGCTCTCCACGATGCTGCTCAGCCATGTCACCGACGTGCCCGAAGTGGCGCCGCTGCTGGGCTCGTTGATCGGCCTCGGGGTCGGCATCGACTACGCGCTGTTCATCGTCACCCGGCACCGGCGCGGCATCCTGCGCGGGATGAAACCGGAGGAGGCCGCGGTGACGGCCCTCAACACCTCCGGACGCGCGGTGCTGTTCGCCGGCGGCACGGTGTGCATCGCGCTCGCGGGCATGCTGGTGATGAACATGCGGTTCCTGGACGGCGTGGTCGTCGCGACCTCGCTGACCGTGGTGCTGAGCGTGCTGGCCGCGATCACCCTGCTCCCGGCGCTGCTCGGGCTGCTCGGCCCGCGTGTCCTCAGCCGCAGGCAGCGGCGCCGGCTGGCGGCGACGGGACCGGAGCCGGAGGAGGCGAGCGGACTCGCCGCGCGCTGGTCGACGTACGTGCAGAAGCGGCCGCGCGCCATCGCCGCGGGGGCCCTGGTGGTCATGGCGGTGCTCGCGCTGCCCTTGCTGTCGATCCGGCTCGGCGCCACCGACCAGGGCAACCACCAGGATTCCACGACCACCCGGCAGGCGTACGACCTGCTGGCCGAGGGCTTCGGGCCCGGGGTCAACGGTCCGCTCCAGGTCGTGGTGGACGGCCCCGCGCCGGACTCGCTGGTCACCGCGATCCAGTCGACCGAGGGCGTGGCGCAGGCGGTCGCCGTGCCGCCCGCCAACGGCGTCTCGGTGATCAACGTCGTGCCGACGACGTCACCGCAGTCCGAGGAGACCGACCGACTCATCGACCGGCTGCGCGACGAGGTGCTCCCGCAGGCCGGGGCCGAGGCCCATGTCGGCGGTGTGACGGCCGTGTTCAAGGACTTCGCCGAGGTGACCGGCGACCGGCTGCCGTACTTCGTGGCGACCATCATCGCGCTGGGCTTCCTGCTGCTGATGATCGCGTTCCGGTCGCTGGTGGTGCCGCTGACGGCCGCGGTGATGAACCTGCTCGCGGCGGCCGCCTCCTTCGGTGTGCTGGTGGCGATCTTCCAGTGGGGCTGGGGCACCGAGCTGATCGGGGTCGGCAAGGAGGGGCCGATCACCTCGTTCCTGCCGGTGATCATGCTCTCGCTGCTCTTCGGCCTCTCCATGGACTACCAGGTCTTCCTGGTCAGCCGGATGCACGAGGAGTGGGTGCACACCAAGGACAACGCGCGCGCGGTCCGGGTGGGCCTCGCGGAGACCAGCCGGGTCATCAACTGCGCGGCCCTGATCATGATCTGCGTGTTCTCCGCGTTCGTCCTCAGCGGCGACATGGAGGGCGCGATGGCGGGCGTCGGCCTCGCCGCCGCGGTGGCGCTGGACGCGTTCATCCTGCGTACGGCGCTGGTGCCGGCCGCGATGCACCTGCTGGGCAAGGCCAACTGGTGGCTGCCGGCCGGTCTGGAGAAGCGGCTGCCGCACCTGGCGGTGGAGCCGGCCGAGCAGCCCGCTCCGGAGCCGGCCCCCGAGGGCGGCGCCTCCGCGGTGCACGGCTACATCCGTACCGCGGACGGCGAGGCGGTGGCGGGCGCCGCGGTGACCCTGCTGACGAAGGGCGGCCGCCAGCTGGACCGGGTGACCTCCCTCGCGGACGGCTCGTACATCGTCTCGGTCCCGGCGCCGGGCACCTATCTGCTCGCGGCGACCACCCAGGAGCACGGGTCGCGCGCGCGGCACGTGGTGGTGGAGGGCAGGCCGTTGGTGCACGACGTGGAACTCGCCGAGGGCGAGGTGGACGCGATCAGCTGACGCGATCAGCTGACGCGGCGGCGGAAGCCGTCGGTTGACGGGGCCGGTGGAAGCCGCCGCTTGACGCGGCCGGCGGAAGCCGTCGGTTGACGCGGTCAGGGGCGCTCGTCCGGTGCGGCGGGCGCCCCCTCCTTCCCGGCCGGCTCGGGATCCTTGCGGGCCGGGTCGGGCATCACCCTGGTCATGCCCGGCAGGAAGTCCGTGAACAGCTCGTGCACCTCGCGCACGAGCGGCCGCAGGACCCGGAACCGGGCCAGCGCCACTCCGCGCGCGGTGAGCCGGGCACCGCGCTCGGCGAGCTTGTAGCTGCGCTCGCGGTCCGGGGTGCGGTCGAAGATCCAGTACAGCACCAGGCCCATCTGGGACAGCCACATCAGCTCGGGCAGGACGTCCCGCAGTTCCTCCGGCACCTTCGTCCGGGTGGCGCCCGCGAGCACGTCCCGGTGGACCTGGACGGCCGCCACGCGCGCGTGCTCCGACTCCGGGGAGAAGGGGCTCAGCGGGGAGTCCGGATCGGCGGCGTTCTTGAAGAACTGCACCGCGAACTCGTGGTACGGCGTGGCGATGTCGAGCCAGGCCCGCAGTACGCCCGCGAGCCGGGCCTCCAGATCCGTCTCGCGGGCCAGCACCTCCCGGACCGCCACCTGGTGTTCGACGGCGATCCGGTCGTAGAAGCCCTGGATCAGGTGTTCCTTGCCCTCGAAGTAGTAGTAGGCGTTGCCGACCGAGACGCCCGCCTCCTGGGCGATGGCCCGCATGGTGGTCTTGTCGTAGCCGCGCTCCTGGAACAGCCGCATCGCGGTCTCCAGGATCAGCGCGCGGGTCTGCTCGGACTTGCTGGGTTCGGGGCTGTCGTTCTTCGAGGGCACGGAGCGAGACTAACCAGTCCGGACCGGCCCGGCCGAGCGGCCCTAGGGCCGGCCGTGGACCCAGCCCTGGGCGGGCCGGTAGGTCCAGCCGTCCGTGGAGCTGTACGCCTGCCCGCCCCACTGCCTGCCCCGCCACCGGGCGGCGGCCAGCACGGCGCCCCGGGCCAGCCAGGCGCCGGTGCCCCGGCTCAGGCGGTGGGAGAGTGCCCGGTGCTCGCGCAGGGCCCAGAGGACCACGATCCAGGCGGCGGCGGACCGGTAGACCTGCCCGCCGTCCCCGACGACCGTGATCTCCTCCCGGGTCCGGCCGAGCCCGGGGAAGCGCCGCACGGCCTCCTCGGAGCCGGCCGGCACCAGCTCCAGCGGCACCAACTGCGGCTGGCGCACGAGCCAGTCGCGTACGAAGGCGCACAGCGAGCACTGCGCGTCGTACAGCACGGTGAGCCCGCGGACCGGGACCCGCGCGGGGTCCCGGTCGGCTGCGGCGTCGGCCGTCACGCCCGCAGCCATTCCTGCGGCGGGACGGGCGGCAGCGGCTCGCGCTCCATCCGGCCCCGGCGGCGGATCCGGTTGAGGACGTACACGTTGAACAGGTGCATCACGCCCAGCACCAGGAGCACCACGCCGAGCTTGACCGACAGGCTCTCGAACATGCCGCGGGTGTCGGAGACGTCCCCGCCGTCGCCCATGAACAGCGCGACCAGGCCGAGGTTGACCAGGTAGAAGCCGACCACCAGCAACTGGTTCACGGCGTCGGCGAGTTCCTCGTTGCCCCGCAGCACGTCGGCCAGGAAGACGCGCCCGTTGCGGCTCAGTGTCCGGGCCACCCACACGGTGAGCGTGATGCTGACGGCCAGGTAGATGGCGTAGGTGATGACCACGCGGTCCATGGCCTCCCCCCTTCTTGAACGCGTTCAAAACGCTGACAGGGACGACTGTAGACCTGTCTTTGAACGTGTTCAACTCGCTTGCGCGAGGCCCGCGTCACACCGGTCGGCCGAGTGCCGGGCGCCGGGAGTAGTCGGTCAGACCGACCACGTTCCCCCAGGGGTCGGCGAACTCGACGGTCCAGCCGGTGGCCACCGGGAACGGCGGGTCCAGCGGCGCGATCCCGGACCCGGCGAGGCGGTCCGCGGCGGCGCGGGCGTCCGGCACCTCCAGCCATACCCGGGGCGCGGGCCAGGGCGGCGGCCGGTGCCCCAGGCCGTCCTCCTGGCGGAGCAGGATCCCGGGCGTCTCGTCACCCACCTTCAGCAGTGCGATCCCGGCCTCGTCGAACCGGAACCCCACGCCGAACCCGGCGCGTTCGTAGAAGCCGACGGCCTCGCCGAGATCACCGACGGGCAGCAGCACGTTGTCGAACCCGAGCAGTTCGTACGACTCGTCATCTGACACACTGTCAGAGTAGGTCGATGATCGTCCGGAGTGCGGGATTGTCAGTGGCGCCTCGTACGGTCGGCGTATGGGACACGTGACCTTCGTCGACGAGACGACCTCCGGGCGGCGCGAGCCGGGCCCGACGCTGGAGGTCGCCGAAGAGCGCCTGACGGCGCGGGAACTGATCCGGCGCCGGGTGCGCGAGGAGATCGCCGCGGGCCGTCGGCGCCGTACGGACCCCGAGGGGCAGATCGCTGCGGCCCTGAGGGCGTTCGAGGGCAATGGCCTGCTGCTGCTCGTGGGCGACCGCCAACTCACCGATGCGGACGACGAGGTCGAGCTGACCGCGGACACGGAGGTCACGTTCCTGCGGCTGATACCCCTGGCCGGCGGCTGACCAGGGACCGGCGGCTGACCGGGGACCGGCGGCTGACCGGGGACCGGCGGCCCGGCGGCGGGCCCACGGCACGAGAGAGGCGGGCCCCAGGACGCGCGAGAGCGGCCGTCCCGGGGCGCGGGAGGGCGGCGGGCCCAGGACGCGGGAAACCGGCCGTCCCGGGGCGCGGGAAAGCCCGAGGGCCCCGCTTCCCGCGTCGGCGGGTGCGAGGCCCTCGGGCCGGGACGGGTGAGGCTCAGAAGCGGCGCGTGATGAGCGCCTTCTTCACCTCGGCGATCGCCTTGGTGACCTCGATGCCACGCGGACAGGCGTCCGTGCAGTTGAACGTCGTGCGGCAGCGCCACACGCCGTCCTTGTCGTTGAGGATCTCCAGCCGCTGCTCCCCGGCCTCGTCACGCGAGTCGAAGATGAAGCGGTGCGCGTTGACGATGGCCGCCGGGCCGAAGTACTGGCCGTCGTTCCAGAAGACCGGGCACGAGGAGGTGCAGGCCGCGCAGAGGATGCACTTCGTCGTGTCGTCGAAGCGCTCGCGGTCCTCGGCCGTCTGAAGACGCTCGCGCGTCGGCTCGTTCGTCTCCTTGGTGACCAGGAACGGCATGACGTCCCGGTACGCCTGGAAGAAGGGCTCCATGTCCACGACCAGGTCCTTCAGGACCGTGAGGCCCTTGATGGGCTCGACCGTGATCGGCTTCTCGGGGTTGATGTCCTTGATCAGCGTCTTGCACGCCAGCCGGTTCTTGCCGTTGATCCGCATCGCGTCCGAGCCGCAGATGCCGTGGGCGCAGGAGCGGCGGAAGGTCAGCGTGCCGTCCAGGTCCCACTTGATCTTGTGGAGACCGTCGAGGACCCGCTCCTTGGGGTCGATCTCCAGCTGGAAGTCCTCCCACACGGCCTCGGCCGAGACCTCCGGGTTGAACCGGCGGATCCGGAAGGTGACGGTGATGTAGGGCGAGGCCGCGGCCTCCGCCTCCACCTTGTCCAGAACGGGGGTTGCCATCAGTACTTACGCTCCATCGGCTGGTAGCGGGTCTGGACGACCGGCTTGTAGTCGAGACGCACGGTCTCCGTGCCGTCGTCGCCCACCTCGCGGTACGCCATGGTGTGGCGCATGAAGTTGACGTCGTCGCGGTTCGGGTAGTCCTCGCGGTAGTGACCGCCGCGGGACTCCTTGCGGGCCAGCGCGGAGACCGCCATGACCTCGGCCAGGTCGAGGAGGTTGCCCAGCTCGATGGCCTCCAGCAGGTCCGTGTTGAACCGCTTGCCCTTGTCCTGGACCGACACGTTCCGGTACCGCTCGCGCAGCTCGGCGATCTTCTCGACCGCCGTCTTGATCGTCTGCTCGGTGCGGAACACCATGACGTTGGCGTCCATGGTCTCCTGGAGCTCCTTGCGCAGCTCGGCCACCCGCTCGGTGCCCGTGGAGGTGCGCAGGTTCTCCACCTGGTCGATCACGAACTGCGCCGGGTTCTCCGGCAGTTCGACGAAGTCGGCCTTCTGGGAGTACTCGGCGGCGGCGATGCCCGCGCGTCGGCCGAACACGTTGATGTCCAGGAGGCTGTTGGTGCCCAGCCGGTTGGCGCCGTGCACGGAGACGCAGGCGACCTCGCCGGCGGCGTACAGACCCGGGACCACGGTCGTGTTGTCGGAGAGCACCTCACCCTCGACGTTGGTCGGGATGCCGCCCATCGCGTAGTGCGCGGTGGGCTGGATCGGGATCGGGTCCGTGTAGGGCTCGATGCCGAGGTAGGTGCGCGCGAACTCGGTGATGTCCGGGAGCTTGGCGTCCAGCTGCTCCGGCGGGAGGTGCGTGAGGTCGAGGTAGACGTGGTCGCCCTCGGGACCGCAGCCGCGGCCCTCACGGATCTCCGTGTAGATGGAGCGCGAGACGACGTCACGGGACGCGAGGTCCTTCATGACCGGCGCGTACTTCTCCATGAAGCGCTCGCCGTCCTTGTTGCGCAGGATGCCGCCCTCACCGCGGGCGCCCTCCGTCAGCAGGATGCCCATGCGCCAGATGCCGGTCGGGTGGAACTGGAAGAACTCCATGTCCTCCAGCGGCAGACCGCGCCGGTAGCAGGCCGCCTGACCGTCACCGGTCAGGGTGTGCGCGTTGGAGGTCACCTTGAAGAACTTGCCGGTGCCGCCGGAGGCGTAGATGACGGCCTTCGCCTGGAAGACGTGGATCTCACCGGTGGCCAGCTCGTAGGCGACCACGCCGGCGGACCGCTTGACCCCGTCGACCTCGGTGATCAGCTGGTCCAGGACGTAGAACTCGTTGAAGAACTCCACGCCCTCCTTGACGCAGTTCTGGTACAGCGTCTGGAGGATCATGTGGCCGGTGCGGTCCGCGGCGTAGCAGGACCGGCGGACCGGGGCCTCGCCGTGGTTGCGGGAGTGACCGCCGAAGCGGCGCTGGTCGATGGTGCCGTTCGGGGTGCGGTTGAACGGCAGACCCATCTTCTCCAGGTCGAGGACGGCGTCGATGGCCTCCTTCGCCAGGATCTCGGCGGCGTCCTGGTCGACCAGGTAGTCACCGCCCTTGACCGTGTCGAAGGTGTGCCACTCCCAGTTGTCCTCCTCCACGTTGGCCAGCGCGGCGGCCATGCCGCCCTGCGCGGCGCCCGTGTGGGAGCGGGTGGGGTAGAGCTTGGTGAGCACCGCGGTACGGCTGCGCTTGGTGGACTCGATGGCCGCGCGCATGCCCGCGCCGCCGGCGCCGACGATGACGGTGTCGTACTTGTGGATCTTCATGATTCTCGCAGCCCCGTGCCTAGCGGATGTTCGGGTCGAAGGTGAAGATCACCAGCGTGCCCAGCAGGATGGTGAACACCGTGGCGGTGTAGAGCAGACCCTTCAGCCACAGCCGGGTGTTCGCGCGCTCCGCGTAGTCGTTGATGACCGTGCGCAGGCCGTTGCCGCCGTGCAGCATCGCGAGCCAGAGCATCAGCAGGTCCCAGACCTGCCAGAACGGGGATGCCCAGCGGCCCGCCACGAAGGCGAAGCCGACCTTGGACACGCCGCCGTCGAGCACGAGCTGGATCAGCAGGTGGCCGATGACCAGGACGACGAGCACGACGCCCGACAGACGCATGAACAGCCAGGCGGCCATCTCGAAGTTGCCCCGGGTGGACTTCGGGGTCTTCTTGGTGCGCTTGCGCGGGGCCTCGATGTAGGGGGCCGGGTTGTCGACGGTGTACACGGCGTCGCCCTCGACGGGGCCGATGCCGGACGCGGTCTTCTCAGTCGTGGACATGGGCGTCAGCTCCCGAAGAGTTCACGAGCGGCGTGGCCGAGGAGGGGGTAGATCGCCCCCAGCATCAGCACCAGCCACAGACCGACGGCGGACCAGAGCATCTGCTTCTGGTAGCGCGGGCCCTTGGACCAGAAGTCGACGGCGATGATGCGCAGGCCGTTGAGCGCGTGGAAGAGGACGGCGGCGGAGAGGCCGTACTCCATCAGCGCGACGATCGGCGTCTTGTACGTCGCGACGACCTCGTCGTAGGCCTCGGGGGAGACACGCACGAGAGCGGTGTCCAGCACGTGAACGAACAGGAAGAAGAAGATGAGGACGCCGGTGACTCGGTGAGCCACCCAGGACCACATTCCTTCCCGGCCGCGGTACAGCGTTCCAGCCGGCACGGAAGTCCCTCCGGGAGCGGGGATTGGGGCCGCGCCGGCTTGTGCTGTCGGTCGGGCCCGGCCGGGTACGGTCCACCGGCCCCCAGCATGTTAGCGATGTGGCTGGGTTTGGCTTACGCCGGGCCTATCTGTGTGATCAAAGTGGCACGCGAATGGGTGAGTGCCGCGGCTTGTGGGCGGGGTGTGCCGGTATGTGCCCCGACCGGGTCCGTCACACGGCCCGCGCGGGTCCGTCGTGGCTCGTCGCGCGGGCGGCGGGTCCTCTGAGGAGCCCGGCCAGACGGCCCTTCGCCAGGCGGCGCAGTTCCTCCGCGGCCACCGTCCGCTCGTCCTCGGGATCGTTTGTCAATCGTGACCGGATGGCGGTGAGGACACGATCGAGGGTTTCGCTCGGCGGGACGTTCCCGAGGTAGATCACGAACACATGACCGAATTTGTCGGCGTAGGCCGTGTGCGCCGCGCCCAGGGCCGTGTGGGCCGCCGAGTAGGAGTCCTCCGGGAGTGTCGGCAGCGCCTCGCCGGACAGGGCCTCGGTGAGATCGGCCGCGGTCAGGTCGTAGGCCGCCTCGTCGGCCGCCGCCAGCAGGACGTCCAGCGTGGGGTACGGGCGGTGCGCGGCGAGACGGTGGGCCCAGCGGAGGCTGTGCAGGCAGGCCAGCAGGGTGCGCCTGGCCTCGTCGGCGGGTGCCGTGTTGAAGCGCTCCAGGGTGGTGCCGCGCTGCTGGTGGGGGAGGGCCAGTCGGCCGGGAAGGTGTGTGGGCGTCACGTGGGTTTCGGCAGGGGAAGCTGTGAGAAAGATGTGCCGCCACGTTATCGACCATGACCCGGACCCGTCCGAAGGAGACCCGAATTTCAGCCGAACGGGAGAGTTTCGGAACCTCTTGTGGACGCACGTCCGGCGTGTCGGTCGTACGTTGGCTATGTGAGTCAGCACAGGCGCCGGGCGCCGGAGAAGAAGGTCGGACGGCGGGCCCTCATGGTCGGGGCCGCGGTCGCCGCCGCGGGTCTGGGCCTCGGCCTGTGGGCCTCCGCCGGTGACGGGACCGGCGGCCCGGCCGGTTCGGCGGCCGCCGGGACCTCCACCGACCCCTCCCGCACCGAACGTTCCTCCCGGCCCGCCGCCGACCCCACGCCGAGCCGCTCGTACGCCCTCTCCAGCGCGCCGCAGACCATTCCGGCGGTGCGCTCGCACACCCCCGCCCGCGGGCCCGGGTGGCGGGCGGACAGCGGGGAGCGGGTGGTGGTCGGGGACGCCGACCTCGCCGACGAGGGCCGGCTGCTGGCCCAGGAGCTGGGACTGACCTACGCGGGCGAGAAGGACGACGTGCGCGCCGGTGACGTGCGGCTGTCGCTCAACGACGACGAGGGCGCGAACCCGGAGTCCTACACCCTGACCGTGCGCGGCGGACGGGTGAACATCAGCGCGGCCGCCGACGCGGGCGTGTTCTACGGGACCCGCACCCTGAAGCAGGCGGTGCACGGCGGCGCCACGGCCCCGGAGGGCGTCGTCCGGGACGAGCCGGCCAAGCCGGTGCGCGGGTTCATGCTGGACATCGCGCGCAAGCACTTCACCGCCGACTGGATCGAGGACCGGGTCCGGGAGCTCGGCGACCTGAAGTACAACCAGCTGGGACTGCACTTCTCCGACGACCAGGCGTTCCGGATCGAGTCCGACTCGCACCCCGAGATCGTCTCCGACCCGCATCTGACCAAGGCCCAGGTCAAGCGGATCGTCGACCTCGCCGCCTCCCGGCACATCACGGTCGTCCCCGAGATCGACTCGCCGGGACACCTCGGCGCGGTGATCGCGGCCCACCCCGATCTGCAACTGCGCAACACGCAGGGCGTGGCGACGCGCGGCGCGATCGACATCTCCAGGACCGCGTCCGCCGAGATCGTCGACGACCTCCTCGACGAGTACGCCGGGCTGTTCCCCGGCGCCGAGTGGCACCTCGGCGGTGACGAGTACCAGGCGCTGACCGTGTCCGACCCCGACGCGTCCTTCCCGCAGCTGGCCGCCGCGGCCCGCGAGGAGTACGGCTCCGGCGCCGGTGTCGCCGACCTCGCCACCGGCTGGGTCAACGACCGCGCCGCGACCGTCCGCTCCCATGACCGGACCCCGCGCGCCTGGAACGACGGCTTCTTCCGCGACACCTCCGTCCAGGCGGACAAGGACATCCAGGTCGCCTACTGGACCGGCAAGGAGATCGGCGCCCGGCAGCCGGTGGAGTACCTGAGCGCGGGCCGCAAGGTCATCAACTACAACGACGAGTTCCTCTACTACGTCCTCGGCGAGCCGCAGACCTTCGTCTACCCGACCGGACAGCGCATCTACGAGCAGTGGACGCCGCGCGTGCTGCGCGGCACCGAGGCCGTGCCCGCCCGGTACGACGCGCAGATCCGCGGCGGTTCGTTCGCCGTCTGGTGCGATCTCGCGGGCTCCCAGACCCAGGACCAGGTGGCGGCCGGCATCCGGATGCCGCTGCGGGCGACCGTCGAGAAGCTCTGGAACCCGGGCACTCCGGACGCCTCCTGGGCCCAGTTCCAGGCCCTGGCCGGCCGCCTCGGCTGAGCGGAGCCGCCCGGCCCGGCAGGGCGCCCGGCCCGGCAGGGGGTCCGGCAGAGGAGTCCGGTGTCATCCCGATGCGCCGGATTGTCCGATACGGCTGCGAACGGGCGTGCGGCTGTGGTGTATTCGGCCGGAGTCGAACCGAACGGCCTGGGGGAACGGGACATGGGCTACTGGGGGTACTTCGTCGTCGGGCGCGATGAGCGGCCGCTGGCGGAGCTTGCGGCACTGGCCGGCGCGCCGGGCATGACCCTGCGTCAGGAGGCGCCGGGCGGCTGGCAGGTGTGGGAGTACCCGAGCGGCGAGGGCGACATCGGCAACATGCACGAACTCGCCGCGCAGACCGGCGCGCCGGCGCTGTTCGGGTACGTGATGGACAGCGACTGCGCGGTGGTGGAGGCGGCGGGTCCGCAGAGCGGGGCGTGGACCACGTGCCTGGCCCGCGAGGCGATGGGGGACCGGCTCGGCGCGGGGGAGGGGCTCGTCCTGGAGGACTACTTCCTCCAGCCGCGCGACGCCGCCGAACGGGCCGTCGCCTGGGCCGCCGAGGCCGGGCACACCGTGGCGGCGCAGCCCCTGCTCGACGTGCTCACCGCGGACCCCGAGCCGTTGGCCGAAAACCTCTTCTTCCAGCTGCTCGACCGGCTCGGTGTGGTGCCCCTGTGACACTCCTGGGCCGTCGCACGCAGTAAGGGGAAATGCGGGCTCCGTTAAGGAAGGGCCCGGTGGAGCCCCACAAAGGCCCCGCAGAAGGAGGCGTGGATGAGCCTGGTTGAGCTGATCGCTCAGGCCGACGAACGCGGACTGGCCGCCAGTGGGCTGGCTTGTTTGGATCGGTGCGTACCGCTGCTGGGCGGTGACGACGAACTGCTGCGGCCCCTGTGGGCGAGCCTCGCCGATCCGGCCGGCCCCGGTGACTGGGCCGACCGTCTGGAACAGGTCCGCGGCAAGGCCGACGGCACCCGCCCCGCGGAGGAGGCCGACGACGAGGCCGTCCTGCTCGCCCGCCGGATGCTGGCGGCGGCTCCGGACGACTGGGAGTCCGCCGGGATGCGGGTGTGGGCCGACGCCTGCTCGGTCGCCTCGCTGCGGATCCACCGGACGCTCGACCTGGTCGACGACGAGGCGTCCTCGGTCGACGCCCGCCGCGAGGGCCGCACGGAGGGCATGTCGCCGCTGGTCGCGGCCGAACTCCGGCGCCAGATCACCGTCCTGGAGCTGCTCGCCGGGCACGGCACGGGCGGAGTGCGCCCGGCGCTGGAGGTGTCCACCGAGGGCCGGCGCATCCTGCGCGCCGTCGTGTCGCGGCGGGCGCGGGGGCGGGTCTGAGGCGGCCGCACGCCGGGCGCGCCACGTGGGTCGCCCGGCCACGGCGCCCGGGAGGCGGACCGCACCGGGAGGCGGACCGCACCGGGGGAGCACACCGCACCGGGGAGCACCCGGGCCGGGGAGCGGACCGCACCGGGAGGCGGACCGCACCGCCCCGGGGGAGCGCACCGCACCGGGAGGCGGACCGCACCGCCCCGGGGGAGCGCACCGCACCGGGAGGCGGACCGCACCGGGCCGGGGGAGCGCACCGCACCGGGGGAGCGCACCGGGCTGGGGGAGCGCACCGCACCGGGGGAGCACCCCGGGCCGGGGAGCGCACCGCACCGGGCCGCTCTCCTCGATGCTGAGGATGCCCCGGCCGATGTCCTCGGCGTCTAGGGGGACCAGCGCCGTGCGGCGGTCGTAGACGAGGACCAGTTCCGGCAGATCGTCCGCGACCTTGATCTCGGCCCCGCCCGCGAACAGTTGCCGCAGGTGTGCCACCGCCGCCGGGTCCCGCAGCACGTCGGCGCGGACCAGGGTCCGCACGCGCACGCCACGGAGCGGACGGCGGAGGTCGACGCCCCGCTCGGGCGCCGCGGGGACCAGGGCCTCGCGCGGCAGCACCGCCAGGATCTCCGAGCACGCGGTGAAGGCCGCTCGGGCATGGGCCCGCCCGAGCGCCTCGACCTGGTGCAGCGCCACGGCGGCCTCGGCGGCGCCGGCCGCGAGAGCCGGGGCGTCCCGTCGCAGGGACCGCAGGATGAACCGGGTGTCCGCGAGCTGGCGCAGGGTCCGGTGGGCCGCGTCCAGCCGCTTCTCGGTCAGGCTCGCCACCGCGACATCGGGGTCGGCGGCCCAGGTGGCGCCGCCGTCACCGTGCAGCAGACCCAGGTCGTACAGCCGGGCCACCGCTCGGGCCACCTCCGTGCCGTCCGCGCGCAGCCGGTCGACGGCGAGCTGTGCGGGTGTGCCGGGGTTCCGCAGGAAGTGCCGGTAGACGTCCTCCTCGGTGCTGGTGAGACCGAGTACCGACATGAGGTGGCTCTCCATGCCCCTCCCCCCGGGGCCGACGGCGCGACGCAGCACAAGCTAGTCGGGGAGCGGGCGTTCGGAGTCTCACGGGCGTCTCAGGTTCCGGCGGGCCTCACACGGCCCTCGCTCATCGCCCTCCGGGGCGGCCCCGGAACCGAAGCAACGGCCGGGGCCGCCACCCCCCACAGGAGAGGCCCCGGCCGTCGCGCGGCACGGGCCGCGCGGCGACCCGTACTCCCTACAGCGCCATGAGTGCGTTTTCTGTCACACCCCGGCGCGATCCGAGGGTATCGCTCCTTGTACGGACATGGACGAGCAGCGGTTTCAGGTCGTAACGTGCCTTTCGCGCAGGGCGGGGAAAAGTTGAAGGATCACCGACCGATCACTGGTTCATCGCTGACACCCGTCCGCCGGCCGCGAGCCGCGGCCGCACACCGACCATCTACCGAGGTACCGAGTGCTGGGGGACGACGCGGAGCTGACGGCCGCGGTGCTTGCGGCGCAGGACGGGGACGAGACCGCGTTCCGGACTGTGTACCGCTCGGTGCATCCGCGGCTGCTCGGGTACGTACGGACACTCGTCGGAGACCCGGACGCCGAGGACGTGGCGTCGGAGTCCTGGCTTCAGATAGCGCGTGACCTGGACCGCTTCAGCGGGGACGCGGACCGCTTCCGCGGCTGGGCCGCCCGGATAGCCCGCAACCGCGCGCTGGACCACATACGCATGCGCGGCCGCCGCCCCGCGATAGGCGGCGACGAGACGGAACTGACCGGCCGGCCCGCCGAGTCCGACACCGCGGGTGAGGCCATCGAGGCGCTGGCCACCGACGGCACCCTCTCCCTGATCTCCCGGCTGCCGCAGGACCAGGCCGAGGCCGTCGTCCTGCGGGTGGTCGTCGGCCTGGACGCGAAGACCGCGGCGGAGACCCTGGGCAAGCGCCCGGGCGCGGTCCGCACCGCGGCGCACCGGGGTCTGAAGCGCCTCGCCGAACTCCTCGGCGACCCCCCGGAGAGCGATCCGGAAGCGGCCGGCGTCCTCGACGCGCTGCCGCCCCAGCGAGCGCCGCGCGGCCGCGCGGTGACGTCCGCCGGTGTGACGCATACGCGGCCGCGGACGCAGAAGGATGTGTGATGGCCGACGAGCAGTACAGGTGGCTGGACCCGGAAACGGCGGAACGTCTGCTGAGCGGGGAGCCACTGGAAGCTGTCGAACCGGCCCACCGCGATCATGCGGAACGCCTCGCCAAGACGCTTGAGTCGCTGACCGCCGAACCTCCACCGCCGCAGGCCGAACTCCCCGGCGAGGCAGCCGCGTTGGCCGCGTTCCGGGCCGCCCGCACCGAGCGCGCGGCCGCCCCCTCCGCCCCCGGCCGGCGGACCCGCTCCGACTCCTTCGACGCCGGGCTCGTCCGCATCGGCGGAGCCGCGCGCGACGCCCGCCGCTCCCGCTGGGCCCGTCCGGTGCGCTTCGGGCTCGCCGCCGTGCTCGCCGCCGGCATGGTCGGCGGGGTGGCCGTCGCCGCCGGAACGGGAGCGCTGCCCACCCCCTTCGACGGCGAGGAACCGACGCCCGCCGCCTCGGTCTCGGCCGCCGTGCCGCCCGAGCCGCCGCTGGTGTCGCCGCCCGCCGAGGACATCGTGGAGAGCCGGCCGGCGCCCAGTGGGTCCGGCGCGCCCGCCCCGGGCCCGAGCGCCTCCCCGGAGACCACGACGGGCGGTGCCGACCCCGGCACGGCGACCGGTGAACGCGCGGAGGCCACCGGCCGTTGGCGTGAGGCGGCCGTCTCCGCCTGCCGTGACCTGCGCGACGGAGTCCACCTCGGCGGCGACCGCAGACGGGTCCTGGAGGGCGCCGCGGGCGGCTGGGCCCGCGTGTCGACGTACTGCACGAGCCTGCTCCGCGACCCGGGGACCGGGACGGACACCGACGACGGCGGTGACGGCGCCGGCGACGGCCGTGGGTTCGGGCAGGACGAGGACGACGACCGGGGCGGCGACGGCGACGGGAACGACGACCGCGACCGGGGGGACGACGACCGCGGTGGCGCGCGGGACTCCGGGGAGGACCGGAACGGCGACGGCCGCGACCGTGAGGGCGACCGCCGTACCGAGGCCGCCGGCACCGGCGCGACCGCGCTCCCGGAGACCCTCCCGAAAGCCCTCCCGAGGGTGTTCCCGACCGCCCCGGGCGCCCCTGCCGTACCGGCCGTCCCCGGTGTCCCGGACGGCTCGTCCGACTCTGCTGCGTGATGCCCGGCAGGCCCCGACGGCGCACCGTCTGACCTGCTGTTTCGCAAGTGGCTGAACCTTTTTTCGCACAGGGTGTGACGTTTTCCGTGAACCCGGCGCAGTATGCAGTGAGCCGACTGGTCATCGGCCCTTGCACAGAGCCGGGGTTCCCCCCGTACCTACGGCTCGTGCACCTGGCGCGGGCGGGACACGTTCCCCCGGTCCCGCCCGCGCCCCACACAGCTACCAGGACACGACGACCTTGTCGCCGTCGCGTACCTGGTCGAACAGGTCGGCGATGGCCGCCTCGTCCCGGACGTTCACGCAGCCGTGCGAGGCACCCGCGTACCCGCGGGCCGCGAAGTCCGACGAGAAGTGCACGGCCTGGCCCCCGCTGAAGAACATCGCGTACGGCATCGGCGAGTCGTAGAGCGTGGAGTGGTGGTCGCGGGACTTCCAGTAGACCTGGAAGACGCCCTCCCGGGTCGGCGTGTACTCCGAGCCGAAGCGCACCGACACCGTGGACAGGGTGCGGCCGCCGACCATCCAGCGCAGCGTGCGGCTCGTCTTGTCGACGCACAGCACCCGGCCGGTCAGACAGCGCGGATCGGGCTCGGCGGCCGGCTGCCCGCCCATCAGGTACAGATCCCACTTCCCCGGTTCCCGGGTCATCCTCAGCAGCCGCTCCCAGGTGACCGAGTCCGTCCGCCCGGTCCTCGGCAGCCCGCGCTTGCCCTGGAACCCCTTGACCGCCCGCTCGGTCAGATCGTCGTACGTCCCCGTCGGCCCGTCGAACAGCCAGGCGACCTGGCGCAGCCGGGCCTGGAGTTCACGGACGTCCCGGCCGGTGTCACCGCGCGACCAGAGCACCTCGGGCTCGTCGCGCCCGTCGGGCTCCGGCTTGTCGTCGTCCGGTCGCGCGGAGGCCGGGGAGGAGGCGGACGGCTTGTCGCCGGGCAGCTCGACCCGGACGGGGGAGCCCCCCTCGCCGTCCGCGGCCTGTACGGTGCAGCCACCGCACACGACCGCGAGCGCCGCCGCCGCGGCCAGCGCCCCAGTGGTTCTCCTGCTTCTCATCCGGCCCCCCACGATGCCCGTCACGTCCACTGAGATGCTCCCCGCGGATGACTGGTTGCGAACGGCGGGGCATGGTTGTGACCGGGGCCGCATCGAGGCTGTGAGGAAGGTCCCAGCGTGCTGCACTCCTCCGGGCGCGCACCACGCCGCTACAGTCCGTCGAAGGGTCAGTCTGTACCAGTGAGTAACCAGCATCAGCGAGCGAACCGCTCGGCGGGAGGCAACACACCATGGCGCGCGAGTCGGAGTCCGGACTGCCCATCGAACCGGTCTACGGACCGGACGACCTCGCGGGCTGGGACGCCGCCGAGAAGCTGGGCGAACCGGGCTCGTACCCCTTCACCCGCGGTGTGTACCCGTCGATGTACACCGGCCGCCCCTGGACCATGCGCCAGTACGCCGGCTTCGGCACCGCCACCGAGTCCAACGCCCGCTACAAGCAGCTGATCGCCAACGGCACGATGGGTCTGTCGGTCGCCTTCGACCTGCCCACCCAGATGGGCCACGACTCCGACGCGGCGATCGCGCACGGCGAGGTCGGCAAGGTCGGCGTCGCGATCGACTCGGTCGAGGACATGCGGGTGCTGTTCGGCGGGATCCCGCTGGACAAGGTCTCCACGTCGATGACCATCAACGCCCCGGCCGCCCTGCTGCTGCTCATGTACCAGCTGGTCGGCGAGGAGCAGGGCGTGCCGGCCGCGCAGCTCACCGGCACCATCCAGAACGACGTGCTGAAGGAGTACATCGCGCGCGGGACGTACATCTTCCCGCCGAAGCCCTCGCTGCGGCTGATCGCCGACATCTTCAAGTACTGCAAGGCCGAGATCCCGAAGTGGAACACCATCTCGATCTCCGGCTACCACATGGCGGAGGCGGGCGCGTCCCCGGCGCAGGAGATCGCCTTCACCCTCGCGGACGGCATCGAGTACGTCCGTACGGCGGTCGCCGCCGGCATGGACGTCGACGACTTCGCCCCCCGCCTGTCGTTCTTCTTCGTGGCCCGCACGACGATCCTGGAGGAAGTCGCCAAGTTCCGCGCGGCCCGGCGGATCTGGGCCCGGGTGATGCGGGAGGAGTTCGGCGCCAAGAACCCCAAGTCGCTGATGCTGCGCTTCCACACGCAGACGGCCGGCGTCCAGCTCACCGCCCAGCAGCCCGAGGTCAACCTGGTCCGGGTGGCCGTCCAGGGCCTCGCCGCGGTGCTCGGCGGCACCCAGTCCCTGCACACCAACTCCTTCGACGAGGCCATCGCGCTGCCCACCGACAAGTCGGCCCGGCTCGCCCTGCGCACCCAGCAGGTGCTGGCCTACGAGACGGACGTGACGGCCACGGTCGACCCCTTCGCGGGCTCCTACGTCATCGAGAAGATGACGGACGAGGTGGAGACGGCCGCGCTGGAGCTGATGCGCAAGGTGGAGGACCTCGGCGGCGCGGTCACCGCCATCGAGCACGGCTTCCAGAAGAACGAGATCGAGCGCAGCGCCTACCGGATCGCCCAGGAGACCGACTCGGGCGAACGCGTCGTCGTCGGCGTCAACCGCTTCCAGCTGGACGCCGAGGAGCCCTACGAGCCGCTGCGGGTGGACCCGGCGATCGAGGCCCAGCAGGCGGAGCGGCTGGCCAAGCTGCGCGCCGAGCGCGACCAGGAGGCGGTGGACGCGGCCCTGGCGGCCCTGAAGAAGGCCGCCGAGGGCGAGGACAACGTCCTGTACCCGATGAAGGACGCGCTGCGGGCCCGCGCCACGGTCGGCGAGGTGTGCAACGCCCTGCGGGAGATCTGGGGCACCTACGTGCCCTCGGACGCCTTCTGACCTGCGCGTCGGGCGGTTGACCGTCTCAGCCGCCGAAACCCCGGAACGGAGTGTCGTACCCCCGTGCGACACTCCGTTCCATGTTCGGCGTCATCGACCTCCCCACCTATCTCGCGGGCCTGATCCTCATCGTCCTGCTGCCCGGCCCCAACTCGCTCTACGTGCTGTCCGTGGCCGCCCGCCGGGGCGTGCGGTCCGGGTACACCGCGGCGGCCGGCGTGTGGTGCGGGGACACCGTGCTGATGACCCTCTCCGCGGCCGGTGTCGCCTCGCTGCTCCAGACCAACGCCGTGCTGTTCGGGATCGTGAAGTACGCCGGCGCCGGCTATCTGACCTGGCTGGCGGTCGGGATGCTGCGGGCCGCGCTCGGGATGTGGCGCTCGCGCAGGGAGCTGACGGTTGAGGAGGCCCCGGTGGCCGCCGCCGACGAGCGGCCCTACCGCCGGGCGTTCGTGATCAGCCTCCTGAACCCCAAGGCGATCCTGTTCTTCGTCGCCTTCTTCGTTCAGTTCGTGGACCCCGGGTACGCCTACCCGGCCCTGTCCTTCGTCGTGCTCGGCACCTTCGCGCAGCTCGCGAGCTTCCTGTACCTGAGCGCGCTGATATTCGGCGGCACCCGGCTCGCGGCCGCCTTCCGACGCCGCAAGCGGCTGTCGGCGGGGGCCACTTCGGCGGCCGGCGCGCTCTTCCTCGGTTTCGCGGCGAAGCTGTCACTGGCGAGCGCCGCCTGACCGGCGGTCCCGCGCGCGTCTAGACCCCGAGCGGGGCGAGGTACGCGCGCAGGCCCTCGGGGCTGTCGCCGGCCCAGCCCACATAGCCGTCCGGCCGGACCAGGAACAGGCCCGTGCCGTACGAGGGCTGCTCCGCGCCGACGGCCACCCGCACCCCGGCGGGCGGCTCCGGCGCCTCGGCGCCCACCGCCACCAGCGTCCAGTGCGGGCCCCGGAACACGTCGAACAGCCGCACGTCGCCCAGGGTGCCGTCCGGCGCCCGGTCGCCGGCCCGCAGCGCGTCCGGCGCGGTGCGGGTCTCCCGGGTGAGGGACGAGTCGCGGTAGCCGAGCCCCAGCTGGCGGGTGGCGCCGCCGCGCCGGATCTCCCCGCGGTGCACGCCGGTGGTCAGGCCCAGCATCTGCGCGGCGATCGGCCGGCGCTCCTCCTCGTAGGTGTCCAGCAGGGCCGCGTCCGCCCCGCCGCGCAGTACCGCGCCCAGCTTCCAGCCGAGGTTGTAGGCGTCCTGGACGCTGGTGTTCAGACCCTGGCCGCCCGCCGGGGGGTGGATGTGCGCCGCGTCCCCGGCGAGGAAGACCCGTCCGGCGCGGAAGGCGTCGGCGAGCGCCGCCCGGGGCCGGAAGTCCGAGGCCCAGCGGACCTCGGTGATGTCCTCGGGGGCGAGGTGGGAGCGGGCGCTCACGGTCTTGCGGATGCCCTCCGGGGAGAGGTCCACGGTCGTGTCCGCCGGGAACTGGGCCACCACCTGGAAGTCCTCGGTGCCCGCGAGCGGGCAGACGGCCAGGAAGCCCTCGCCCTCCCCGGCGGGCGGGAAGACATGCCAGTTGTCGCGGTCCAGCCCGCTGATCCGCACGTCGGCCACCAGCATCGGCTGCGGGTCCACGGTCTCCCCGGTCATCCCGATGCCCAGCGCCCGCCGCACCGTCGAGCGGCCCCCGTCCGCGGCGACCGCGTACCGGGCGCGGACCCGCTCCCCGGTGCCCAGCAGAGCCGTGACCCCGTCCGCGTCCCGGTCCAGCGAGACCACCTCGCGCCCGAAGGCGACCCGCCCGCCCAGCTCCTCCAGCCGGGCGAAGAGGATCTCCTGGGTCCGCCACTGCGGCACCATCCACGGCTCGTCGTACGGCGCGTCCTCGCTCGCCTCGGCCGGGTCGAACATGTGGTGCTCGCCGGCCCGGCGGCCGTCCTGCCAGATCATCCCGACCGGATAGGTGCCACCCGCCGCCCGGATCGCCTCGCGCACGCCCAGGTCGTCGAAGACCTCCATGGTCCGTGGCTGGATCCCCTTGCCCCGCGAGCCGGGGAACAGCGCCCCGGCCCGCTCCACGACCAGCGCGGCCACCCCGCGCCGGGCCAGGTCGACCCCCAGGGCCAGTCCGGTCGGCCCGGCCCCCACGATCAGGACATCCGTATCCATGACATCCGTCGCATTCATGACTCTTCTCCTTAACGGCGTTAAGCGGCTTCGCCTCCGAGCATGGCCTTAACGCCGTTAAGCTGTCAACCGTGAACACGGAACGCCGAGCCCCCCTCGACCGCCGCCGGGTCGCCGCCACCGCCCTGGAGCTGCTGAACGAGTCCGGCCTGGACGGCCTGACCCTGCGCGCCATCGCCAAGGAGCTGGACGTCAAGGCGCCGGCCCTGTACTGGCACTTCAAGGACAAGCAGGCGCTGCTGGACGAGATGGCGACCGAGATGTACCGCCGGATGGTCGCGGGCGCGGCCCTCGACCCCGCCGACACCTGGCAGGGGCGCCTGCTGAAGGCCAACCGGGGCCTGCGCACGGCCCTGCTCGGCTACCGCGACGGCGCCCGGGTCTTCAGCGGCTCACGCTTCACCGGGATCGAGCACGCCGAGCAGATGGAGTCGACGCTGGCCCTGTTCACGGCCGCCGGCTTCGAGCTGCCCCAGGCGGTCCGGGCGACGTCGACGACGTACGCGTACACCCTCGGCTTCGTCATCGAGGAGCAGGGCGTCAAGCCGCTGCCGGACGAGCGCAGGGAGGGGTACGACGTGGCGGAGCGGGCCCGCGCGCTGGCCGGCTTCCCGCTGTCGGCGGCGGCCGGCGCGGAGATCTTCGAGGACCACGACCGGCACTTCGAGGAGGGTCTCGCGCTGGTGATCGCGGGCATCGAGGCCCGCTACGGGCCCGGCTGAACCGGCGGCACGGGCCCGGCCGGGTCTCAGACCCGGCTCGTCATCCGGCGCCGTACCGCCCTGGTCACGATCGGCGGCAGCAGGTCCACCGCGATCCGCCGCGACCGGGACCGCCGGGGCCGGCCGGCCGCGGGCGCGGCCACCGGAACCGGGGCGGGCGCCACGTAGTGCCGGGACGGCGGGAAGGGCGGCGGCCGCATGCCCCGCGCCCGGACCCGCACCAGCCGGTGCCCGGCGGCCTGCTGCACGCTCAGTCCGCAGTCCTCCCGGGACCGCAGCGTCGCCAGCAGCTCCTCCTGGACCGGCTCCGGGTCCCCCCAGGTGCCGTACAGCTTCTGCGTGCTCAGGCAGACCGGGCGCAGGCCCCGGTTGAGCACGGCCTCCCAGGTGGCGACCGAGACGCCCGGGGTGTGCTCGGAGCGGAAGTCGTCGAGCACCACGATCCCGTCGGGCACCAGCAGCTCGCGCGCCGCGCCGATGTCGTCGTACACGTGCTCGTACAGGTGCGAGGCGTCGATGTGGACGAAGCGGCAGCTGCCGGGCGGGACCTCGTGCGCCACGACCGAGCTGGGCGCCTGGAGGACCCGGGGGAGCGTGTCGTGGAAGGACAGGTAGTTCCGCTCGAAGGCCTGCCGGGTCAGGGACGCGTACGACTTCGAGGTCTCGGCCCGGTTCGCGCCGTCCGGGGCGTCGCTCTCGAACAGGTCGCAGACCGTGAAGGTCTCGCCGGGCCGCAGATGCCGGCCGAGCAGGATCGCGCTCTTGCCCAGGTAGACCCCCAGCTCCAGCAGGTCGCCGCGTTCGCCGAGGGACCGTTGGCGGTCGAGGAGCCAGGTGAACAGCGTCTGGTCCAGGGCCGGGAACCAGCCCGGCACATCGCCGAGCTCACCGGGGAGGACGTGTGTCTGCGGTGCGTTGGCCATGCGGTGAGCCTGCTCACTTGCGTCCGGGCGATCCGTCACCGGGTCGAACCCCCGGTGAACAGCGGTCGTTCGCCAGCCTCGCCCGGCCCGGAGGTCAGCGCACTCTGGAGAGGGCCGTTCGGATGCGCGGGGTGAGCGGCTTCTCGACGTAACGGTTCAGCAGCCAGGCGAGCAGCAGCATCGAGGCGATCGTCAGGGCGAAGGTGGCCCCCGAGGGCAGGCCGAGGTCGCGGTGCAGGGTCTCGATGACGACCCAGCCGAGGTGCTCGTGGACCAGGTAGAAGGGGTACGTCAGCGCCCCGGCCACGGTCAGCCAGCGCCAGTTCACCCGGTTCAGCCGCCCCAGCGCGATGGCCGCGACCGCCAGGAAGCCCAGGGTCACCACCAGGACGATCCCGTACGAGGTCCGGTTGGCGAAGGCGTCCTCGCTCGCCGGGCGCCACAGGTTCCGCACCGCGTAGTGCTGCCCGATCAGCCAGCTGACGCCGACGATGCCCCAGGCGTAGGCGTCCCGGTGGTTGCGGTGGACGAGGTACAGGCCGACGCCGCCGATGAAGAAGGGCGCGTACTCGGGCATCAGCACGAGGTCCAGCAGCGGCTCGTTCGCGGCCTCGGCGATCACCGCGGCCAGCGTCCACAGACCGCAGAACATGATGACCCGCTGCCGGTTCGCGCCGGGCAGCACGACGCACAGCGCGAACAGCGCGTAGAAGCGGACCTCCGCCCACAGCGTCCAGCACACCCCGAGCACCCGGTCGGCGCCGAGCGGCTGCTGAAGCATGGTCAGGTTCAGCAGCGCGTCACTCGGCGAGACCGCCTCGTAGGCGACCACCGGCAGCGCGAACACGGCGGTGACCAGCAGGACCGCCACCCAGTAGGCGGGCAGCAGCCGGGCCGCGCGGGAGGCGAAGAAGGACTTCAGCGGCCGTCCCCAGCCGCTCATGCAGATCACGAACCCGCTGATGACGAAGAAGATCTGGACGCCGAGACAGCCGTAGGCGAAGTACTCGTGGAGCGTGGGGAACTGGACCGTCGGCGAGCTGCCCCAGGCGGCGGTCACCTCGCCGCCCCGGCCGCCGTAGTGGTACGCGGCCACCATCAGCGCCGCGACCAGCCGCAGCCCGTCCAGGGCCCGCAGCCGGGTCTCCCTGGGCGCCGTCCGTTCCGCCCGCCGGGGCGGCTCGATCACCGGTCGGACGGTCATGCTGGTCACGGAAATCCCCTTGCCAGGTTTTCTCAGGAGTGGACCCCGGCACATTAGTCCGATTCACAGCCCTGTCCTGGACGCCAGGCCAACGATTGGTCCTGTAGTACCTATGAGTTCACCTGGAAGTCGTCTTGCCTTCCTAACTTTTCTCAGCATCCCCCCACGGATATGCGAATACGGTTTACCGATCCAGGAGTGCCATGACGAGGGTCCAGAACAGACGGGCACGTGCGCGCGGAGGGGAGCTCGACGACTGTTTGCGTGCCTGCGCGGTGCACAGCGGCAAAGTGGTCGGCAGCATCGACCGCCGCCGCGTCGAACTCGGCGAACAGCTCAGAAAGCTGCTCGTCGTCTGGGGCACCACCCCGGCCGCCCCCGTGCCCGCCCCGACGACCGGCGCGACCGCGCTGCTCAAGCGCGCCGTCAAGGGCGCCGCGACCCCTGCCTCGGGGATCGGCAACGAACTGCTCGACGCGCTGCTCGCCGTCGCCAACCAGGCGCTCAAGTGCGGCTACGACGACGAGCTGAACCTCGCCCTGGTGATCAGCGACACCGTGCTCGCCCAGCGGAAGAACTCCCGGGCCGGCTGGCGGATGCGCGCCCGGCTGCTGGAGGCGATCGGTGAGGAGGCCGAGGCACTCGCCGCGTACGAGAAGTACCTCGAACTCACCGACGACGACGGCTTCGGCGTCCGCGCCCGGATCGCCGGACTGCGCGCCGCGGGCGAGGGCGAGCGCGAACTGTTCGCCCTGCTGCGCCGCCAGTGCCCGCGCGCCGAGGAGTTCACCCGCGGCGACGCCACCGCGACCTGGGCCGAGGGCCTCGCCGCGCACGACGCCGGCGACTGGGCCGCCGCCGAGCCGCGCCTGGTCGGCGCCCTGCTCGCGCTCGACGACGCCCCCGTCGGCGACCGCCAGGAACTGCTCGGCCAGTACCTGGACCTGCGGCTCGCCGCCGACACCGATGTCACCCCCGGGCTGACCGAGGTGCTCGCGCTCTACGCCGAGCAGCGCCGCAACCGGATGCGCGGACCCGTCGCCGACCCCACGATCGGCGGCGTGCAGTGGATCAGCCTCGGCGAGTTCCGCAACCGGATCGCCGGCAAGTCGATCTGCCTGATCGCCAACTCCGGCCGGGTGGGAGCCAGTTCGATGGGCGCCGAGATCGACGCCTACGACCTGGTGGTGCGCTTCAACTCGTTCAGGATCGACCCGAGGCACACCGGCAGCCGGACCGACATCCACGCCACCATCCACAAGCACGGCTTCAACTGGGAGAAGCAGGTCGACACCCGGCTCGTCTTCGGCGGTGTCTCCGGCGACTGGAAGTGGTCGCTGCGCAACCGCCTGGTGCCCGGCGCCCAGACCCACCTGGGCGACGAATCGCTGCGCTGGCCCGTCCGCAACATCGGCAGGCTCTCCACCGACGTCTGGTCGGGCATCCCGACCACCGGCTTTAACATGCTCTACCTGCTGGACTTCCTCGACGTCAGCCCGAAGCTCGACCTCATCGGCTTCGACTTCTACGAGAGCGGCGCCTACCGCGTGCAGGAGGCCATGAAGCTCGCCATCACCTCCGTGCACGAATACACCAGCGAGAAGGCATGGGTCATGGACCGGGCCCAGAGCGTGACCGACCTGAGGATATCCCTGCGATGACCACGACCACCCTGTCCGCGGCCCCCGTCACGGACGCCGCCGCCCTCACCGGCAAACGGCGCACGGCCTTCGCGTCCTACGTCGACGAGAACTACCTCCCGGGCTTCCTCGTCCTGCTCCGCAGCCTCGCCCTGTCCAACCCGACCGTGTGCGAGGACTTCGTCGTCCTCTACGACGACCTGCGCCCCGCGTCGATCGCGAAGATCCGCGCCCTGCACCCGCGCATCGTGCTGCGCCGCGTCAACGACACCCACTACGACGCGTACAAGAAGGGCGACCAGGACAACTACCTGGTCCGCAAGGCGTACTTCATCCTCGACGTCTTCCGGCTGCGCGAGTACGACACCGTCATCACCCTCGACACCGACATGGTCGTCCTCGGGGACCTCGGTGAGCTGCTCCAGCTCCGCGAGGGCCTCGCCGCCGTCCCGCAGTTCTTCTACGGGCAGCACAAGCTGAACTCCGGTCTGCTGGTCATCCAGCGCGAGTACCTGAGCGACGCGTTCTGCGCGAAGCTGGACGCCACCGGCCGCAGCGGCGACTACGAACTCGACAAGCACGACCAGGGCATCCTCAACGCCGTCCTGGCCGGCGACTTCGTCCGCCTCGACCCCCGCTACAACTTCGTCAAGCGGCGCCTGTCCGGCGACCTCCCGGTCCCCGAGGACACCGCGATCCTGCACTTCACCGGCCGCCACAAGCCGTGGCAGGGCGGCGAGACGGGCTACAGCCTGGCCGAGGAGAAGTGGCGCGAGTACGAGCTGTCCGACGCCGACTTCCACGCCGAGTACCTGGCCCGGCCGGGCGGCCTGCACCACGACCTGATCGTGCACTACGGCACCCCGCACGTCGCCCGCACCGGGGACGTGGAGACCGCCCGCAAGGTGGCCGCCGCGCACATCGCCAACGGTGACTACCAGGACGCCGTGGACATCCTTCAGAGCGTCCGCATCCCGCTCGACGAGGCCTGGCCCCACGAGGTCCTCGGCCACGCCCTGATGAGCGTCTCGCGCTACGAGGAGGCCAAGGCCCGGCTGCTGCTCGCCACGGCCGCCCCCAACCGGGCCGCCACCTCCTACGCCCGCCTCGCGCAGATGTCCTGGGTGCACGGCGACAACGCCGCCGCGCTGAAGTACGCCAACGCCGGCCTCTCCGTGGACATCACCCACCGCTCCAGCCGGCTCTGGGCGCAGCGCGCCGCCACCGTCCCCGCCCAGGAACTCGGCGCCCCCGAGGACCAGCTGGCGCACGTCGCCTTCTACATGGACCGCCAGGGCAACGCCGGCGACAAGCTCCTCCCGGAGAGCGTGCGCAGCGCGTTCGGCCCCGACACCACCTCCCGCCGCTGGCACTCCGTCCACGCCCACCGGCTGTTCGACGAGGCCGCCCTGGAGCGCGTCAACGCCCGCCGCGGCCTGGTCATCGGCGGTGGCGGCCTGTTCATCCCGGACACCATGCCCAACGGCAACAGCGCCTGGCAGTGGAACGTCCCGGACGAGCTGATGCGCCGGATCGACGTGCCGATCGCGGTGTACGCCGTGGGCTTCAACGCCTTCGACGGCCAGTCCTACCGGGCGAGCCGGTTCCGGGACTCGCTGCGGCTGCTGGTGGAGAAGTCCGCCTTCTTCGGGCTGCGCAACCACGGGTCCATCGAGAAGGTGCGCGCGATGATCCCGGCGCACCTGCACGACAAGGTCCGCTTCCAGCCCTGCCCGACGACGGTCACCCGCCAGCTGGTCCCCGGCTGGACGGACCCGGCCGACCGTGAGGACACCATCCTCGTCAACGCCGCCTACGACCGCGCCGGCCTCCGGTTCGGCCACGACTACGGCTACTTCCTGGCCCAGATGGCGCAGGCGGTCCGGGACCTCGGCAAGCTCGCCGAGGTGCGGTGCGTGGCGCACTCGCTGGACGACGAGAAGATCGTCTTCGACCTCCGGCGCGAGCACGGGATCTCGCTGCCCGTCATCCCGATGTACGACTTCGAGAACGACGAGATCCGCGACCTGTACGCGCGCACCAAGCTGGTCATCGGGATGCGCGGCCACGCGGGCATGATCCCGTTCGGCTGCGGCACGCCGATCATCAGCCTGATCTCGCACCCGAAGATGGCGTACTTCCTGCGGGACATCGAGCGCCCCGAGTGGGGTGTCTCGGTCCACGACCGCCACCTGGCCGCGCGCCTGGTGGAGCGCTCGACGGACCTCCTACGCGACCACGCGGCGACCGTCGCCGACGTCCACGGCCGCCAGCAGGAACTCTGGAAGATCACCGAGGCCAACGCGGCGGACCTGCGGGTGATCCTGGGCGGTTGAGCAGGCGGACGGGCCCCGCACCCGGTGCGGGGCCCGTCCGTACCTCAGCGTCCGGCGACCTTCTTGGCCAGCTTGGTCAGCAGCGATCCCGAGCCGCCGCCGTCCTTCTCGTAGGCGGCCCGCAGCTGCTTGAAGTGGTCGGCCCTGGTCCGGGCCAGGTACTCGTCCTCGGTCAGCTTCTTCGCGAGCGTCCAGGCCTGCCGGTGCCGCCCCTCGTAGTGGGCGGCGTACGCCTTCGCCAGCTCCAGCACCGACCTGAAGGGGATTCCGCCGGTGTGGTCGCGGTCGACGCGGTCCTGCACGGCGGAGATCAGCCTCAGCTTCTCGTCGAGGGTGAAGGCGTCCTCGGAGATCGTCTTCAGCACGTCCTCGGGAATCGACCGGGTGACCTCGAAGGCGAGCGTGGAGCGGATCGGCGGCCCCGCGATCTCGATGTACGGCAGCAGCGCGCCCGTGCTGTAGTGCAGCCACGGCAGCCGGGGTCCCGCGAAGTCCTGGTGCAGCACGACCGATCCGGGCCGCAGCCGGGTCAGGAAGCGTTCCGAGACACAGCGGAAGACGCGGGGGGTCTTGGCGATGTCGATGTGCAGGAACTCGATGTCGCTGGTGTCCTCCGGGTCGGATGTCCGCCAGATGTCACCGGCGTGGATCTCCAGGAACGGCAGGAACGGCGCGAGCCGTCCACGGAAGTCGTCCAGGAACGAGGTGTCCCCGTCACTCGGCCTGGCCCCGGCGGTGAAGAACTTCTCGGTGGCGAAGGTGCCCTTGCCGACATGGAAGAAGTCGTACGCGTGCAGCCGCCCCGACCTCTCGTCGAACACGGGGCTGTCCCGTAGCCCGAGGGCCAGCGCGTACGTCGATCCGCCGCCTCCCGAGCCCAGTTCGACCAGCCGGTCCTCGCCGTTCAGCCGGTGGCGGCCGAGGAGGTAGAGGAAGCGCAGCTCCCAGGAGCTGACCTGGGAGTAGGGGAGGTCGTCCGGCAACGTGACGTCGTCGAGCATGGAGTACAGCCGGCCGAGGTTCGTCATGAGGGCCTCACGGGGTGGGGATGGGGCGGCGTTCCGTGATCCTATGGATTCGAACGCCGCCCTATCATGGATTCATCGGTTTAACCCGATGTCTCGCCACCGTTTCCTCGGCTTCTCCCGGTAGTTCACCGGGACTTCGCTCAGCGCCGCACGGCCTTCCTCAGTGCCTTCGCGCGGCGGACCACCCTGCGGGCCGTGGCGTTGCGGGGGAGGAAGGACAGGCGCTCCGGGATTCCGCCGGGCAGGCCCAGGGCGGTCAGGCGCTTGCGCTTGAAGTAGCGCTGGGTGCGCGGCGCGAAGTGCGCGGAGAGGTAGCGCTCCGCCTCCGCGCGCAGCCCGGGATAGATCTGCGGCTGCATGGTGAACCCTATGGCGGCGACCAGCGCGCCCAGCGTCTCCGTCGGCACCGGCTCCTCGCCCGGACGGCTCTCCAGGTCCGGCAGCACCGCGTCGGCCAGCACCGCGGGCAGCCGGTTGCTGTTCTGGTACGGCGTCAGCCGCTCCAGCAGCGGCTCGGTGCCGATCCGGGCGACGGGCAGCTCGTAGAAGGCGGAGGCGGTGAACAGCGCCGTCGAGAAGCAGCCCACGACCAGCGCGGGACGTGACTTCTCGAACAGCACCTCGGCGAGGACCGGCGAGTCCAGCACCGTGAGGTCCACGCCCAGCCTCTCGGCCTCGCTCTCCAGGGCGCGCCCGTAGCGGGCCGGCGCCGTCGGGTGCGGCTTGAACACGATCGAGCGGTGTCCGCGCTCCACCGCCCCGCGCACCATCCGGACGTGCAGCTCCTCCTCGGCCTGCGGGGTGAGGATGTTCAGCGCCGACAGGTACTGGCCGAGCAGCAGCGCGGAGTCGTCGGGCAGCCGCGGCAGGTCCTCGACGGCGCCCGCGAGTTCCCCCATGACCTTCAGGAACGCCTCGACCGGCACGACCTCGGCGGGCACGTCGAACTCGGTGAGCAGCATCGGGCTCAGCCCCGGCACCAGATCCAGGTGGAGCAGGCGCCGCACCCGGGTGCCGACCAGCGGGTCGAGCTTGTTGCGGGTGGGCCCGTAGCTCATCAGGCCGTCGGCGTAGACGTCCACGGGGGCGCCGGTGAAGATCTGCGCCAGGCCGAGCGCCGGGTTGACCTGGAGGGACTCCAGGACCAGCTCCACCCGGTCCTCGCCGAGTCCCCACAGCAGCCGCAGATAGCGCTCGAAGAGCGGCAGGTCGTCCGGGCGGGGCGCCCAGGCGCCGGGGTGGAAGGGGCGGATGGCCTCGTTGAAGGAGACCACCCCGTCGAAGTGGTCGCGCAGCGGGGCGAACCCCGGCATCTCGTCGACCGCCGGGGTGGTCTCCGGGGTGGTGGCGTTGTTGAACACCAGCAGCAGCCGGCGGTCCGCCTCCGCGAAGCACTCCGAGTCCAGCGCGGCGGCCAGGGTGGCGGCGCCGTAGAGCGTGGAGACGCAGAAGATCTGGGTGGTCCTACGGGGCATCACGCGGCCGCCTTCGCAGTGGTGACCCGGCGCCGAAGCCGCCGGAGCTTGCCGGCCCGGCGCAGGTCCATGGTGTCGAGCACATCGCCGAGCGCGTCCTGCGGCATCCGCTGTATGGCCGCCGCGCTCATCGCGCGCAGCTGCTTGGCCACCGCCGGTTCCCACTTGGACTCGTCCGACAGATGGTGGGCGATGATCGCACAGTAGGTGCGCACCGCCTTCGGGAGCAGCCGGTCGGCGTCCCGGTCCGCCGCCGTCTCCTGAACCACCTGGTCGAAGGCGCGGATGAAGTCGAGTTGACGGACATCACCGATCTGGGTGAGGGAACCGGCCACCCCGCGGCGGTAGAAGACGCCGAGCAGACCCACCACGGCGAACGACTCCGCCTCGCGGTGCAGCTTCCAGATCCACGGCCGGTCCTCGGCCGTGCGCAGCCCGTCGGTGAAGTGCAGCAAGCCCTTGTCCAGCAGTCGACGGTGGTAGGCGCCGGCCCAGGCGTAGGCGTAGTCGACGGAGGTCGTGCGGTCGGCGGGCAGGATCGCCGCGCGCGGGTCGAGCACCTCGTCGCGGCGGCCCACCGGCACCCGGTGCACCGACCGGGCGCGGGCGTTGGTCTGCACATGGTCGGTGCGGACGAAGTCGCAGCCCAGCCCCTCGATGGCGGCCACCAGCTCGGCGCAGTGACCCGGCGCGAACCAGTCGTCGCCGTCGAGGAAGGTGATGTACTCGCCGGTCGCCGCGTCCAGGCCGGTGTTGCGGGCCGTCGCGAGTCCGCCGTTCACCTCGTGGCGGATGTAGCGCACCTGTGCGACGTCCGAGAGCTGGTCGGCCGCCCGTTCGAGAATGGCGGGCGTTTCATCCTTTGATTGGTCGTCCACCAGGATGAATTCGAAGTCGCTCCGGGCGTTCGCGCGGAGACTTCGAAGCGTGTCCTGGGCGTATTGCTGCACGTTGTAGAACGGCACGATCACGGAAAGCTTGGGCACCCGAGAAATCTTAGAAGGATGCCCGGCGGTGAAACTAGCCGGTGTCGGTACTACGGGTGAACTCGATGTGTCGGAATGGTGCATCCCATGTACTTCCCAGGCTTTGACGGGCCAGTTCGGCTCTCGGTGGTGTGTTGTTAACTTTTCGTTGATTCGAGGTTTGGTCCTACCTTGGAATTGCTTCCTAGCGTCGTCCCCGTGCCAGCAAGTACAACGAAGCCGACCCGCATAGCGGTTCTCGCGGACTCCGACACCCGGTGGAAATGGGGCGCCCTCACGGCGGCCCGTATCGCCCCGGGACCGTCCATGGAAGCCGCAGCCGAAGGCGGTGCGCAAGTCGCCCCCGCCCTCGGCGGATTCCTGCTGCGCGGCCGGGCCACGCCCACCGCACGCCAACTGGCGGAGGTCGGCGTGCGCGCCGACTCGCTGCGCGAGGTCACCGCGGTGGAGTTCCTGCGCGCCATGGCCGAGGAGGAGTACGACATCGTCGTACTGGCCCTCGTCGGCGGCGGTGTGCAGGCGATGCTGCACGGCCTCGGGCGCGTCTGGGCGGGCCGCGAGCGACGCCCCGTGGTCGTCACCGGCTATGTCGGCGTCGTCTACGAGAAGCTCGCCGACGGCCTCCTGCTGCGGCACGGCGCCGACCTCGTCCTCGCCAACTCCCGCCAGGACGCGGAGCGGTTCCGCGCGGTCTACGAGGGGGTCGGCGCCGACGCCTCGGCGGTCACCGAGGTGGCGCTGCCGTTCCTCGGCGGCGCGCCCTACGCGGGCGAGCACGACCCGTACACGGTCGTCTTCGCCGCGCAGCCCTCGGTGCCGGAGAACCGCAGGGACCGTACGTACCTGCTGAACCGCCTGGTCGAGCACGCCCGGCTGCACCCGGAGCGCGAGGTGCTGCTCAAACTCCGCTCCAAGCCGGGCGAACACACCACCCACATCGAGGAACTGCCCTACCAGAAACTGGCGCAGAAGCTGGACCTGCCGCCCAACTTCCGCCTGGTCTACGGCCACATGGGTGAAGTCCTCGACCGCACCGACCTGTTGGTGACGATCAGCTCCACGGCCGCGCTGGAGTCCCTGCACCGCCGGATCCCCACCGTCGTCCTCAGCGACCTCGGCGTGCGCGAGACCCTCGGCAACCACCACTTCGTCGGCTCCGGCTGCCTCGCCTCCTGGGACCAGCTGGACGCCGGACACCGCCCGGCCCCCGACGAGGAGTGGGTGGCCCGCCAGGGCGTCGCCGCCGACGGCGGTTACGAGAACGCCTTCGACGCCGCCCGCGAGCGGATCGCCAAGCTGCTCGGCCGGCCCGGCGGACTCGCCCCGCTCGCCCCGTACTACACACCCGCGACGGCGCCCGGCTATCTGCCCGGCATCCTCGCCCGCCACCACCTCGGCCCCGACGGCTCCGTGCTGCCGGGCGCGCCCGCCGCCGACAAGGAGCCGGGCCCGGTCCGGCAGATCGTGCGCCGGGCCGCCCGCGGCGCCTACCGGCACGGCGTGCAGCGCGTCGCCCCGGTGATCCGGCGGATGGGGGAGCTGTGACCGCGCCCGCCGCCCGTCCCACCGTGAACCCCGCACAAGGAGTGCAAGCCATGTCCGACTCCCCGGCAGGCGCGGGCGCTTCGGTGCGCCGCGTGCTCGCCGTCATCCCCGCCCGCGGCGGCTCCAAGGGCGTGCCCGCGAAGAACCTCGCGCCCGTCGGCGGGGTCCCGCTGGTCGCCCGCGCCGTGCGCGAGTGCCTGGCCACCCGGCTCGTCACCGACGTCGTGGTCTCCACCGACGACCAGGCCATCGCCTCGGCCGCCCGCTCGGCCGGTGCCGAGGTCGTCCTGCGGCCCGCCGCCATCGCCGGCGACACCGCCACCTCCGAGGCCGCCGTCCGGCACGCCATGGACGCCCACGAGTCCCTGCACGGCGCGTCCGTCGACGCGGTGCTGCTCGTCCAGTGCACCAGCCCCTTCGTGATCCGCGAGGACATCGACGGGGTCGCCGCCGCGGTCGTGGAGAACGGCGCCGACACCGCGGTCACCGTGGCCCCCTTCCACGGCTTCGTCTGGCGCGACGCCGAGGAGCCCGCCGAGGGCGGCGTCGGCGTCAACCACGACAAGGCGTACCGCCCCCGCCGACAGGACCGCCCCCAGGACTACCTGGAGACCGGCGCCGCCTACGCGATGGACGCCGCGGGCTTCCGCGAGCACAACCACCGCTTCTTCGGCCGCACCGAACTGGTCCGCACCGACCCCGCGCGCGTCCTGGAGATCGACGACCCGCACGACCTCGCCCGCGCCCGCGCCCTCGCGCCCCTCTTCGACGCGGACCGGCCCGGCGCCCTCCCGGCCGCCGAGGACATCGACGCGGTCGTCCTGGACTTCGACGGCACCCAGACCGATGACCGGGTGCTGATCGACTCCGAGGGAAAGGAGTTCGTCTCCGTGCACCGCGGGGACGGCCTCGGCATCGCCGCCCTGCGCAGGAGCGGTCTGAAGATGCTGATCCTCTCCACGGAACAGAACCCCGTGGTCGCCGCCCGCGCCCGGAAGCTCCGCATTCCGGTCCTGCACGGCATCGACCGCAAGGACCTCGCACTGAAGCAGTGGTGCGAGGAGCAGGGCATCGCGCCTGAGCGCGTGCTCTACGTCGGCAACGACGTCAACGACCTCCCGTGCTTCGCCCTCGTGGGCTGGCCCGTGGCGGTCGCGAGCGCCCACGACGTCGTGCGCGGCGCCGCACGCGCGGTCACCACCGTCCCCGGCGGCGACGGCGCGATCCGAGAGATCGCCAGCTGGATCCTCGGCCCCTCTCTCGACCCCCTCACCAAGTAAGGACAGTTCCTGCCATGAGCACCAACTCCCGTATCCGTACGTTCGGTCCCTCCCGCGAGGCCGGCCCCGGCCGCCCCGTCTACATCTGCGGCGAGATCGGCATCAACCACAACGGCGAGCTGGAGAACGCCTTCAAGCTGATCGACGTGGCCGCCGAGGCCGGTTGTGACGCGGTGAAGTTCCAGAAGCGCACCCCGGAGATCTGCACCCCGCGCGACCAGTGGGACATCGAGCGCGACACCCCCTGGGGCCGCATGACCTACATCGACTACCGCCACCGCGTGGAGTTCGGTGAGGACGAGTACCGCCAGATCGACGAGTACTGCAAGTCCCGCGAGATCGACTGGTTCGCCTCCCCGTGGGACACCGAGGCCGTCGCCTTCCTGGAGAAGTTCGACGTGCCGGCCCACAAGGTCGCCTCGGCCTCGCTGACCGACGACGAGCTGCTGCGGGCGCTGCGCGCCACCGGCCGCACGGTCATCCTCTCCACCGGCATGTCCACCCCGCGCCAGATCCGCCACGCGGTGGAGGTCCTCGGTTCGGACAACATCCTGCTCTGCCACGCCACCTCCACCTACCCGGCGAAGGCGGAGGAGCTGAACCTGCGGGTGATCAACACCCTCCAGGCCGAGTACCCCAACGTCCCGATCGGCTACTCCGGCCACGAGACGGGCCTCCAGACCACCCTCGCGGCGGTCGCCCTCGGCGCCACCTTCGTCGAGCGCCACATCACCCTCGACCGCGCCATGTGGGGCTCGGACCAGGCCGCGTCGGTCGAGCCGCAGGGCCTGACCCGCCTCGTCCGCGACATCCGCACCATCGAGGCCTCCCTCGGCGACGGCGTCAAGAAGGTCTACGACTCCGAGCTCGGCCCGATGAAGAAGCTGCGCCGCGTCTCCGGTGTCGTCGCCGAGGCGGAGATCGCCGCCGCCGCGGGCGAGCCGCTGACGGTCTGACCCCACCCCCTCCCCGATCCTCCTACGACGGGACGGTCGTACGTAGATGAGCCCCCGTGCCGGGAACGCCGGCCCCCGCACTCTCGCGTTCGTCGAGAGTCCGGTACAGCTGCTGAATGTGCTGGAGTGGGCGTATGCCCAGGAGCAGGCGCTCGGCGCGGGGCTCACTCTCGTGGTCCTGTCCCCGATCGACCCGATGACCCGGGGCCAGTTGCGCCGTATGGCCGAGCTGGCCCGTGAGGAGGGCCACGAGGTCCGCTGGGAGGAGGCGCGGGGCGGCGCGGCGGCGCCCTTCCAGACGATCGGGGGCCTGGCGGGCCTGCTCCGCCGGGCCCCGCGGGTCGTCCTGGGCGACCCCTTCTCCCGCTACGTCCAGCTGCTCCTGACGATCACCCGGGCCCGGGAACTGGTGGTGGTCGACGACGGCACGGCCACGATGGAGTTCGTCGCCCAGCTGGCCAGCGGCGAGCGCCTGGTCCGCTGGCACCGCAAGGGCGGCCGTCCTGGCCCCCGGGACCTGATCTTCGCCCCGGTCGCCTCCTCGGCCCGCCGCCGCTTGACCCCGGGCGGGGGCCGCAGCGTGGAGATCTTCTCCTCGATGCCGATGAAGGAGACCCCGGCGGACGTGACGGTCACGGCCAACGACTTCTCCTGGACCCGCGACCGCTTCGGTCCGCCCCGCATCACCAAGGGCGCCGACCTCGTCGGCACGTCCCTGGTGGAGACCGGTGTGGTGGACGCCGACCGCTACCTGGACGCGGTCCGCACCCTGGCCAAGGCCCACGGCGCGACCCGCTACTTCGCGCACCGCCGCGAGAGCACCGACAAGCTCCACCGCCTCGCCGTCGAGACCGGTCTTGAGATAGTCCGCCCGGACCTCCCCCTCGAACTGATCGCCCGCCGCGGCCCCATAGGGCGGACGATCCTCAGCTTCCCGTCCACGGTCGTCCACACCCTGCCGCTGGCCCTGGCCGGCACGGACGTCCGGGTCGCGGTCTGCGACATCGACCCGGCCTGGCTGACCGAGAACGCCTCACCCCGCGCCCAGGGATTCCTCTCCGGAGTGACGGGCTCGGCCCGGGACGTCCACCGACTGGCGGCGGTCACGACCGCGTAGCCACGGCTCAGCGCGGCCGGTGTGCCAGGAGGAACCCGCGGGGGTACTTCTCGTCCCCCGCGGGTTCGCGCACCACCCGCGCCTGGATCCGGAAGCCCGCCTCGCGCAGATGGTCCGCGACCGCCTCCGCTGAGCGGAACCAGTAGTGCAGGCTGATCTCCTCGCCGAAGCGCTCGGTCAGATGCATCAGCTCCTCGGCCGGCGCGGTCTGGAAGGACAGCAGGACCTGCCCGCCGGGCACCAGCACCCGGTGGAACTCGGAGAACACGGCCGTCAGCTGTTCGGTGGGCACATGGATGACCGAGTAGAGGGCGGTGATCCCGCCCAGGGTCCCGTCCGGCAGGTCCAGGCCGGTCATCGTGCCCACGTGGAAGCGCAGGTGCGGATGGGCCTCACGGGCCAGGGCGACCATGCGCGGCGAGACGTCGACGCCGAAGACCGGGACCTTCAGCTCGTACAGCCGTGCGGTCACATGACCCGGGCCGCTGCCCAGGTCGCCGACGGGGGCCGTGCTGTTGGCGCGGACCTGCTCGGCGAAGGCCGCCAGCAGGGCCAGCTCCAGCGGATGGCCGGCCAGGCTGTCGGGATGGCGGGCGGTGTAGGCGGGAGCGATCGCGTCGTACGACGTGCTCGCGGCCCGTATGAAGTCCGTGGCTGCGCTCGGGTCCGTCACGTGCGCGGAGCCTACCGACGGGGGAGGGGGCCGGGCGGCGGTTTCACCGACCCGGTCCTGCGTGCCCCTGGGACTGCGGGGACACTGGAGGAAGACTCGACTCCGCGTTCCGAAAGGTGAACAGGACCGACGCCGCTGTGCGGGGCGTGGTAAGGGTTGAGTAGGAGAGCGGACGGGTGATCGTGATCGACTTGCTCGAAAAGTGGGTGAGTTTACCCGTCCCAGACCACGTCTATGCGTCTGGCGGCCAGATTTTCTTCCCCTAACGGGCTGAACTTTTGTTGATCGTGGGTCAGTTGGCCACCCGGGCGTCCTACCCTTCAGAGGGTGAAGCAATTGATGTCCGTAGAGTCCGAGGCCGACCTCCCGGGGGAAGCGTTGCTTCCCGGCACGCTGCCCGAGTCGCTGCGTGCCGAACTCGTCGCGTTCCGTCGCGACTTGCACATGCACCCCGAGCTCGGCAACCAGGAGTTCCGCACCACCGCGGCGATCAAGGAGCGCCTTGAGCGCGCGGGGCTGCGTCCGCGGGTGCTCGCGGTCGGGACCGGACTCGTCTGCGACATCGGCAACTGGGACGACGGGCTGCCCGCGCTCGCCCTGCGGGCCGACATCGACGCGCTGCCCATCCCGGACGCGAAGACGGACTGCGCCTACCGCTCGACCGTGCCGGACCGCGCCCACGCCTGCGGCCACGACGTGCACACCACCGTGGTGCTCGGCGCCGGACTCGTCCTCGCCGAGCTGCACCGGCAGGGCCTGCTGCCGCGCCCGGTGCGGCTGATCTTCCAGCCCGCCGAGGAGGTGCTGCCCGGCGGTGCCGCGGACGCCATCGAGTGCGGGGTGCTGGAGGGCGTCGGCCGGATCGTCGCCGTGCACTGCGACCCCCGGGTGGACGCGGGGCGGATCGGCATCCGTGAGGGCGCCATCACCTCCGCCTGCGACCGGCTGGAGATCGCCCTGGACGGCCCCGGCGGCCACACCGCGCGCCCCCACCTGACCACCGACCTGGTCACCGCCGCCGCCCGGGTGGTCACGGACGTGCCGGCGCTGGTCGCCCGCCGGGTGGACACCCGCAGCGGACTCGCCGTGACCTGGGGCCGGATCGAGTCCGGGCACGCCCCCAACGTCATCCCGCAGCACGCCGAGCTCTCCGGGACCGTGCGCTGCCTGGACCTCGACGCCTGGCGGCAGGCGCCCGACATCGTGGTCGCCGCGATCGACGAGGTCGCCAACCTGCACCGGGCCAAGTCCGAGATCAACTACGTCCGGGGCGTGCCGCCCGTGGTCAACGACCCCGGTGTCACCGAGCTGCTGCGCGACGCCATGATCGCCCGCCGCGGCGCCGACTCCGTGGAGGGCACCGAGCAGAGCCTGGGCGGCGAGGACTTCTCCTGGTACCTGGAGCGCGTCCCCGGCGCGATGGCCCGCCTCGGCGTCCGCACCCCCGGCGAGCGCACGGTCCGCGACCTCCACCAGGGCGACTTCGACGTCGACGAACACGCGATCACGGTAGGCGTAGAACTCTTCACGGCATCAGCCCTGATCGACCTGTAGCCCCCGCCCCGCGCCCCGCCCCGCCAGGGGCGACCAGGGGCGCGGGGAACGGCGCGACAAGCCCCCACCGGCCCCGCACCCGCCCCACAACCCCCCGCCCCACAACCCCCGCGGCAAACCCACCGCACCGTTCCGGTTGCGGTCGGACGGCGACGGGGGGAGTCTGACCCCATGGCGCTCGGACATGCGCGCCGATGTCACGGAATGCACCTTTCGAACCGGTGGTTCACGGGGACGTAACCGGCCATCGGCACGAATGGATAACGGCCACGCGATACCCCGTTCCCAGGAGTGTCTACGCGCGTTAATGTCGCCGAACTCAGCACCCACTGCGGGGCTTTTGGAGAATGGGGAACTTCACGATGCGTCGGATATCCAAACTGACCCGTGTCGCGGTGGGGGTCGCGTCGATCGCGCTCGCCGCCACGGCGTGCGGTGGTACCAGCAGCGACAGCGGCGACAGCAGCAGCTCCACCAAGGAGGAGCTGGGCCTGGCCATCGCGTACGACATCGGCGGCAAGGGCGACCAGTCCTTCAACGACGCCGCGTACGCCGGTCTGGAGAAGGCCCAGGAGGAGTTCGGCTACAAGACCGCCGACATCGAGCCCACCGAGGGTGAGACGGACGCCGACAAGGAGCAGCGTCTGGCCTCCCTCGCCAAGCAGGGCTACAACCCGGTCATCGGCGTCGGCTTCGCCTACGGCCCCGCGATGGAGGCCGTCGCCTCCAAGTACCCCGACACCACCTTCGGCATCGTCGACTCCGTGGTCGAGGGCGACAATGTCGCCTCCCTGGTCTTCGCCGAGCAGGAGGCCTCCTACCTCGCCGGTGTCGCCGCCGCCAAGGCCACCAAGACCAACACGGTCGGCTTCGTGGGCGGTGTGGACATTCCGCTGATCCACAAGTTCGAGGCCGGCTACAAGCAGGGCGTCGAGGACACCAACCCGAAGGTCAAGGTCGTCTCGCAGTACCTGACCCAGACCGCCGAGGAGGGCGGCTTCTCCAGCCCCGACAAGGGCAAGGCCGCCGCCGAGGGCCAGATCGAGAAGAACGCCGACGTTATCTACCAGGCGGCCGGTCTGTCCGGCCAGGGTGTCATCGAGGCCGCCGCGAAGGCGAAGGTCTGGGCGATCGGTGTCGACTCCGACCAGTACCAGCAGGAAGCCCTCGCGGCGTACAAGGACTACATCCTCACCTCCGCGCTGAAGGACGTCGGCGGCGCGGTGTTCGCCCTCGCCGAGTCCGTGCACGACGACAAGCCGCTGACCGGTGTCCAGACCTTCGACCTGAAGGTGGACGGCGTCGGCCTGGCCGAGAGCAACCCGAAGATGGCCGAGATCGCGGGTCTCACGGACGCCGTGGCCAAGGCCAAGGAAGAGATCATCGCCGGGACCATCAAGGTCAACACGGAGTGACCGCCACTCCGTCGGCGTAACGCCGGCGGACCGGTGGAACAGCAGGGAGCGGGCGGGTGTCCAGGACACCCGCCCGCTTCGGCGTAGCCGTGGAGCCGTGGAGCCGTGGAGCCGTGGAGGATCACCCACCGCCACCTTCCGCTCGCGGTCGGCGAGAGACCGGGCCGTGGCGGCGTGGCGTTGGGCACGGCCGCATAACAAGGTGGACAGAAGGGGTTTTCAGGCAGGTCTACGCGCGTTAATCTGCGGCGAAGCCAGCGTCGAAGCTGTGAACCGTCCGGCGCTGGGCGAACCCGGAGAAGTGCGGGAGACCCCCACGCGCATTTCCCCGGCCACGTCAGCACGACTAGGAGCACCTCACATGCGCCGGATTTCCCGGATCACGGTCGCAGGCGCAGCGACCGCCTCTCTGGCCCTCGCTCTCTCCGCCTGCGGCGGCACCTCGACCGAGGGCGGCTCGTCCGAGTCGAAGGGCGACAAGGGCCTGGCCATCGCGTACGACGTCGGCGGCAAGGGCGACCAGTCCTTCAACGACGCGGCCTACGCGGGCCTGGAGCAGGCGAAGAAGGAGTTCGGCTACGAGACGCAGGACGTCGAGCCCACCGAGGGCGAGACGGACGCGGACAAGCAGCAGCGCCTGGAGTCGCTCGCCAAGCAGGGCTACAACCCGGTCGTGGGCGTCGGCTACGCCTACGCCGCCGCCGTGAAGGGCGCCGCGGAGAAGTTCCCAGACACCACCTTCGGCATCGTCGACGACTCCACGGTCGAGTCGGAGAACGTCGCGGACCTGGTCTTCTCCGAGGAGGAGGCGTCCTACCTGGCCGGCGTCGCCGCCGCCAAGAGCACCAAGTCGAACGTCGTCGGCTTCGTGGGCGGCGTGGACATCCCGCTGATCCACAAGTTCCAGGCGGGCTTCGAGCAGGGCGTCAAGGACACCAACCCCAAGGCGACCGTGCTCTCCCAGTACCTCACGCAGACCGCGGAGGAGGGCGGCTTCTCCAGCCCCGACAAGGGCAAGTCGGCCGCCGAGGGCCAGATCGAGAAGAAGGCGGACGTCGTCTACGCGGCCGCCGGTCTCTCCGGCCAGGGTGTCATCGAGGCCGCCGCCGCCAACCAGGTGTGGGCCATCGGTGTGGACTCCGACCAGTACCAGCAGGAAGCCCTCGCCAAGTACAAGGACTCGATCCTGACCTCGGCGATGAAGGACGTCGCCAAGGCGGTCTACAACCTGGCGAAGTCGGTCGAGGACGGCAAGCCCGAGACCGGTATCGTTCGTGGCGATCTGAAGTCCGGCGAGGTGGGCCTGGCGAACTCCAACCCGGAGTTCGCCGACGACGCCAAGCTCCAGGAAGCCATCGACACGGCCAAGGAGAAGATCATCAACGGCGAGATCAAGGTCAAGAGCAGCTGAAGAGCAACACCCTGAGCAGCGTGTAACCGCGGGGTTACGTCCGCTCAACGGGGTACGGGGAGGCTGTCTCCCCGTACCCCGTTGTCAGCGATGCGTCGCCCCTTTGTATGCCGTAGGGGCGCTACGCGCGTAGACGACCCCCGTCCCCAGGAGAGTGCGCCATCAACGCGTCCAGCAGCCCTCCGGCCGGCGCGGCGGTCAACGGTCAGGTGACCGCCGTCGAGCTCGCCGGGATCACGAAGCGATTCCCGGGCGTCGTGGCCAACCACGACATCCACCTCACCGTCCGCAAGGGCACCGTGCACGCCCTCGTCGGCGAGAACGGCGCCGGCAAGTCGACCCTGATGAAGATCCTCTACGGCATGCAGAAGCCGGACGAGGGCACGATCGCGATCGACGGCGAGCAGGTCACCTTCTCGTCCCCGGCCGACGCCATCGCGCGCGGCATCGGCATGGTCCACCAGCACTTCATGCTCGCCGACAACCTCACGGTCCTGGAGAACGTGGCGCTCGGCAGCGAGAACCTCTACGGCATCGGCGCCAAGGCCCGCCGCAAGATCAAGGAACTCTCCGACCGCTACGGCCTCGGGGTCCGCCCCGACGTCCTGGTCGAGGAACTCGGCGTCGCCGCCCGCCAGCGCGTGGAGATCCTCAAGGTCCTCTACCGCGGCGCCACCACGCTCATCCTCGACGAGCCCACGGCCGTGCTCGTGCCGCAGGAGGTCGAGGCGCTCTTCGACAACCTGCGCGAGCTGAAGTCCGAGGGCCTGTCGGTCATCTTCATCTCCCACAAGCTGGGCGAGGTGCTCTCCGTCGCCGACGAGATCACCGTCATCCGCCGCGGCACCACCGTCGGCACGGCCGTCCCGGCCGAGACGACCCCCCGCCAGCTCGCCGAGATGATGGTCGGCAGCGAGCTGCCCACCCCGGAGACCGCCGAGTCCACGGTCACCGACCGCCCGGTCCTCACCGTCGACAAGCTGCGCCTGGCGGCCCCCGGCGGCAAGGCCCTGCTGGACGACATCACCTTCACCATCCACGCGGGCGAGATCCTGGGCATCGCCGGCGTCGAGGGCAACGGCCAGACCGAGCTGGTGGACGCCCTCATCGGCCTCAAGCCCGCCGACTCCGGCACCATCAAGCTGGCCGAGGAGGAGATCACCTCCTGGGCCACCCGCAAGCGCCGCGAGCAGGGCATCGGCTACATCCCCGAGGACCGGCACCGCCACGGCCTGCTCCTGGAGGCCCCCCTCTGGGAGAACCGCATCCTCGGCCACGTCACCGAGAAGCCCAACGCCAAGGGCGTCTGGCTGGACCCGAAGGCGGCGCAGGCGGACACCCGCCGCATCGTCGAGACGTACGACGTCCGCACCCCGGGCATCGACGTCACCGCGGCCTCCCTCTCCGGCGGCAACCAGCAGAAGCTGATCGTCGGCCGCGAGATGAGCCACAAGCCGCGCTTCCTCATCGCCGCCCACCCCACCCGCGGTGTCGACGTCGGCGCGCAGGCCGCGATCTGGGACCACATCCGCGAGGCCCGCCGCGAGGGCCTGGCCGTGCTGCTGATCTCCGCCGACCTGGACGAGCTCATCGGCCTGTCCGACACGCTCCGGGTGATCTACAACGGCAAGCTGGTCGCGGACGCCGACCCGGCCACCGTCACCCCGGAGGAGCTCGGCTCGGCGATGACCGGCGCCGCGACCGGCCACCTGGAGCACGAAGAAACCCCCGAAGCCGCCCCCGGCTCCTCCGAGCACGGCGAAGACGAGGCCCGCTGATGAAGAAGTTCGACAAGGAGCGCCTGCTCCTCGCGGTGGCCGGTCCGGTCATCGCGCTCGCCGTGGCCTTCGCGCTGAGCTCGATCGTGCTCATCGCGTCCGGCAAGAACCCGGTCGAGCCGTACACCCTGATGTTCGAGCAGGCCACCTACTCCGACATCCAGGTGCTGATCATCAACCAGGCCTCGATGTACTACATCGCGGCCCTGGCGGTGGCCATCGGCTTCCGGATGAACCTGTTCAACATCGGCGTCGACGGCCAGTACCAGCTTGCCGCCATGATGACCGCCATCGTCGGCGCGCACGCCGACCTGCCGGCCGCGCTCCAGGTGCCGCTGCTGATCCTGACCGCGCTGTGCACCGGCGCCTTCTGGTCCGGCATCGCCGGTGTCCTGAAGGTCACCCGGGGCGTCAGCGAGGTCGTCGCGACGATCATGCTCAACGCCATCGCGACCTCCGTCATCGCCTACCTGTGGCTGCCCGACGTCTTCGGCGTGAAGGTCGGCAACAACAACACCACGGGCGAGATGAACGAGTCCGGCTGGATCCCCGGCTTCGACATGGGCGACGCCGGCGAGATCTACGGCCTGGTCCTGCTCGCCGTCCTGCTCGGCATCGGCTACTGGGTCACGCTCAACCGCACCCGCTTCGGCTTCGACCTGCGCGCCTCCGGCGCCTCGGAGTCCGCCGCCGCGGCCAGCGGTGTCGACCCCAAGCGCATGGTGCTCACCGCCATGCTGCTCTCGGGTGCCATCGCCGGTCTGGCCGGCCTGCCCATCCTGATGGGCGACACCCACACGTACAGCCTGAACTTCCCCACCGGCATCGGCTTCCTGGGCATCGGCATCGCCCTGCTCGGCCGCAACAGCCCGGTCGGCATCGCGTTCGCCGCCCTGCTGTGGGCCTGGCTCGACAAGGCTTCGCCCGAGCTGGACTTCCACGACTACGACAAGGAGATCGCGGTCATCATGCAGGGCCTGATCGTGCTCTCGGTCGTCGTCTCCTACGAGGCCGTCCGTGAGTGGGGCCTGCGCCGCCAGCAGCGCCGGGTCGGCGCGGAACTGGCCGCCGGTCACGTCCTCGGCTCCGACAACAACACGAAGGAGGTGGCCGGCCGATGACCAGCCCGCAGACCTCGGCGGTCGACGTCAACCAGCCCACGCTCCAGCCCACGGCGCCCACCGGCCGCCGTATGTCGTGGCCCGTCCTCCTGCTGGTCATCGCCGGAGCCCTGGCGCTGACCTCGCTCGTCCGGATCATCACCGGCGCCGACGGCATCACCAACGTCAGCCAGATGTCCACCGCGCTCCAGCTCGCCGTGCCGATCGGCCTCGCCGGTCTCGGCGGTCTGTGGGCCGAGCGGGCCGGCGTCGTCAACATCGGCCTCGAAGGCATGATGATCTTCGGCACCTGGTTCGGTGCCTGGGCCGGCTTCCAGTGGGGCCCGTGGACGGGCATCGTCGTCGGCATCATCGGCGGCTGCATCGGCGGCATCCTGCACGCCATCGCCACGGTCACCTTCAACGTCAACCACATCGTCTCCGGTGTGGCGATCAACATCCTCGCCCTCGGCATCACCCGCTACCTCGCGCCCCTCGCCTTCGAGGGTCACCCGGGCGGCTCCGCCAAGCAGTCCCCGGCGGTCGACTCCCTCGGCCACTTCACCGTGCCGGGGCTGTCGGACGGGCTGCGCGATCTCAACAACCAGGGCTGGTTCTTCATCTCCGACATCGCCGGTCTGCTCGGCGGACTGGTCACCAACGTCTCCTGGCTGACCCTGATCGCCATCGCGCTGATCCCCGCCACCTGGTGGATCCTGTGGCGCTCGGCCTTCGGCCTGCGGCTGCGCTCCTGCGGTGAGAACCCGGTCGCGGCCGAGTCCCTCGGTGTGAACGTCTACAAGTACAAGTACCTGGCCGTCATCATCTCCGGCGGTCTGGCCGGCCTCGGCGGTGTCTTCCTCTCCATCGTGGCCAACCCCTTCTACCTGGAGGGCCAGGTCAGCGGCCGCGGTTACATCGGTCTCGCCGCGATGATCTTCGGTAACTGGATGCCGGGCGGCCTCGCCATCGGCGCGTTCCTCTTCGGCTACACCGACAGCCTCAACCTGCGCGGCGGCTCGGAGAACGTCCACGCCCTGCTGCTGCTCGGCTCGCTGCTGCTGATCATCGGAGCGATCTGGCTGGCCGTGCGGAAGAAGTACACCAAGGCGGGCATCACCCTGGTCGTCGGTCTGCTGATCGGCGCCTGGTACGCGGGCACCAACGAGGTGCCCAACCAGGTCGTCTCCGCCACGCCGTACGTCATCACGCTGGTCGTGCTCGCTCTGTCCGCGCAGCGCCTGCGGCCGCCGAAGGCGGACGGCCTGCCCTACCGCAAGGGCCAGGGCAAGTGAGCGAGGTCGACTGGGACGCGTTGCGGGAGCTGGCGCACGAGGCCATGAGCCGCGCCTACGCCCCCTACTCCGGCTTCCCGGTCGGCGTCGCCGCCCTGGTCGACGACGGCCGTACGGTCTCCGGCTGCAACGTGGAGAACGCCTCCTACGGGCTCGGCCTCTGCGCCGAGTGCGGTCTGGTCTCGGAGCTCCAGCGCACCGGGGGCGGCCGGCTCACGCACTTCACCTGCGTGGACGGCCGCGGCGAGATCCTGGTCCCGTGCGGCCGCTGCCGCCAGCTGCTCTACGAGTTCGGCGGCGCCGAGCTGCTGGTGGAGACCCCGGAGGGGGTCCTGCCGCTGTCGCGGATGCTCCCGCAGGCCTTCGGCCCGGAGCACCTCGCCAAGTAGTCGGCGTAGCCGAGTCATTCCCGTACGGCCCCTCCGAGTCACTCGCGAGGGGCCGTGCACTTCCCTGAACTTCCGGAAGGACACCATCGCCATGGATGCCATCTCCGTCATCCGCGCCAAGCGGGACCGCGGCGAGCTGAGCGACGAGCAGATCGACTGGGTCATCGACGCGTACACCCGCGGGGAGGTCGCCGACGAGCAGATGTCCGCGCTCGCCATGGCGATCCTGATCAACGGCATGAACCGCCGGGAGATCGCCCGCTGGACCGCCGCGATGATCGCGAGCGGCGAGCGCATGGACTTCTCCTCGCTGTCCCGCCCGACCGCCGACAAGCACTCCACCGGCGGCGTCGGCGACAAGATCACCCTCCCGCTCGCCCCGCTGGTCGCCGCGTGCGGCGCGGCCGTCCCGCAGCTCTCCGGCCGCGGCCTCGGCCACACCGGCGGCACCCTGGACAAGCTGGAGTCGATCCCCGGCTGGCGCGCGCTGCTCTCCAACGAGGAGATGCTGAACGTCCTGGACACCACCGGCGCGGTGATCTGCGCCGCCGGCGACGGCCTCGCCCCGGCCGACAAGAAGCTCTACGCCCTGCGGGACGTCACCGGCACCGTCGAGGCGATCCCGCTGATCGCCTCCTCGATCATGTCCAAGAAGATCGCCGAGGGCACCGGCTCCCTGGTCCTGGACGTCAAGGTCGGCACCGGCGCCTTCATGAAGACCATCGAGGACGCCCGGGAACTGGCCTCCACCATGGTCGGCCTCGGCACCGACCACGGTGTGAGGACCGTCGCCCTGCTCACCGACATGTCCACCCCGCTCGGCCTCACCGCGGGCAACGCCCTGGAGGTCCGCGAGTCCGTCGAGGTCCTCGCCGGCGGCGGCCCCGCCGACGTCGTCGAGCTGACCGTCGCCCTGGCCCGCGAGATGCTCGACGCGGCCGGTATCCGCGACGCCGACCCGGCCAAGGCCCTCGCCGACGGCTCCGCGATGGACGTCTGGCGCCGCATGATCGCCGCGCAGGGCGGCGACCCGGACGCCGCGCTGCCCCTCGCCCGCGAGCAGCACGTCATCAAGGCCCCGTCCTCGGGCGTCCTGACCCGTCTGGACGCCTACGACATCGGCGTCGCCGCCTGGCGCCTCGGCGCCGGCCGCGCCCGCAAGGAGGACCCGGTGCAGGCGGGCGCGGGCGTCGAGCTGCACGCCAGGCCCGGCGACACCGTGACCGAGGGCCAGCCCCTGCTCACCCTCCACACGGACACCCCCGAGCGCTTCGAGTACGCCATCAAGTCGGTCGAGGGTTCCTACGACATCGCCGCCCCGGGCACGGCCTTCACCGCCTCGCCGGTGGTGCTGGAACGTATCGCCTGACCTGGGATTTCCCCCTTCGGGTGAACGGGATCGGTGGACCTGCACCGGTCCCGTTCGGCATGCTGGGATCGGTGACGCACCGATTAGGAGACCGCCATGAGCGCACTCACCATCAGCCAGGACCCCGAGCAGAGCTGGGACAACCTCGTCCGGTTCTGGGAGGAGATGGAATGGCCCGAGGGCAGCAAGGTGGAGATCATCGAGGGGATCATCACCGTGTCACCTTCGCCCGCGTACCGCCACAACGTGATCACGGACCGCATTCAGCGTCGCCTCTACACCGTGATCCCCGACGACTGGGGGATCTTCCAGACCCTGTCCATCGCCGTGCCCTCGCGACTCGGCATGTTCATCCCGGACCTCGTCGTGGCGCCGGTGCAGGAGCACACGGAGTCAGACAGCCACATTCCGGCGGCCCTGGCCGAACTCGTCGTCGAGGTCACGTCCAGGTCCAACGCCCGCCACGACCGCATCAGCAAGCCCGCGGCCTACGCGGCGGCCGGCATCCCCTTCTACCTGCTCGTCGACCGCTGGGCTCCCGAAGGTCCCTCCGCCACGCTGTACGGAGAGCCGGACGGCGATGTCTACCGTCTGCTGAGCGTCGCCAAGTTCGGCGAGTCCCTCAAGCTCCCCGCGCCCTTCGACGTCGTCATCGACACCGCCGAGTTCCCCCTCGACTGACCCGGCGTCACCCCAGCACCGCCGCCACGGCCACCAGGACCGGCACCGACACGATCGTCGACAGCAGGATGGAGTCGCGGGCCAGCCGTTCGCCCACGCCGTAGCGCGACGCGTACGTGTAGAGGTTCTGGGCGGCCGGCAGGGCCGAGGTCACCACCACGTCCAGCAGGGGAGCGCCCCGCAGGCCGAACACGCCCGCCGCCAGCGCCCACGCGGCCGCCGGCTGGCCCACCGCCTTCAACGCCACCGAGAGCAGCACCGGATGCCGGTCCGGGCCCCGGCCGGGCAGGGTGCTGCCGCACAGGGAGATGCCGAAGGCCAGCAGCACCGCCGGGACCGACATACCGCCGATCAGCGTCAGCGGGTCCAGGACCGGCGCGGGGACCCGTACCCCGGTCGCCGAGACCAGCACCCCGGCCAGTGAGCCCACCGCGATCGGATTGCGCAGCGGGGTGATCAGCCGGCGCCACAGCGGGCCCTTGGCGCCGCCCCCGCCCGACAGATCGAGAATCGTCAGCGCGACCGGGGTGACCCCCACCAGCTGGAACAGCAGCACCGGTGCCACCAGCGAGGCGTCGCCGAGGACGTACACCGCGATCGGGATGCCCAGGTTGCCGGAGTTGACGTAGCTGGAGCACAGCGCGCCGATCGTGGTGCGGCCCACGCCCCAGCGCCGTACGGCACCCACCGCGACGAAGACGCCCGCCGCTGCCGCCGTGCTCAGCGCGGTCACCAGCAGCCGGCTGGAGAAGATCACCGACAGGTCGGTCCCGGCGAGGGTGGTGAACAGCAGCGCGGGCGAGGCGACATGGAAGGCCAGCTTGGTGAGGACCTCACGGCCGTGTTCGCCGAGCAGGCCGAGGCGGCCGATGCCGTAGCCCACCGCGATCACCACCGCGATGACGGCGAACCCGGTCAGCACCCCCTGCACGAGGCCCCCTCGGCGGCGGACGGCGACGGCGCGGGCGCTGATTCATGGGGCATACACCCAACCCTCCGGGGCGGGCGGGAGGCAGGTCAATGTGATCTTCGCCGGAGCCGCGAGCCGCGAGCCGCGCGCCCCGGGCCGCGCGCCCCGAGCCCGCGAGCCAGGCGCGGGTCGCGGTCCTGGACCGAACCGCGATGAGTTCCGCCCACCCGCCCGGTCTACCGCTCGTGGACGCCATGACACCCGCGGTACTCGTGCTGACCGGCCCCGTCACCAAGGACGACGTGACGGGGTGGTGCGATGTCGTGCGCGCGCTGCTGGAGCCGCCCGGTGCCCGCGTCGTGGTGTGCGACGTGGGAGGGCTCGGCCCGCCGGGGCTCGCCCACGTCGACCTGCTCGCCCGGCTCCAGTTGACCGCCCGCCGCCGCGGCGGCCGGATACGCCTGCGCGACCCCGACCCGGCCCTGCCCGGCCTACTGGACCTGGTCGGCCTCCGCTTCGAGGTGGAGGGGCAGCCCGAACAGAGGGAACCAGCGCTCGGTGTCCAGGAAGCAGTGGAACCCGGTGATCCGGTCGCCTGAGATCTCCAGCACCTGCACCGCCCACGCGGTGTGGCCGCCGCTCTCCTCGTCCGGCTTGTAGTGGGCGAAGCCCGGCAGACCGTTGGCCTGGACGGGCCGCAGCCGGGAGTCGGCACAGGACGCGCCGAGCGTCGTCATGAAGCCGGTGATGTCCGCCGGGCCGGTCAGCCACAGGTCGAACGGCGGCATCGTCATGATGGCGTCCTCGTGCAGCAGCGCCGTCAGCGCGGTCATGTCGTACCCCTCGAAGGCGGCGACATACCGCTCCAGGAGTTTCTGCTGCTCCTCGTCCAGCGGGTCGGACACCGCGGCGTCGGCGCCCTGCTGCTCCCGCTCGGCGAGCGTCGCGCGGGCCCGCTGGAGGGCGCTGTTGACCGAGGCGACCGAGGTGCCGAGCAGTTCGGCGACCTCGCTCGCCCGCCACGCCAGCACCTCGCGCAGGATCAGCACCGCGCGCTGCTTGGGCGGCAGCTGCTGGAGGGCGGCCATGAACGCCAGCCGCACCGACTCCTTGGCCACCGCCGCCTCCGCGGGGTCCTGCACGGTCGGCAGCACACGGGCGTCCGGCATCGGCTCCAGCCAGGTGTGGTCGGGGCGGGGGGAGAGCGCGGCGCGGGCGAGCGGCGTGGACTCGGTCAGGTCCATCGGCCGGGCCCGCTTGTTGCCCGCGTTCAGCATGTCCAGGCACACATTGGTCGCGATGCGGTACAGCCAGGAACGGACGCTGGAGCGGCCCTCGAACTTGTCGTAACTCCGCCACGCCCGGACCAGCGTGTCCTGCACCGCGTCCTCGGCCTCGAAGGACGAGCCGAGCATGCGGTAGCAGTACCCGGTCAGTTCCGTCCGGTACCGCTCCAGTGTGGCGTCCAGGTCCGTCGTCGTCGCCGTGTCGCTCATCGTCCACCCACCCCTGTGGCCGTGCCTGTGTCGTACGCCTCATTGCGTCCAGCACTTCGGAAGCTACCGCAGCCCACTGACAATGGCCCCCGGAGCCGGAGAACAAGCAGGTCAGGGCGCTGAGTCGGGGAGGGTGGACCAAGGCCCGGGGCGGCTCAGGCGGCGGTCGCCAGCCGGTCCTGCCGCACGCGGGCCGCCGCCAGCGTGCCGAACACGGTGATCGTGACGACGCCGGCCACCGCCAGCAGTCCGACCCCGACCGTGCCCGCCCAGCCGCTCGCGTGGAAGGCGAGGGCGCCGACCGTGCTGCCCGCGCTGGAACCGATGTAGTACGCCGACTGGTAGAGCGCCGAGGCCTGGGCGCGGCCGTGCGTCGCCGTCTTGCTGACCGCCGACGAGGCCACCGCGTGACCCGCGAAGAAGCCGGCCGTGATCAGCACCAGGCCCAGCAGCACCAGCGGCAGCGAGTCGGCCAGGGACAGCAGCAGACCGGCCGCCGTGGTGCCGCCCGCCGCGTACAGGGCGCCCCGGCGGCCGAGGCGGCCCACCAGACGGCCCGCCGTCGACGCCGACACCGTGCCCACCAGGTACACCAGGAAGATCGAGCCCACGACGCCCTGCGCCAGTCCGAACGGCGCCTCCGTCAGGCGGTAGCCGATCGCCGTGTACACGCCGCCGAACACCGTCATGAACAGCGCGCCGATCGCGTACAGACGCCGCAGCAGCGGGTCCGCGAGGTGGTCGCGGACGGTACGGGCGAGGACCCGCGGCCGCAGCGAACCAGCCACGAAGTGCCGCGGCGCCGGCAGCAGCAGCCGGAACGCCACCGCGCAGCCCACCGCCAGCAGGCCGATCGCGCCGACGGCCACCCGCCAGCCCCACTCCTGCGCGACCCAGCCGGTGATGACCCGGCCGCTCATCCCGCCCACGCTGTTGCCCGCCACGAACAGGCCGATCGCCGTGACCAGCGCCTTCGGACGGACCTCCTCGGCCAGGTACGCCGTCGCCGAGGCCGGCAGCCCCGCCAGCGCCGCGCCCTGCACCGCGCGCAGCGCGACCAGGGCGGTCAGGTTCGGCGCGAAAGGGACCAGCAGTCCGACGGTCACCGCGACCGCGAGCGAGCCGGTCATCACCGTGCGGCGGCCCCAGCGCTCCGACAGCGCGCTCATCGGCAGGACGAACAGGGCCAGACCGCCGGTCGCCGCCGCCACGGTCCAGCTCGCCTCGCCGGCCGTCACCCCGAAGTCGCCGGAGATCAGGGGCAGCAGCGCCTGGGTGGAGTAGAGCAGGGCGAAGGTCGCCACACCGGCGAGGAAGAGGGCGAAGCTCATCCGGCGGTAGCCGGGGCCGCCGGGAGTCAGACGGGAGTCGGAGGCAGGGACGGAGGGTGCGGCGCCCACGGTGGTGGACGCCCCGGTACTGGCGGGAGACATGCTTCGAACCTACGGACGTGCTTACTGATCCGTCCAATGCATGGAATCGTCATAATCGTTCCCATGGAGCATCAGCAGAGGTCAGAGGGGCGACTGTCACCATCCAGTGACACAGAAGACATGGCGATGTTGCTGGCCCCGCGGCTCGCCTACTTCGCCGGAGTCGCCCGCACCGAGCACGTCACGCGTGCCGCGCAGGAGATGGGGGTGCCTCAGTCGACGCTGTCCCGGGCCATGGTCCGCCTCGAACAGGACCTGGGCGTCGAGCTGTTCGCCCGGCGCGGGCGCACCGTCTCCCTCACTCCGGCCGGGCGGTCCTTCCTCGCCTCCGCCGAACGTGCCCTCGCCGAGATCGAGCGGGCCGCCGACGAGGTCCGGGCGGACGCGGACCCCGCCACCGGGAAGGTCGCCTTCGGCTTTCTGCACACCATGGGCTGGGAGACGGTGCCCGGTCTGATCAGCGCCTTCCGCGCGGACCATCCGCGGATCCGGTTCAGCCTGGTGCAGAACTACGGCGAGGCGATGATCGAGCGGCTGCGGGCCGGGGAGCTGGACCTGTGCCTGACCTCGCCCGTGCCGGACGCGCCCGATCTGGTCGCCCGGCGCCTCGACGAGCAGAAGCTGCGGCTGGTCGTGCCCGCCGACCACCGGCTCTCCGGGCGCCGTCGGATCCGGCTGGCGGAGGCGGCGGAGGAGACGTTCGTGACGCTGGAGCCCGGGTACGGGTTGCGTCGGATCACCGACGATCTCTGTCGGGAGGCGGGGTTCAAACCCCGGGTGGCGTTCGAGGGGGAGGAGGCGGAGACGCTGCGGGGGCTGGTCGCGGCGGGGTTGGGGGTGGCGCTGCTGCCCCCTCCGGCGGTGGCGCGGCCGGGGGTGGTGGAGCTTACGGTCACCGCTCCGCGGGCGGTGCGGGAGATCGGGGTGGCGTGGTTGGACGGCCACCCGGACACTCCGCCGGTGGCGGCGTTCAAGAAGTTCCTGCTGTCGAAGAGGGGCAACTTGCTCCCGTCGTAGCGCGGGCGCGCCGCCGCGGTGGCTGGTCGCGCAGTTCCCCGCGCCCCTGGAAAGACGCCCTCCCGCCCCCGAAGAACAACCGCAACCACCCACCCCCCAGGGGCGCGGGGAACTGCGCGAGGAACCACGGCGTTGCCGCACCCGAAGAACGGCGGTCATCCCCCCCCCCAGGGGCGCGGGGAACTGCGCGAGCAACCACAGCGCTGCCGCACCCGAAGAACGACGGTCATCCCCCCCAGGGGCGCGGGGAACTGCGCGACCAGCCGTGATGGCGCCGCAGGAGGGGCCGCGCCCCCGGGCGAGGTCAGCGGTGGCGGCCGAAGCCGGAGGCCAGCGGCATGCGCAACCCCAACGGCGGCGGCGCCGCGAACGCGTCCTCGACCGGCCGCGCGAAAGCCCGCCCGAACAGCGCCCCCATCACGAAGTCCTCCGCCAGCGCATGCACTTCGTCCCGGTGCTGATGCAACCCGTGCCCGTCGGAGTGCACTTCGAACCGGCACACCTCCCGGTTCGCCTTCTTCGCCCGCGCCGCCAGCCGGAACGACAACTCGGGATCGGCCCGCTGGTCGTTCGTGCCGTGCACGATCAGCACCTGCCGTCCCGCGAGGTGTTTCACCGGTTCGGGTGGTGCGGCCACGTCCTCCTCCGGCAGCCAAGGAGCTATGGCGAGGACGGAGTTGACGGCCTCGTGGCCGCCCGCCCGCAGCGCGGCCCGCCCGCCCATGCCGATCCCGGCGAGGCACACGGGCACGTCGCCGTAGCGCCGTACCGCCTCCTCCGCCGCCCAGTCGGCGTCCCGCGCCAGGTTCGCCTCGTTGCCGTTCCAGCCGCGCCAGCGGTAGTGCACGGCGTGCGCCGCGAGCCCCTCGTGCCGCGCCGCGCGGGTCAGCCGGCGGCCGAGCGCGCGGACCGAGGCCGCCGCCAACAGCGCGGACGGACGGCGATGTGACGTCTCGTCACCCGCGGGGAGCAGCAGAACCACCCCGCTCACCGACGTCGGTTCCGGTCCGAGCGGTCTCCCCAGCCGGGCCGTGCGAGCCGGCGTAGCTTGCTGTGCCATGGCAGAACAGTGTCAGAAGCATTGGTGTACGCCACCCGTACGTGCGGTCACCGTTGCGTATCGACGGAAAGGCGCAACAGGTGATCTACGCGCGTAGGAGTTAGAGTGCGGAAATGACGAGCCAGACCATCGCGAACACCCCGTCGCCGGAGCAGATCCGCCGGGCGCCCAAGGTTCTGCTGCACGACCACCTCGACGGCGGACTGCGCCCCGGGACCATCGTCGAACTCGCCCGCGACAGCGGGTACTCCCAGCTCCCCGAGACCGACCCGGACAAGCTCGGCCTGTGGTTCCGCGAGGCCGCCGACTCCGGCTCGCTGGAGCGGTATCTGGAGACCTTCTCCCACACCGTCGGCGTGATGCAGACCCGCGAGGCCCTGGTCCGGGTCGCCCGCGAGTGCGCCGAGGACCTCGCGGAGGACGGCGTCGTCTACGCCGAGGTGCGGTACGCGCCGGAGCAGCACCTCGACGGCGGCCTGAGCCTCGAAGAGGTCGTCGAGGCCGTCAACGAGGGCTTCCGGGAAGGGGAGCGGCTGGCCCGGGAGGGCGGTCACCGCATCCGGGTCGGCGCCCTGCTCACCGCCATGCGACACGCCGCCCGCGCCCTGGAGATCGCCGAACTCGCCAACCGCTACCGGGACCTGGGCGTGGTGGGCTTCGACATCGCCGGCGCCGAGGCCGGCTTCCCGCCCACCCGGCACCTCGACGCCTTCGAGTACCTCAAGCGCGAGAACAACCACTTCACCATCCACGCCGGCGAGGCGTTCGGACTGCCCTCGATCTGGCAGGCCCTCCAGTGGTGCGGTGCCGACCGGCTCGGGCACGGGGTGCGCATCATCGACGACATCGAGGTCAAGGACGACGGCACGGTCCACCTCGGCCGGCTCGCCTCCTACGTCCGCGACAAGCGCATCCCGCTGGAGATGTGCCCCAGCTCCAACCTCCAGACCGGCGCCGCCGCCTCCTACGCCGAGCACCCGATCGGCCTGCTGCGGCGGCTGCACTTCAGGGCCACCGTGAACACCGACAACCGGCTCATGTCCCACACCAGTATGAGCCGGGAATTCGAGCATCTTGTCGACGCATTCGGTTACACGCTCGACGACATGCAGTGGTTCTCCGTCAATGCGATGAAATCAGCGTTCATTCCTTTCGATGAACGACTCGCCATGATCAATGACGTCGTCAAGCCCGGCTACGCCGAACTGAAATCCGAGTGGTTGTTCCAGCAGACGGCCTCCACCAGCGGTTCTGTGGCCGAAGAGAGCTGATTGCGGGTCTTGCCGGGCAGGAAATGCGGGCGGGTGTTCACCATCCGTCCGCATTTCGATGTTTGCGGCGGGCGGGCCGGGATGTTTACGGTCGAGAACCGCTCACATCCCCGTCATCCCATTTCGAGGACGCATTCAATGAAGCAGTCTGCTGCCAAGACCCTCGGTGTCGCCGCCCTCGGTGCCGCCTTCGCCGCCGCCGGCGCGGGCGCCGCGAACGCCGCCCCCGCCGTGCCGGACGCCGGCTCGGCGCTGGACACGGTGACCCGGACGCTGCCCGCGGAGAACGTCACCAAGGCGCTCCCGGGTGCCGGTGAGGCACTGGCTCAGGGGCAGAGCGCGATCGGTACGAGCGTCGCCGCCGCGCAGCCGGTCGCCGAGAAGATGCTCGCCGACGGCCCGACCAAGCCGGTCGCCGGTCTCCTCGGCGGACTGCCCGTGCAGGGCCTGCCCACCAAGGGCCTGCCCGTGAACGGCCTGCCGCTCGGCTGAGCCGTCCCCGGCCGCACCGACGGGGCGCACCCCTTGGACCCGGGGTGCGCCCCGTCGCCGTGTGTGCGCCGGCCGCGGACTACCAGGCGGTGCTCGCCTTGCCCTCCTCCGCGGGCAGGAAGAACCACAGCGCTATGTAGAGCAGGAACTGCGGCCCCGGCAGCAGACAGGAGACCAGGAACAGCACCCGCATCGTGTTCGCGGAGGTACCGAAGCGTCGCGCCAGCGCGGCGCACACTCCGCCGATCATGCGGCCGTTGGTGGGTCGGGCGAGGCGGGACATCTGCGGCTCCTTCGTGAGCGTCGGTCGGAGGCGTCCGCTTCCGGGCTGCCTCATCTGCCTTCCACGCTACGGAGACGAAGGGGGCAAAGCATCGCTCTACGGTGCGATCCCGACCCTGGGAATCGTCGGGGTCCGACCCTGAGGAGCCTCCTCCCTCAGGCCCGTCGTCACCCGCTCCCGCTCCGTCCTGCGGCGGAGCCAGTGCCGGGCCGCCGGCACCACGACCGCGTGCGCGAGAGCCACCCCGGCGGTGTTCAGCAGCAGGGAGTCGACGTCCACGACCTGACCGGGCACCGCGGTCTGGAGCAGCTCGATGCCCAGCGAGATCAGCGCCCCCGCCGCCACCGTACGGATCAGCGACGCGAGCGGGGAGACGGAGATCCGGCCGTGCACGGCCGGCAGCAGCACCCCGAGCGGAGCGAGCAGGGCGAGCCCCTCGACGATCCGCCGGGCCCCCGCCTGCCAGCCCTGCGCCAGATCGGCCTCTATCCCGGCGAACGGCCGCAGGTTGGGCGGCAGGACCCAGGGGACGTCCAGCGGACGCAGCGTGAGCCACGCGACAAACGCGAGGTGGGCGGCCAGGAGGCCGCCGGCTGTCACACGGGTGCGGAAGGCGGCACTGCCGCCGTCGCTGGAGCCTTGACGCTGCACGACCCCCTAGACGCGGTCCCCGGTGCGGTTGGTTCCGGGCACCCGCCGCCGGTCCGCGTCAGTTGCCCGCGGCCTCGGAGGACGGGGGCTCCTCGGTGCCCGGCCGCGCCCGTACCTCGTCCGTGCACTCGTAGCGCCGCAGCGGGTCGCCGTCCGGGCCGCCCAGGACCACCGACCCGTCGCCCTCGCCCGCCTCGGAGTCGGAGAAGGTGCAGACGATCTGGGCGAGGGCCACGGGAGCGAGCGCGTCGGGCGGGGTGCTCAGCCGCAGTGTCTCCTCGGGGTCGCCGGAGCGGGGACCGGTCACGGACAGGCCGCCGCGCACCTCGGTCGTGTACCCGGCCTCCAGCTCCGCCTCCGACGGCGTCGCCTCCAGTTCGTCCAGCAGCCCCTCGGCGACCAGCACCCGGCGCTGCGAGTCCGGCGCGCCCTCCGGCACCCGTACGGTCCGGTCGACGGCCACCAGCGAGGAGCGGCAGAGCAGGAAGACCTGGGCGGGCACCCCGCGCGAGACCTGTGTCGACACCTCGGGGTCGGCCATCGAGCACCGCACCCGGGACGGCGCGGGACCGAAGTCGGTCGGCACCTCCGTGGCCCGGATCCCGCACCCCGCGAGCACCCCGGCTAGCAGCGGAAGCGCCAGCAGACGGCGTACGGTCGGCAGACGGCGTGCGGCCGTCGGACGGCGTACGGGCATCAGGCGTCCCCCTTCGAATCCGCGCCCTCGTTCTCCTCGGTCTCCGTCAGCGCCGAGGCGTCCCGGGGCAGCCGCAGGGTGAACACCGCGCCGCCCTCCGGGGAGTTGGCGGCGGTGATCTCCCCGCCGTGGATGTGGGCGTTCTCCAGGGCGATGGAGAGGCCCAGACCGCTGCCCTCGGAGCGGGGGCGGGAGGCGCTCGCCTTGTAGAAGCGGTCGAAGACGTGCGGGAGGACGTCCTCGGGGATGCCGGGCCCGTGGTCCCGTACCGCGATGACGATCTCCGCGCCCTTCGGGTCCTGGGCGTCCTCGGTGGCCTCGCAGGCGCGCACGGACACCCGTACCGGGGAGCCGCCGTGCTTGAGGGCGTTGCCGATGAGGTTGGCCAGGATGACGTCCAGCCGGCGCGGGTCGAGCCGGGCGTGCACCCCGCGCTCCGCGTCCAGGTCGACGGCGTCCAGCCAGGCGCGCGCGTCGATGCAGGCGGTGATCTGGTCGGCGAGGTCCACGTCGTCCAGGACCAGCCGGGCGGTGCCCGCGTCGAAGCGGGTGACCTCCATCAGGTTCTCGACCAGGTCGTTCAGACGCCGGGTCTCGCTGACCACCAGCCGCACGGCCGGCTCGATCATCGGGTCCATCGACCCGGTCTCCGCCTCCAGCTCCTCCTCCAGCACCTCCGTCACGGCGGTGATCGCGGTGAGCGGGGTGCGCAGCTCGTGGCTCATGTCGGCGACGAACCGGCGCGAGGCCTCGTCCCGCGCGGCCATGTCGTCGACGCGCTTCTCCAGCGCCGCGGCCGCGTTGTTGAAGGTCCTTGACAGATCAGCGAGTTCGTCGGTTCCGGACACCCTGAGCCGGGTGTCCAGCCTGCCCTCGCCGAGCCGGCGGGCGGCCACCCCGAGCCGGTGCACGGGCTTGAGCACGGTCGTGGCGGCGGCCTGCGCGAGCAGCGCGGAGCCGATCAGCGCCAGGCCCGTGGCGATCCCCAGCGACCAGGCCAGCGAGTTGAGGTCCTTGGCCTCCGGCTCAAGGGACTTGAGCATGTACCCGGTCGGTCCGCCGCCGATCACCCGGGTCCCGGCGACCAGATAGGGCGTGTCGTCCTCGGCCACCATCCGCTGCCAGTACAGGTGGTACGCGTACTTGTTGGCGGAGGTGATCTCCTGCTCCTCGTTCACCGCCTCGCGCAGCGACTCGGGCACGTCCTTGAGGGTGAAGCCGCTCAGGCCGCCGGAACTCCCGGAAACGGTACGGCCGTCGGGGTTCTCGGCGACGAGCAGCACGCTGAAGCGCTGGCTGCTGTTGGCCATCTGCCCGGCGGTGCGCTGGAGTTCGTCCTGTGTCGGCCGCTCGGGCAGCACCCCCGCCCGGCTCTGCATCTCCTGCTGGAAGTCCCGCAGCACCGCGTCCTGGGTACGCGTGAGCACGGCCTCGCGGTTGAGCCAGTACGCGATCCCGGACGCGGACACCGCCGCGGTCAGCGCCACCGCGCCGAAGACGACCACCAGACGCAGCCGCAGACTGGTGAAACGCAGCCGTGACCAGACTCCCTTGCGACCCGCGAACCAGCCGCGGACCCCCCCTTGCGCCGATGTCACTGAGGCGCGTCCAGCCGGTAGCCGACACCACGGACCGTACGGATCAGCGTCGGGGACGAGGGCACGTCCTCGACCTTGGCGCGCAGCCGCTGCACACAGGCGTCGACCAGGCGCGAGTCACCGAGGTAGTCGTGCTCCCACACCAGACGCAGCAACTGCTGCCGCGACAGCGCCTGTCCGGGCCGCCGGCTCAACTCCAGCAGCAGCCTCAGCTCGGTCGGGGTGAGTTGGAGGTCCTCGCCGTTCTTCGTCACCGTCATCGCCGCGCGGTCGATGACCAGACTGCCGAAGGCGGCCGCGTCGTTGGACTCCCGCTCCCCGCGCCGCAGTACGGCCCGGATCCGGGCGTCGAGGACCCGGCCCTGCACCGGCTTGACGACATAGTCGTCGGCGCCGGACTCCAGTCCGACCACCACGTCGATGTCGTCGCTGCGCGCGGTGAGCAGGATGATCGGCAGCTGGTCGGTGCGCCGGATGCGACGGCACACCTCGAAGCCGTCGATGCCGGGCAGCATCACATCCAGCACGATCAGGTCCGGTCGTTGCTCACGCAACAGCTTCAGGCCGTCCTCACCGGTGGCAGCCGTGGCAACCCGGTGACCCTGGCGCGTAAGAGAAAGCTCCAGGGCCGTGCGGATGGCGTCGTCGTCCTCGATCAGCAACAGGGAAGGCACGGGGCTCATTCTGGCCCATGGCAGGGCGGTCTTTCGACACCTGTACAGGTACGTGGCCGTACCGCTGCGCTCTGTGACCGCGCTGTGCGCCGCACGGGAGGAACCCCTGTGACACGTCTGTGACAGTCGGCGGACACGGCGATGAAGTGGCCCGGGCAAGCTTTTCGGCACAGGCAAGGAACGCAGGCCGAAGACCGGAAGTCCACGACGGGGGGCGCGAGATGAACACGCTGCACAGCTCAAGCACCAGCGCAGTTGTCACGCGTCTGCACGACGTGCACGGGGGCCGGGGTTCGGAGAAGTCCGGTGCCGTGAGCGGGCGGGGGTGCGCTCGCGGCGCCGGACGTCAGCACACCGCGTACATGACGGTGGTTGACGGCTTCACGGGGGAAGCACACGGGGGAAGCGCGTACAGGGAGGGCTCGGGGGAGCGTCGCTCGCTGTCGGAGGCGGAGTTCACCGCCTACGTCCAGGAGCGCCGCGCCTCCCTGTACGCCACCGCCTACCACCTCACCGGTGACCGCTTCGAGGCCGAGGACCTGCTCCAGAGCGCGCTGTTCTCGACCTACCGGGCCTGGGACCGGATCAGTGACAAGGCGGCCGTCGGCGGTTACCTGCGACGGACGATGACCAATCTGCACATCAGCGCGTGGCGCCGCCGCAAGCTGAACGAGTACCCGACCGAGGAACTGCCGGAGACGCCCGGTGACACGGACGCGATGCGCGGCACCGAGCTGCGCGCGGTCCTGTGGCAGGCGCTCGCCCGGCTGCCCGAACTCCAGCGGACGATGCTGGTCCTGCGCTACTACGAGGGCCGCACCGACCCGGAGATCGCGGACATCCTCGACATCAGTGTCGGCACGGTGAAGTCCAGCATCTGGCGGTCGCTCCGCCGGCTGCGCGAGGACGAGGTCCTCAGCTTCGGCCGTGACGAGGAGGACGCCTTCGGGGAGCTCGTCGCCTGAAGGCTGTGGGGGGAAGCACAACGGGGGAGCGGTAACCGGGGGGCTCACGGGGATCACGGGGGATCACGGGGGAGAGCGCCACGGGGGAACAACGGGGGAGCGAGTACGGGGGAGCACCACAGGAAAAGGGAGCGGGACTGGAGGGCCGGGGGGTCCGTCCAGTCCCGCTCTTCCTTGTGCCCGGGGGGCTCGACAGGCCTCGACAGGCCTCGACGGCGCCTAGACCGGCGTACGCGCCGCCGCGTGGCGGCCCGCGGCCGCGTCGGCGAGGCGGCCCATCGCCTCGTCGCGGTCGCAGGCGTACGCGCCCAGGGCCGTCTGCCGGGCCACGATCGCCCGCTCCGCGCGCATCAGGCGCCAGCCGCGGCGCAGCAGGAAGGGCACCGACTTGCGGCCCTCCCGCAGATCCCGGAGGAAGCGGCGGCGGAACGTCTTCACCGGCCCGCGGCTCAGGCACAGCGCGTCGGCCAGCAGCCCCAGTTCGCGGCAGCGGGTGACGATCTCGGCGGCGAAGATGCCCTCCGCGACGAAGAGCGGGGTCCGCCCGATGTCCACGGGCTCCTCGCCGGTGCGGGCGCTCAGCGAGAGGTCGTAGACGGGAACCCGCGTACGGCCCGTGCGGCACAGTTCGCCGATCGCCGCCACCGCCTTGTCGGCGTCCCAGGACTCGGGGTGGTCCCAGTCGATGTCGGAGCTCGCCAGGACCAGGGGCAGCGTGGGGTCGTCGGCCTCCTTGTAGAAGTCGTCGAGCCGCAGCACCGGAAGGCCGGAGCGGGCCGCGAGGAGGGACTTGCCGGAGCCGGAGGGGCCGCAGAGCAGCACGACTCGCGCGGATATGGGCGGATGGGAGCTCACGGAACACCAATATGAGGCATTAACCCGCCGTTCATCGACTCCGCGGGTCGGCTTTGAAGCGCGCGTCACACCTCAACTACCCTACGTGTCGACCTGATTACCCAGTGCGTCAGAAGGTGGCAACAACCGATGGCCGGACCAGCGCCCTTCCCCCACTCCACCGCCCGGCGAGCCCTGGCCGTCCTCGCGACCGCCGGTGCCGCCCTGGGCGCCACCGCGTCGACGGCCGCCGCCGCGGATGCCGAGCCCGTCCTGGACGTGATGCGCACCCGCCCCACCTCCCTGGGCCAGGTCGACCCGCAGGCCGGCCTGAAGGCCGTCACGGGCAGCGTGGGCCATGTCACCGGCACGCTCACGGCCCTCAAGCCCAACCCGCTCGCCGGTACGGGAGTCGACCCGCTCGACAACGGGATCGGCACCCAGCTCGCCGACTTCCAGCCGCTGACCTCGCAGATGCTGACGGGCCCGGTGGCCCAGGCCGAGTCGATCGGGAGCATCCCGGTGCTCGGGCAGGCCGCGGGGCTGCTGAACGGCTGACGGCACACGTGGAGCCGCGCCCCTCGCGAAGGGAGCGGGGCGCGGCTCTCTCTGCTCTCGTCAGGGTGTGCGGCCGAGGTGGGTGACCATGATGTGGATGAGGTCGTTGTCGATGACGTACAGGACCCGGTAGTCGCCGACGCGGAGGCGGCGGATGTCGAGTGACCCGTACGGAGTCGATGTCGCCGGGCGGGGGTCGTCGGCCAGTTTGTCGATGGTGTCGAGGACCAGAGCGAGGCCGCTCGGGTCCTCCTTCAGGAACCGGGCCGCCGCGTCGAGGGCGTGTGGTTCGAAGACGATCTCGTACTTCACTGCTGTTCGAGCCCCAGCCGTCGACGGACCTCCGCCATTGGGATGCCGGGTCCGAGGGTCCCCTCCGCCTTGCGCCGCTGGTAGTCCGCCACTGCCAGGGCGTCTTCGAAGTCCTCTATCACCTGCGGTGACACGAGGAGGGCGGCCACGTGTCCGTGGTCGGTGAGGGCGATGGTCTCGCGGCCGTGGGCGGCGCGGCGGACCAGGTCGCCGAGCTGGGAGCGTGCGGCGCTGATGGCGATCTCAACCATGCGCGCATCATTACACACGATGCATCTTGTGAGCAATTCATGTGTCTATATGACCGCCCTGTCGGGAGCCGTCCCTGACGCCGTTGACGAATCGCTGCCCCGAGGGCGCGAAGAAGGGCCGCGGCTCCTCCGGACGGTGAGGAGTCGCGGCCCTCGTCTCAGCGGGACCGTCGGGTCAGTACGCCGAGCCCGACGCGCCCAGCGAACCCGTCGGGTGCCAGACCGTCTTCGTCTCCAGGAACGCCGTCATACGGTCGATGCCCGGGGTCTCCGAGTAATCCACAGGCTGTGGACGGAGGACGCGCTTGAGGTTGTCGGCCGCGGCGATCTCCAGTTCCTTCGCCAGGTCCTCGTCTGCGCCCGCGAGGTCGATGGCGTTGACGTCCTGGTGTGCGGCGAGCGGGGCCGCGATCTCCGCCGTACGGCCGGACAGCACGTTCACCACGCCGCCGGGCAGGTCGGAGGTGGCCAGTACCTCGCCCAGGGAGAGCGCCGGGAGCGGGGACCTCTCGCTCGCGATCACGATCGCCGTGTTGCCGGTCGCGATGACCGGGGCGACGACGGAGACCAGGCCCAGGAACGAGGACTCCTGGGGGGCCAGGACCGCGACCACGCCCGTCGGTTCGGGGCTGGAGAGGTTGAAGTACGGGCCCGCGACCGGGTTTCCGCCGCCGACCACCTGGGCGATCTTGTCGGTCCAGCCCGCGTACCAGACCCAGCGGTCGATCGTCGCGTCCACCTGGGCGGCGGCCTTCGACTTCGACAGGCCCTCGGCCTCGGCAACTTCGCGCACGAACTGCTCGCGGCGGCCCTCCAGCATCTCCGCGACGCGGTAGAGGATCTGACCGCGGTTGTACGCGGTCGCGCCCGACCAGGGTCCGACGGCCTTGCGGGCGGCGACCACCGCGTCACGGGCGTCCTTGCGGGACGAAAGGGGCGCGTTGGCCAGCCAGTTGCCCTTGGAGTCCGTCACCTCGTACACCCGGCCGCTCTCCGAACGCGGGAACTTCCCGCCGACGTACAGCTTGTAGGTCTTGAACACACTGAGTCGGTCAGACATCGAGGTACGCCTCCAGGCCGTGGCGACCGCCCTCGCGGCCGAAGCCCGACTCCTTGTACCCGCCGAACGGCGAGGTGGGATCGAACTTGTTGAACGTGTTGGACCAGACGACACCGGCCCGGAGCTTGTTCGCCACCGCCAGGATGCGGGAGCCCTTCTCCGTCCAGATGCCCGCCGACAGGCCGTACGGCGTGTTGTTGGCCTTGGCGACGGCCTCGTCGGGCGTACGGAACGTCAGCACCGACAGGACCGGGCCGAAGATCTCGTCGCGGGCGACGGTGTGCGCCTGGGTGACGTTCGTGAAGAGCGTCGGGGCGAACCAGTAGCCGCTCTCCGGCAGTTCGCAGGCGGGGGACCAGCGCTCGGCGCCCTCGGCCTCGCCCCGCTCGACGAGCGAGGTGATCCGGGAGAGCTGCTCCTCGGAGTTGATCGCGCCGATGTCGGTGTTCTTGTCCAGCGGGTCGCCCAGGCGCAGCGTGGAGAGCCTGCGCTTGAGGGAGTCCAGCAGCTCGTCCTGGACCGACTCCTGGACCAGCAGGCGCGAGCCCGCGCAGCAGACCTGGCCCTGGTTGAAGAAGATGCCGTTGACGATGCCCTCGACGGCCTGGTCGATCGGGGCGTCGTCGAAGACGATGTTGGCGCCCTTGCCGCCCAGTTCGAGGGTGACCTTCTTGTGGGTCCCAGCGATCGAGCGCGCGATCTGCTTGCCGACCGCGGTGGAACCGGTGAAGGCGACCTTGTTGACGTCCGGGTGCGCGACGAGCGCGGCGCCCGCGTCGCCGTAACCGGTGAGGATGTTGACGACACCCCTGGGCAGGCCCGCCTGGCGGCACACGTCCGCGAAGAAGAGCGCGGAGAGGGGGGTCGTCTCGGCCGGCTTCAGGACGACCGTGTTGCCGGTCGCCAGGGCCGGGGCGATCTTCCATGCCAGCATCAGCAGGGGGAAGTTCCAGGGGATGACCTGGCCGGCCACGCCCAGCGGCTTGGGGTCGGCGCCGAAACCGGCGTGACCGAGCTTGTCCGCCCAGCCCGCGTAGTAGAAGAAGTGCGCGGCGACCAGGGGCAGGTCGGCGTCGCGCGTCTCCTTGATCGGCTTGCCGTTGTCCAGGGTCTCCAGGACCGCCAGCTCACGGCTGCGCTCCTGGATGATCCGGGCGATCCGGAACAGGTACTTGGCGCGCTCGGAGCCGGGCAGCGCCGACCACTTCTCAAACGCCTTGCGGGCGGCCCTCACCGCGCGGTCCACGTCCGCCTCGCCGGCCTGGGCGATCTCGGACAGGACCTCCTCGGTGGCGGGGCTGACGGTCTTGAAGACCTTGCCCTCGGCCGCCTCCGTGAACTCGCCGTCGATGAACAGGCCGTAGGACGGGGCGATGTCGACGACCGAGCGGGACTCGGGGGCCGGTGCGTACTCAAAAGTCATGTCGATCAGTCCACCGTCACGTAGTCGGGGCCGGAGTAGCGGCCGGTGGCCAGCTTCTGGCGCTGCATCAGCAGGTCGTTCAGCAGCGAGGAGGCGCCGAAGCGGAACCAGTGGTTGTCCAGCCAGTCCGCGCCGGCCGTCTCGTTGACCAGCACCAGGAACTTGATCGCGTCCTTCGTCGTCCGGATGCCGCCGGCCGGCTTCACACCGACCTGCACCCCGGTCTGGGCGCGGAAGTCGCGGACCGCCTCCAGCATCAGGAGCGTGTTCGCCGGGGTCGCGTTGACGGCGACCTTGCCGGTCGAGGTCTTGATGAAGTCGGCGCCCGCGAGCATGCCGAGCCAGCTGGCCCGGCGGATGTTGTCGTACGTCGAGAGCTCGCCGGTCTCGAAGATGACCTTCAGGCGGGCGGCGCCCGAGGCCTCCTTCACGGCGACGATCTCTTCGTAGACCTTCAGGTACTTGCCCGCGAGGAAGGCCCCGCGGTCGATGACCATGTCGATCTCGTCGGCGCCCGCGGCGACGGCGTCGCGCACGTCGGCCAGCTTCACGTCGAGCGCGGCGCGGCCCGCCGGGAAGGCGGTGGCGACCGAGGCGACCTTCACGCCGGAACCGGCGACGGCCTCCTTGGCGACGGCCACCATGTCGGGGTAGACGCAGACCGCGGCCGTGGTGGGGGTCGAGCGGTCGGTCGGGTCGGGGAGGACCGCCTTGGCGCCGAGCGCCCGGACCTTGCCCGGGGTGTCCGCGCCTTCCAGCGTCGTCAGGTCGACCATCGAGATGGCGAGGTCGATCGCGTACGCCTTGGCGGTCGTCTTGATGGAACGGGTGCCGAGGGAGGCGGCGCGCGCCTCCAGGCCGACCGCGTCGACGCCGGGCAGCCCGTGGAGGAAGCGGCGCAGCGTGGTGTCGGACGCGGTCACGTCCGAGAGGGCCTCGGCTGCGGTGGGTGCGTTGGTGGGCATGGTCACAAGACGAGCATATCTACGCGCGTAGCGGCTGTACAGCCCCGGGTGCTCATCTTCGGAGTCGCCACCGCGAATGAGCGCCCGGGAGCGCGTCGGGCACAATCGGGGCCATGACGACCCCGGAACACTCCTCATCGGCGCCGCGACCTCCGGCCCCCACCTCGCGGGACCGGGTGTACCGGTCGCCCATGGGCATCGTGGGCGGGGTGCTGCTGATCGGGACCGTGCTGTGGCTCGGCATCGACGCGCTGACCCAGGGGTCGGGGCGGGCGCCCTGGCTGGCGCTGGCCGCGATGATCCTGCTGGTGCCCGTGGTGGCCGCGTTCACCCTGCGGCCCGCCGTCCACGCCAACGAGGAGCGGCTGCGGATCCGCAACCCGCTGCGGGTCGTCGTGCTGCCCTGGGCGCGGGTCGCGTCCCTGCGCTCCGGCTACTCCAACGAGGCCGTCACCGAGTCCGGGGCGAAGTACCAGCTGTGGGCGATTCCCGTGTCGCTGCGGGCCCGGAAGAAGGCGGCGAGGCGCACCGCGCGGGCGGAGTCCGAGCGCAAGCGCGGCAGCCGGGGTGAGGGCGGCCGGGGCGGTGGCCTCGGCTTCGGGTTCGGCGGCGGGCTCACGGGCGGCGGGTTCGGGGGCGGTGCCGCGGCCGAGGCCGACGGGCCGATCCGCGCCGAGACCGACAAGGTGATGGACGAACTGCGGGAACTGTGGGAGACGAGCCAGAAGAACGGGGTCCCGTCCGGGTCCGAGCCGGGCGAGGTGAGCGTGCGCTGGGCGTACGAGGTGATCGCGCCCGCGCTGGCGGGAGCGGTGCTGCTGGTGGTGCTGCTGGCTGTCGGCTGAGGGGGGTGCGTGTGCCCACCCGGTGGGCGGGGGGCGGTGGCGTGCGCCTTCGGCCGGGGGCCGGTGACTGCGTCGCCGGCCGGGTGTCTGGCGGCCTGTGTCTTCGGCTGGGTGCCTGGCGGCCTGTGTTTCCGGTGGGGTGTCTGGTGGCCTGTTCGTTTCGGCCGGGGGCCGGTGACTGCGTCTTCGGCCGGGTGTCTGGGGGCCTGCGTTTCGGTGGGGTGCCTGGCGCCCCACGTCTTCAGCCCGGTGTCTGGCGGCCTGCGTTTTCGGCGGGTGCCGTGACCTGCGTCTCAGCCGCAACCAACCCGGCCCTTCAGCTGTCTGACGAGCGATGACTACTCACGTACAGCCGCCGCTGCCCCGGCCCCTGGGCGAAACCCGCGTGCCCGAGGGGTGCCGGCCCTGGAGTGCCGAGCAGGCCCGCCGGTGGACGCGGGCGCTGCCGCCCCGATGGGTCCCCGCCCGGGTCTACGGGCGCTACGGCGAGTTCCTGTCGTTCGCGCTGGTCGGCGTCTCCGTGGCACTCGGTCTGGCCGGGCTGGAGCCGTATCTGGCGGCGCTGCTGCCGCTGCTGGCCCTGTGGGTCCTGCGGTCGCCCGAACTGGTGCGGATCGGCGCCCCGGCGCTCGTGGCCGCCGCCGTACTGGAACGGGCGGAGTGGCCGGCCCTCGTGGCGGCCGTGCTGTACGCCGGGGCCGCCCTCGTCCTCGGCGAGACACGGCTGTGGACGCGGGGGCGGCAGCGGGCGACCGCGCTGGCGGCCACCGGAGGGGTCACGGCGCCCGCCCCGGGGGCCCGTCTGCCGCTGCGGCGGGGCGTGTGGCTCGGCACGGCCGGGCTGCTGGCGCTGGCTGCCGGTACGGTGGTCGCCGCCCTCGGCGGGGCGGCCCAGGGCTTCCTGATGGCGGGCCTCGGGCTGACCGCCCTGGTCTCCGCCGTGCTCGGGCGGATCCGCGCCGGGCGGCTGCGGTCGGGGACCGTGCCGGTGCTGCGGGTGCTCGTACGGGAGGACCCGGCGGCCCGGACCGAGGTGTACGCCGCCGACGACGTGGACGCGCTGCGACCGCTGTTCATCGTGTCCGCGATGCCGCTGGACCTCGACGAGGACGACGACGAGTCCGGACCCGAGGAGGACGAGGCCGACGAGGCCGACGCGGACTCCGAGGACGGTGCCGAGGACGACGAGGCCCTGTTCGACGCGCTCGACGACGACGAGCCGGGCCCGCTGCGGGAGGCCGTGCTGTACGGGCTGCCCTACGACGGCGCCGAGGTCGTGATCGTCAGCGCCGACGAGGAACCGGACGGGCCGCCCGTCGTGGAGCGGTCCAGCGGGCCCGTCCGTCCGCTGGCGGCCCGCCGGGCGCCCGACGCCGTGGTCGGGGCGAAGGACGTCATGGCGAGGGACGTCGCGGCGGCCCCGCAGCCCGAGCTCACCTGGCGTGCCGGGTGGCTCGACGTGCTCGCGACGCTGCTGCTGGCGCAGTGGGGTGTCTGGCTCGGGTGGGGCACGTTCACCGACAGCGGTACTCCGCTCTGGGAGCAGGCGCTGGTGGTCGTGCTGGGCGTGGCCGGCGCGGCCCGGATCCCCGTGAAGCTGCGCTGGCGCATCACCGCCGACCGGACCGGGCTGTGGATCAACGGGCTGTTCAAGGAGACCCACGTGCCCTGGGACGACCTCCGCCTGGCCCGCGCCCAGTCGCTGGAGCTGCGGCTGAGGTGGCGGGGCGGCGGGCGCTGGGCGGTCTCCGCGCCGCGTTGGACGTGGCTGGAGCGGCGGCGCGGGCTGACCCACCCGTACGCCCTGGCAGCCGCCCGGCTCACGGCCCTGCGCACCGACCCGGACCTACGGCCCACCGGCGACAGCGACGAGCGCGGCCGCCCACTGTGGCCCTGGGCCCTGCTGCTCGCCGTCGGCTGGATCGCGGCGGTGGTCGTCGCCAGGGCGGGGATGTAGGCGGGTAGCGGGTAGGCCGGGGGCGGTGCGGGCTCTTCGTCCCGTCTGAGGACCGGGGCTGCCGTGGCCGGTGGGGCGGCGGGTGGACTCCGTCACGGGAAGGTGTTCCAGTGCGGGGCCGTGCGGGTCCAGGCCGTGTCCCACTCGGCGAGGTTGTGGCGTTCCAGTCTGCGGGACGCGTAGCCGTAGAGGGCCAGGGCCGCCAGCGGGACCGCCATCGCCGTGAGCAGCACGTGGCCCATCGTGCGGCTGCGGACCTGTTCCCGGCTGAGGGGCGGCTCGGTGAGGGTGCCCTCCGCGCCCACCCAGACGCGGACGACGGCACCGGCGGGCAGGCCGGGGGTGACGTCGGTGACGGCGGTGCGGGCGCGGTCGTCGGGGCCGGTGTAGCGGACGGTGACCGGGTACAGGGTCTGCCGCGCCTCGTCCGACCCCGGTTCGGGGTGGCGGGGCGCGTCCCGTACGAGGAAGGCGTCTGTGTGATGCCGGGTGGCGGCCTCCCGCCGCGCGGTCTCCTGGAGCCGCTCGTGGGCCGCCTTGCCGGCCAGGTACATCGCGGGCGGCGTGGCCGCCAGGACGGCGAGGAGCAAGCCCAGCGCGATCCACGCCTGCACCAGATCCGAGCGTCGGCGCAACGGATTGCGGCGCCATCGCCACAGCACGAGCCGCGGGAGGTCTTCGGGAGGGGGCTGCCCGGCGTGGAGCGAGCCGGCCACGGTGTCTCTCCTTCCTGGTCGGACGGACCGCCGTCAGAGCGGGCGCGCTCCCGGGGCCGAGGGGTGGGTGCCCGCGGCCACCAGGAGCCTGGCGGCGCCTCGGACGGCCGCGGTGTGCGGGGCGGGTACGGGGTTGACCGGGGCGTGCAGCCGGTCGACGAGGCGGTACGTGAGGTCGGGGCGCAGCGCGCCGCCGCCGGCCAGCAGCGCGCCCGCCCGCAGGGCGTCGACCGCCTGGGAGGTGGGGTCCTCGTCGAGCATCGCGGTCACCATCGCGACGACCGCGTCGACGATCCGCGCGGGCGGGGTGGCGCGGTCCAGGTCCTGGGTGCCCAGCGCGGTGTGCCGGGCGTCGGTCACCGCGCCGTCGACGAGGAGCGCGACCTCGGTGAGATGCGCGCCGAGGTCGATGACGAGCAGGGGACGGCTCTGGTCCGCGTCGGCCGCCATGGCCACGGCCCGCGGGGCGGGCACGGTCAGCACCGTGTGCGGTCCGAGGACCTCCACCGCCGTACGGGCCGCCGTGCGGAACGCGCTCCCGCCGAGCGCCGGAGCGGTCAGGACGATCATGCGGTGGCCGAAGCGGGGCAGGCGGTGGCCGAGCATGCGGTCCAGCATGCGGGCCGTGCCCGGGGTGTCGACGATCGCGCCCCGCTGGATCGGGTGGATGCCGCCGTCGCCGGGGAAGGTCACCGTGGGCATGTCGAGGACGACCCGGCGGCCCGCCACCCAGGCCCGGGTCCGGGCGCTGCCCAGGTCGAGCGCGACCCCGGAGGCCTTGCGGCCGCGTGGCCAGGGGCGCTGCCGTGCGGCCGTGGCCGGGAGGCCCGCCGCGGCGGTCATCGGTCCGCCTCGCGTACCTGCTGGCAGCGGGCGCAGTAGCGGGCCTGCGGCACGATCAGCAGCCGTTCGCGGGCGACGGGCCGCAGGCACAGATGGCAGCGGCCGTACCCGCCCTGGTCCATGCGCGCCAGGGCGGCCTCGACATCGGCGAGGACCATCCGGGCGGACGCGGCGAGCTTGTTCCTGACCTCGGTCCGGGACGTGGACCACGGGTCGGGCGGCCCTTCCGCGCGACCGGTCGCGAGACGCGCGGCGCCCGCGATCTGCCGCAGCTGCTCCTGACGGAACAGCAGCTGCTCGTGCAGGTTCTCGCGGAGCGCGGCGAGGTCCTCGGCGGACAGGGACGACGACGTGCCGTGGTCGGCGACGGTCCGGCGGTGCGTCACTTCGCGGTGCATCACTTCACCCCTCGGGCAGGGCGGGAGACAGGGAACAGGGAGACGGGGAGACAGAGGGAACAGGGCGGCGGGGCCCGTGAGTCAGCCCTCGGTGCGCTGGCAGGGCACGCAGAAGCGGGTGTAGGGCAGGATCTCCAGGCGCTCGACCGGGATGGTCCTGGCGCAGCCCATGCAGGTGCCGTGACTGCCGTCCGCGAGGCGGGTGAACGCGGCCTCGATCTCCTTGAGGACCCGCTCGATGGTCTCCCGCTGCACCGCCATCATGTGCTCGTCGGCGCCGTCTCCGGCCTCGCCGACGGCCCGCAGCTGCGTCAGCCGCGCGTTGCGCTCGTGTTCGAGGCGCTGGTGGACGTCGTGCGCCGGCATTCGCCCGGGGCGGGCTTCGGCGCGGGGCGTGTCGAGCGACATGGTGAGTCCTTCTCTCAACTAGGGGGCGTACGGCGAGGGCGGGAGGCGGGAAGTCCCAGGCCGTCGCCCTCGACGGGCCGACCGGGGGGAACGGCCGGCCCGCTGCTCCCACGGTGGCCGAAGCGCCGCGCGAAACCCATCGGGCCCGATACCCATCTGTGGCGGGTCCCGCCGCCCATACGGACCTGGGCGACCGCTCGTACGGACCTGGGTATCCGCCCATACGCACCTGGGCGACCGCCCATACGCACCTGGGCACGGCGCGGCCCGGAAATGGGGCCTGCGCCCCATCGACGGCGCGGTCCGGGGCGGGCAGCCTGGAGCGGCGAGCCGGTCAGGGCCGGTGGCAGCGGTTCACGCCAGGAGTGCGCGGTGACCGACAGTGGAGACACAGAGCCGTGTCATGTGAGGAAGGCGTCACTCCGGTGTCCTTGTTCTGGCGGATCTTCGCTCTCAACGCGGTGGTGCTCAGTACCGCCACCGCGCTGCTGCTGTGGGCTCCGGTGACCGTCTCCGTGCCAGTCGTGCTCACCGAGGCCGTCATCCTCGTGGCGGGCCTGGCCGTCATGCTCGTCGCCAACGCGGCCCTGCTGCGCATCGGGCTGGCCCCGTTGGACCGGCTCACCAAGCTGATGACCACCGTCGACCTGCTGCGCCCCGGACACCGGCTGCCGGAGCGGGGCCGCGGGGAGATCGCCGAACTGGTCCGCACCTTCAACGCCATGCTCGCCAGGCTGGAGCACGAACGGGCCACCAGCAGCGCGCGCGTCCTCCTCGCCCAGGAGGGCGAACGCCGCCGTATCGCGCAGGACCTGCACGACGAGGTCGGCCAGAGCATGACCGCGATCCTGCTCGGCCTGGAGCGGGCGGCCGACCAGGCGCACGAGCCGCTGCGCGGGGAGCTGAGACAGGCTCAGGAGATCACCCGGGAGAGCCTCGACGAGGTCCGCCGCCTGGTACGCCGGCTCCGCCCCGGGGTTCTGGACGACCTGGGCCTGATCAGCGCCCTGACCTCGCTCACCACCGAGTTCGCCACCCATGCCGGGATGCGCGTGCGGCGCAGCTTCGCCACCGACCTGCCCGCTCTGGACGACCAGACGGAACTGGTGCTGTACCGGGTGGCCCAGGAGGCGCTCACCAACGCCGCCCGGCACGCCGAGGCGGGCCAGGTCGAGGTGAGCCTGCACCACGGCGAGGGGACGGTGGTCCTGTCGGTCGTCGACGACGGCCGCGGAACCGGCGTCCTGCGCGAGGGCGCGGGCATCCGCGGCATGCGCGAACGGGCCCTGCTGGTCGGGGCCGCGCTGGAGATCACCTCCCGACCCGGGGCCGGGACACGGATCCGTCTGACCGTGCCCGTCCCCAGAAAGCCGTCACCATGACCCAGCCGTCCAAGGTCCGTATCCTCCTCGCCGACGACCACGCGCTGGTCCGGCGCGGGGTGCGGCTCATCCTCGAACGCGAACCCGACCTGGAGGTCGTCGCGGAGGCCGGGGACGGCGCCGAGGCCATCGAGCTGGCGCGCGCCCACGACATCGACCTCGCCGTGCTGGACGTCGCCATGCCCCGGATGACCGGTCTCCAGGCGGCGCGGGAACTCGTCGGGCACCGGCCGGGGCTGCGGGTGCTGATGCTGACGATGCACGACAACGAGCAGTACTTCTTCCAGGCGCTGAAGGCCGGCGCCAGCGGATACGTACTGAAGTCGGTCGCCGACCGCGACCTGGTCGCCGCCTGCCGGGCGGCCATGCGCGACGAGCCGTTCCTCTACCCGGGCGCGGTCACCGCCCTCATCCGCAACTACCTCGACCGGGTCCGCCACGGTGAGGAACCCCCCGACCGGGTGCTGACCGTGCGCGAGGAGGAGGTGCTCAAGCTGGTCGCGGAGGGCCACTCCTCCAAGGAGATCGCCGAGATGCTCTTCATCAGCATCAAGACCGTCCACCGGCACCGGGCGAACCTGCTGCACAAGCTCGGCCTGAAGGACCGGCTGGAGCTGACCCGCTACGCGATCCGGGCCGGCCTGATCGAGCCCTGATCCCACCGACCGCCTCAAGGCTCCGGCTGCCCACTCCCCGGCCGGGGCCTTGAGGCTCACCCGGTACCCGCCGGTACTCGCCGGTACCCGCCGTCACTAGCCGACACTCGTCGGCACCCGCCGCCGCACCGGCACGCACCGAGGAGGGGGACGGCATGACGCGCTCCACGCACACCGCGCCCCGCCCCGGCCCCCGCGCGGCGGCGGTCGCCGCGCTGCTCGCCCTGCTCGCGGCCGTCCTGATCCCCTCGGCGCCGGCCGCCTCACCTGGCCCGCCCTCCACGGCCGCCGTGACGGCATCCGCGAACGCCGATCCGTACGGGAAGGCCCGACCGTACGCCGCCGACGCGCCCCGCGCCGCCGACACCCCGCCTGCCGCCGACCCCCCGCCTGCCGCCGACCCCCCGCCTACCGCCGACACGCCGCGCGCCGCCGACGCGCCCCGCACCGCCGACACCCCGCC
>NZ_JBEZNL010000039.1:0-78267 GCF_040653275.1 Streptomyces sp. NPDC048002 | reverse complement strand
TTCACGTTGATGGTCTGGTCGACGTGGTAGACGCCCGGGGTGAACAGCAGGTGCAGCCCCTGGGCGAGCGCCGCGTTGATGGTGGCGGCGGTCGCTCCGGGTTTGACCACGTAGAACTGGCTCAGCGGCACGGACTGGCCCTGCGGGGTGCCGCTCGCCCAGGTCGTGCCGCGCGCGTTGGTGCGCTTGGCGGGGGCGAAGACCTTGAACTCGTTGCCGTCCAGGTAGAGGAAGGGCTTCTCGCGGGAGATCGGGGTGGTGTCCAGCGTGGTGTACGGCGGGTTCGGGAAGCTGGTGGCGGGGGCGCCCTCCACTCCGGAGAACGTCATGTTCCACACCGCGTTGCCCCAGCCGCCGATGGTGCTGTCCCGCGTGTACCACTGCTGCTGGGAGTACGGGCCGACGCTGCCGTCGACCTTGCTGTCGGCGATGTAGCCACCGGAGGCCCAGCCGTACCCGTCCGGGGCGAGGTTGAGACCGCCCTTGACATGCATCCGGCGGAACGAGGAGGCCTGGGAGACCGCCCAGCGGTTGGTGCCGTTGACCGGGTTGACGGCGAGGTTCTCGGCGGCGCGCCAGAAGTTCTGCGTGGCGTTGCCGTTGAACCAGCCGGCGTCGACGGTGATGTCACCGTTGATGGTGGCGTCGTCGGGCCGCAGGCCGAGCCCGGCGATCTGGGTGTAGAAGCCGATCTGCGCGTTCAGGTTGTTGTACGTGCCGGGCTTGAAGAAGAACGCGTGCCGGCCGTTGCCGAACTGCGCCGACTCCTGCTGCTCGAACACCTCGTCCAGCTTGGCCTGGATACCGGGCGTGGAGGGGTCGAAGATGTGCACGTTCGGTCCGAGGTCCCCGCCGCCGGGGATGACGGGCCCGCCGTCCTGGGTGCCGTAGACCTTGAACTCCCAGAGCGAGTAGCCGTATCCGGTCGCGCGGGCGGTGCCGAGGACGCGGACGTAGCGGGCGGTGCCGGAGACGTTCAGGGTCTCGGTGCCGCCGGTGCCGGTGGTGGTCGAGTAGGCCGTGGACCAGTCGGTGCCGTTCTGCGAGGTCTCGATGCGGTAGGCCGTCCCGTAGGCGGTCTCCCAGCGCAGTTCGACCTGGCTCAGCTCGGCGGGGGCGCCGAGGTCGACGCGGATCCACTGGGGGTCGGAGAACGCGCTGGACCAGCGGGTTCCGTTGTCGCCGTCGACCGCGGCGGAGGCGGGGGTGCCGCCGTTCTCGGTACTGGAGGCGGTGACGGGCTTGCCCTGCGAGAGCAGGGTCGGGGCGGCGGTGGCCTGCGTCGCGGGGACGACGGCGAGCAACGCCGCCGCCAGGGCGAGGACGACGGTGGCCACGACACCGCGTCGAACAGGTCTGTGGGGAGGGGCTGTCGGGAGGGGTGACAGGCCGACTGCGGGCATGAAGAAGCTCCTCGAAACGTACGGGAAACGAAGGAGAGCACTGTCGGGAACCCTGCCCGCCGCCACAGGTGGGGTCAAGAAGTTCGTCACGGCTTTTCTTTCACCTTTCATTAAGTGGGGAGTGATCAGCCGTGCCACCTGTGGATCGACTCATACGCGCCAATGGCCCTTGAAACGGGCGGGAGTTGTGCCGCAGACTCCCCTCCCGGCGCCGAACGCCGCGGCGGGGCTCGTGCGGTGCGTGTATACACCGGAAGGACTGCTTCACATGACCGTCACGTTTCCCCCACGCGGGGAACACTTCCGGTCGATCCGCCTCCAGTGGTGCAGACGGGGCGACCGGACCGCACCTAGCCTCCCGGGCCATGCGATCACCACTGATGAGACGCCTCGGCCTCACCGCCGTACTCGGCCTCCTGCTCGCCGTGTTCGGCCTCGCCCCCAGCGCGGGCGCCGCCGAACCCGCCCCGGCCGCAGTGACGTTCAGCACCGACAGCGCCACGACGACGCCCGGCGGCACGGTGAACCTGTCGATGACGCTCACCAACAACGCCACGTACGACATCTGGTTCGTCTACCAGACGATCGACCCGACCTGGCTGACCACCCAGCGCCCGGACCTGAAGTACAGCTTCACGTCCTGCGCCCTGACCACCGCGGCCGGCCCGACCCCCTGTTCCGGCACCGGACCGGCCAACCTCGGCGCGAACTACGGCGCCACCGTGCCGCCCGGTCAGAGCCGCACCGTCACCCTCACGCTCCAGGTCGCCGCCGACTCCGGCTGCAACGGCAACATCGGCTTCTACTCCTACTTCTACGCCGAGTTCAGCGACAGCGCGAGCGTCAGCGGCGGGCCGGTCTACACCCCCGAGACGCGGGTCCTGTGCGCCTGAAAGGGCCGCGGTTGACCTGAAATCGGTCTGCGATCGACGTCCCCGCGTGGTCCAGACCTCCGGAAGAAGCAACGGCGGGCCCCAGGGCCCGCCGTTGCCCGTTCAGGCCCCCGGCCAGCACTCCAGGGCATTTCCGACGCAGACGGCACCACCCCTCCCGAGCCGGTCCCAGGCCCCATGTCCCGCCCAGAAGAGGCCAGTTGGACACCTGCGCTTTTCCGTCATGTTTCGCAAGATGACCACGAAAGCTACACACAGGCACCACCATGTGACCCGACGGATGCGTTGGCGACCGGCTACTGAGGGGGGCTCGGCGTCACGCAAGGGGGTGCGTCCGCTCGTTGCGAGCCGTGCTCACCCCTGCCCGGGGAGGGGACACAACCGCATGAAGCGGATGCTCAGCACCACCGCACTGACGGTGGGCGCGCTCGTCGCCGCGCTCGGCCTGCCGGTCGGAGCGGCCCACGCCGACACCGAACCCCGCATCGACCTGCGGGTACTGGTCGTCAGCGACGGCGGTCCGGCGACGGACGCGATAGCCGCCGAACTGGACGTGTCGGGGACGCCGTACACCGAGATCGACCTCACCCGGGCCGACCGCCCGGTGATCGACGCGGAACTGCTCGCGGACACCGTCGACGGACGGCCGCGCGCGAAGTACCAGGCGGTCGTGCTGCCCAACGACAATCCGTTCGCCGCCGGTTCCTCGGAAATGGCGGCCCTGGTCGCCTACGAGCAGACCTACGACATCCCGCAGGTCGACGCCTACACCTACGCCCGCCCCGAGACCGGGCTGAACTACGCCGTACTGAGCGGCTACGCCGGAAGCCTCGACGGGGCGCAGGCCCAGGTCACCGCGGCCGGTCAGTCCGGACCCTTCGGCTACCTCGACGGCGCGGTGCCCTTCGAGGACAACTCCCCCACCGTCGGCGAGAGTTACGCCTACCTCTCGACGCCGGTGGCCGGCGCGGACTTCACGCCCTACGTCGAGGCCGAGATCCCGGGGACCACCCGACGCGGCTCGCTGGTGGGCGAGTACCGGCACGACGGGCGGCGCGAACTGGTCGTCACGTTCGTCTACAACCAGTACCAGCAGCAGTTCCGGCTACTGGCCCGCGGCATCGTGGAGTGGATGACCGGCGGGGTCCATCTGGGCGCCTCGCGCAACTACTTCGCCGTCCACGTCGACGACGTCTTCGCCGCCGACGACCGGTGGAACAGCGAGCTGAACTGCACGCCCGGCGACGTCGACTGCCCCGAGGGCGCGGGCACCCCGGACCCGATCCGGATGACCCCGGCGGACGTCACGTACGCCGCGGACTGGCAGGACAGCCAGGACTTCACCCTCGACCTGGCCTACAACGGCGCGGGCAGCGTCGACCACCGCGAGGACAACGGCGGCGCCGACCCGCTCACCGACCGCTTCATCGCCGACCGCGCCCGCTTCCGCTGGATCAACCACACCTACTCGCACCCCTTCCTGGGCTGTGAGCAGGACACCACGGTCGTGCCCTGGCGCTGCGCCACCGAGGCCGACGGCAGCGTCCGCTGGGTCAGCAGGGCGACCATCGCCGACGAGATCGCCACCAACCGGGTCTGGGGAGAGACCGTCGGACTGCCCCTGTCCAACGACGAGTTGGTCACCGGAGAGCACTCGGGCATGAAGGTGCTGCCGCAGCAGACCGCCGACAACCCCAACCTGGCGCTCGCCCTCGCCGACACCGGCGTCACCTGGCTCGCCTCGGACAACTCCCGTGACCCGCAGCAGCGTCAGGTCGGGCCCTCGGCCACCGTGCCGCGCCACCCGATGAACGTCTTCTACAACGCCGGCCGGGCCGCCGAGCAGGTCGACGAGTACAACTGGATCTACACCAGCCGCGCGCAGGGCGGCAGCGGCATCTGCGAGGACAACCCGGCGACCTCGACCTGTCTGACGACCCCGCTGGACACCGCCACCGGCTACGCGCAGTACATCGTGCCCCTGGAGACGCGCACCGCCCTCGGGCACGTGCTCGCCGGCGACCCCCGGCCGCACTTCATCCACCAGTCCAACCTCGCCGAGGACCGCATCGCCTACCCGGTGCTCGACGGCGTCCTCGACGGCTACGCCGCGCTGTTCGCGGCCGACACCCCCGTGGTGAACCTGCGGATGAAGGACATCGGCGCCGAGCTCCAGCGGCGCTCGGCCTGGCGCACGGCGCTCGACGCCGGTCAGGTCACGGCCTACCGCATCGGCGACACGGTCACCGTGGAGGCGCCGGACGGGGTGGCGGTCACCGCGACCGTGCCGACGGGCACCACGCTGTCCGGGGCGGCGTACGGCACCGCCTACGCGGGCGCGCGCTCCGGGTGGACGGCGTCCACCGGTGCCCCGCTCACGCTGGACCTGCCGTCCACGGCGGCGCTCACGGCCGTACCCGGCGAGGAGTCCGCGGCGGTCACCGACCCGGCACCCGACACCCATGTCCCGGCGGGCACGACCGCGGCCCCGGGGGCCTGAACGGCGCACCGACCGAAGGTCCCGGCCGCCCACCCGCGGCCGGGACCGGCACGACCACCCCACACCTCGGCCGTGGAGCACATCGATGCCCGTTCCCCATGGCGCGCGACGCTCCGACGCGACGCGCGTCACCCTGCTCACCGAAGGCACCTACCCGCACAGCCACGGCGGCGTGAGCGTCTGGTGCGACCAACTCGTCCGTGGCATGCCCGACCTGGACTTCGACGTCGTGGCCGTCACCGGCACCGGCCACGAACCCGTCGTCTGGGAGCTGCCCGCCCACGTCAACCAGGTCTGGTCCGTCCCCATGTGGGGCGCCCCGCCCGCGGGCGACCCGCCCCGGGGGCGCGCCCGGCGCCGGCTGACCCACGCCTACGAGCGGTTCCTCACCGCGCTGCTGGACCCCTGTGCCGAGGACGGTTTCGCGCCCGCGCTGTACACGCTGGCGCGGGCCGCGGCGGACGGCACGCTCAGCCCCTTCCTCCGCGGCGACGGGGCGGTCTCCGTGCTGGCCGGCGTGTGGAACCGGCCCGGTCTCGTGGTGCGGGAGGCCCGGCCCTCCCTGCACGACGCGCTGACCGCGACCTCGCTGCTGGAGCACGCCCTGCGCCCGCTCACCGCGCCGGTGCCGAGCGACGGGGTCACCCACGCCGTGAGCGGCGGGGTCGCCGCGCTGCCCGGCCTGGCCGCGCTGGAACGCCACGGCACCCCGCTGCTCCTCACCGAGCACGGCGTCTACCTGCGCGAACGGTATCTCGGCTACCGGACCGCGCCCTACCGCTGGCCGGTGAAGGCCGTAGTGCTGGGGTTCTTCCGGCTGCTGGCCGAGGAGACCTACCGCCGGGCGGCGCTGATCACACCCGGCAACCGCTACAACCGGCTGTGGGAGGAACAGGGCGGCGCCGCGCCGGAGTCGATCCGCACCGTGTACAACGGCGTGGACCCGGCGGCCTTCCCGCCCGCGGGACCCGAACCCGAGGGGCTGACCCTCAGCTGGGCCGGCCGCGTCGACCCGATCAAGGACCTGGAGACCCTGATCCGCGCCTTCTCGCTGGTGCGCGAGCAACTCCCCGCAGTGCGGCTGCGGTTGTTCGGCGGCACGCCCCGGGGCGGGGAGGCGTACCGGGAGCGGTGCGAGGCGCTCGCCGCCGAACTCGGGCACCAGGACGCGGTCACCTTCGAAGGCCGGGTCGACGACATCAAGGACGCCTACGCGGCGGGCACCGTCGTGATGCTCTCCAGCATCAGCGAGGGCTTCCCGTTCACGCTGATCGAGGCGATGTCCTGCGGGCGGGCCACCGTGTCCACGGATGTCGGCGGGGTGCGCGAGGCCGTCGGCGACACCGGTCTGGTGGTCCCGCCGAGGGATCCGGCCGCCATGGCGGCGGCCGCGCTGGAACTGCTCAGCGAGCCGGGGCGGCGGACCGCGATGGGCGAGGCGGCCCGGCTGCGGGTGATCGAACAGTTCACCTTGCGGCGGACCATCGACACCTTCCGTGCCATCTACCACGAACTGCCCATGATGGGCACGGAGTTGGTGCCGCTGCCCGACCTCTCCCCGGCCGCGGAACGGAGTCTCGCCCTGTGAGCGGGCCCATGGCGCTCGAACCGGACGGCACCGAACCGGACACCCTCGCGCTGCGCCTCGCCGACGCCGCGACCCTGGCCATCCGGCTGCCCGGGGGCGGCACGCGGCAGGCCGAGGTCGACCTCCTCGCGGCCGAGCTGGCCGACCGCGTCGGCCCCGCCGTGCACCCGTACGAGGTGGCGGCCCTGCTGGAGTCGGAGGGTCTGACCGCCGCCGTGGTCAAGGAGCGGTACGGGCACCGGGACATCTTCTCGCTGGCCTCCGCCCTCTACGAGCGGGTCCCCCGGGTCTTCCCGGAGCCGGCCCGGGCCGCCGACCCGTGGCGCCCCGATCATGTGCGCTGTCTGCTGCGCGGGGCGCTGTTCGCCCTGCCGGGGCTCGCCTATCTGCTCGCCGCACCCCTGTGGCACGCCTCCAGCCACGCCGCCGCCCTGGTGGTGGCCGGACTCGTCTCCTGGGCGTGGGGACAGGCGCTGGGCCACCGGGCCCATCTGCGGATGACGGCGGGCCGGGGTGCCGCGGCCCGTACCCTGCTCATCGGCGCCCCGGTGGGCGCCGCCCTGGCCACGGCCTGCGCCGCGGTACCCGCGCGGGGCGGCCCGGTGACCCTGGTCGCCGCGGCGCAGTCGGTGTACCTGGCCGCGGCGGGGGTGCTGCTGGTGCTGGGCGCGGAGTGGTGGCTGCTCGCCGCGCTGAGCCCGCTGGTGGCGGGCTCGGCGGTACTGCCCTGGTGGGAGCCGGGCGACGTGCTGCGCGCCGGGCTGCCCCTGCTGGCCCTGCTCGCCACACTCGCCGTCACCGCCCACGCGCTGCGCACCGCGTTCGCCGCGCCACCGGGCCCCGCCGCCCCCGCTCCCGGGGCCAGCCGGTCCGTGCCGTACGGCCTGTTCGGGCTCGCGGCCGGAATCCTGGTGCTGCTGGAGGGGCGGCAGCACCCGTACGCGGTGATCGCGCTGACCGTGTCCATGGGCCCCGCCGAATGGCTGCTGTACCGCTACCGCGGACTGTCCGTCGGCGCGCTGCGCGCCTCCGCCACCCCCACGGTGTTCCTGTGGCGTTCGACCGGGGTGCTCGCCCTGTGCCTGTGCGCCTATCTGCTGCCGCTGCTGCCGGCCGCGCTGCTGACCGGCAGTGATCCGGCGGCGCTGCTGCCGCTCGCGGCGACCCTGTGGACCGCCCTGCTGCTCCAGGCGTTCGGCACGGCGTGGCCGCCGGCCGCGATCTGTCTGACCGCCGCGGCCTCGGCCGCGTTCGTCCCACCGGGCGACCTCTTCCTGCCCTACGGGGCGGCGGCCCTGGCCCTGTCGGTCTGCGTGCTGCGGACCCTGGGCCGTCCCGCCCCGCATGTGTGAGCCCATCCGGCCGCTCACCTCAACCGATCGGAAGGACATCCGAGTTGACCTCCGCACCGCTCGCCGCCGTCACCGGAGCCGAAGGCTTCATCGGCTCCCATCTGACCGAGGCGCTCGTCGCCTCCGGCCACCGGGTCCGGGCGATGGCCCAGTACAACTCCTTCTCCTCCTACGGGTGGCTGGAGACCCTGTCCCCGGACGTCCTGGAGCACGTCGAGATCGTCCTCGGCGACGTCCGTGACCCGGGCTCGGTCCGCGGACTGCTGGAGGGCGCCGACTGCGCGTACCACCTGGCCGCGCTGATCGCGATCCCGTACTCCTACCAGGCGCCGCACAGTTACGTGGACACCAACGTCACCGGCACCCTCAACGTGCTGGAGGCGGTGCGGTCCCTGGGCACGCCACGACTGGTGCACACCTCCACCAGCGAGACCTACGGCACCGCGCGGACCGTGCCGATCACCGAGGACCACCCGATCAACACCCAGTCCCCGTACGCCGCTTCGAAGGCGGGCGGCGACCGGCTGGCCGACAGCTACCACGCGAGTTTCGGCACGCCCGTGGTGACGCTGCGGCCGTTCAACACCTTCGGTCCGCGGCAGTCGATGCGCGCGGTGATCCCGACCGTGATCGGACAGGTGGCCGCCGGGGAGCGCACCATCACCCTGGGCGACCTGCGTCCCACCCGCGACTTCACCTTCGTCAAGGACACCGCGCAGGCGTTCCTCTCGGTCGGCACCGCGCCCGCCGAGCAGGTCGTGGGCCGCACCTTCAACGCCGGTACCGGCGGCGAGATCTCGGTCGGCGATCTCGTCGCGCTGATCGGCAAGGTGATGGAGACGGCCCTCGACGTGCGCGAGGACGCCGAGCGGCTGCGGCCCGCCGCCTCGGAGGTGATGCGCCTGGTGGCCGACGCCTCCCGGCTCGCCGCCGCCACCGGCTGGCAGCCGGCCCACACCCTGGAGGAGGGGCTCGCGAGCACCGTCGAGTTCTTCCGCGACCCGGCCAACCTGGCCCGCTACAAGACCGGCATCTACAACATCTGAACCCCCCACCCGTTCACGAAGGAGCAGTCCTCATGCACGCTGTGATCCTGGCGGGCGGCAAGGGCGTCCGGCTGCGGCCGTACACCACGGCCCTGCCCAAGCCGCTCGTGCCCATCGGCGACCAGCACGCCATCCTGGAGATCGTGCTGCGCCAGCTCTCCACGGCCGGCTTCACCCACTGCACCCTCGCCATAGGCCACCTCGGGGAGATCATCCGCGCGTACGTCGGCGACGGTTCGCGCTGGGGCCTGAACATCACCTACGCCACCGAGGACAGCCCCCTCGGCACCATGGGCCCGCTGCTGAATCTGCGGGACCGGCTGCCGGAGGAGTTCCTCGTGATGAACGGCGACATCCTCACCGACCTGGACTACGCCGACGTGCTGCGCCGGCACCGCGAGTCCGCAGCGCCGCTGACCATCGCCACCTACGCCCGCAAGGTGCACATCGACTTCGGGGTGCTGACCACCGACGCCAGCAAGGTGGTGGCGTTCACCGAGAAGCCGAGCATGGACTACCGCGTCTCCATGGGCGTCTACGGGGTCTCCCGGAGCACGCTCGACTCCTACACCCCCGGGCTGCCGCTGGGCTTCGACGAACTGGTGCTGGACCTCCTGGCCGCCGGACGCCCGCCGCACGCCTACGAGTTCGACGGGTACTGGCTGGACATCGGCCGCCCCGACGACTACGACCGGGCGAACGCGGAGTTCACCAGCCGCAAGTCGCTGCTGCTCAAGGGAGCCTGAGCACCACATGCGCATTCTCGTCCTGGGCCACTCCGGCTATCTGGGCGGTCATGTCGTCGAGCGCCTGCGTGCCCTGCCGGGCACGCGGGTGCTCGGCGGGGGCCGCTCCCACGACGCCGACCATCACATCGACCTCGCCTCGGCCGACCCCGAACACCTGGCCAAGACCCTGGCGTCGGCGGCACCCGACGCCGTGGTCAACTGCGCGGGCGCCGTCTCGGGCGACGCCGTGACCCTCGCGGAGGTCAACACCCGCGGCCCGGCCGTGCTCTGCGCGGCCCTGCGGGCCGCGGCACCGGCGGCGCGCCTGGTCCACCTGGGCTCGGCGGCCGAGTACGGACCCGGCGCCCTGGGTGTCCCGGTCACCGAATCGGCGCCCACCCACCCGGTCGGCCCGTACGGGGCGACCAAGCTCGCGGGCACGGCCGTCGTGACCGCGTCCGGCCTGGACGCGGTGGTGCTGCGGGTGGGCAACCCGGTCGGTCCGGGCGCCCCGGCGGTGGGGCTGCCCGGCCGGGTCGCCGCGCTGCTCCGGGAGGCGGGCGCCGACCCGGAGGCGGTACTGCGGCTCGGCGACCTGTCCGCCTACCGCGACTTCGTCGACGTACGGGATCTGGCGCGGGCCGTCGAACGGGCGGTGTCCGCGACCGGTCCGCTGCCGCCGGTGCTGAACATCGGCGGCGGCGCGGCCGTCCAGGTGCGCGAACTCGTGCGCGGCCTGGCCGAAGTGGCCGGGTTCCGCGGCCGGATCGAGGAGTCCGTCGCCGGTTCGGCCCGATCGGCGCAGGTGTCCTGGCAGTGCTCGGACATCACCGCGGCGCGCGAGGCGCTCGGCTGGCGGCCCGTCCGCTCCCTGGCGGAGTCGCTGGCCGCGCTGTGGGAGGGCGGCGGGGCACCGTGAGCCTGCTGATTCCGCTGTACGTCCATCCCGCCGAGGATCCGGGGGCCTGGCACCGGCTCATCTCGGGCGCCGACCGCACCTACGGGGTGGTCCTCAACCCCGCGAGCGGACCGGGCGAGGAGCCCGACCCCGCGTTCACGGCGGCGGCAGGGGCGCTGCGGGACGCGGGGGCCCGGCTGCTCGGCTACGCGGACGCGGCCTACGGGCGGCGCGATCCGGACCTGGTCGTGGCGGACGTGCGCCGGCACCGGGAGTGGTACGGGGCCGACGGCTCCTTCCTCGACCGGGTGCCGTCCGAGCGGGCGCTGCTGCCCCAGGTGCGCAGGCTGGTCCGCTCGGTGCGGCGGGCCGGTGCCGCCACGGTGGTGCTCAACCCGGGGGTCCATCCGGCGCCCGGGTACGCCCGGCTCGCCGATCTCACGGTCACCTTCGAGGGCCACTGGTCCACGTACGTCTCGGCGTTCAGCCGCCCGGCGTGGACCGCGCGCCAGCCCGCCGAACGGTTCTGCCATCTGGTGTACGGGGTGCCGGAGGCGCTGGTGCCGCTGGCCGTGCGGACGGCGCACGACCGGGGTGCGGCGGTGTCGGGTCCGGTCACGGGGGAACAGCCCAACCCCTGGGCCGGGTTGACGCCGGCCCTCGCGGGAGAGGAACGGTGAGGCTCGCCGCGTGGGCCTCGGCGCTCCTCGTGCTCGCCACGCTCGCCGGATGCTCGGGGAGCGGCGGCGAGGGCGCCGCGTCGGGGCCCGCGACCTCCGCGCGTCCGGACCCCGGAGCGGTCACCTCCTCCGCCGCGCCCCCGTCCTCGCCCTCGTCGCCCCCGTCCTCCCGACCGTCCACCGCACGCCCCACCGCCTCCGCACTGCCGTCTCCCCGGCCCAGCGCGTCGCCGAGCCCCTCGGCCGAGGGCCGCTGGCGGCCGCGTCCCGGGCTGGCCTGGCAGTGGCAGCTCGACGGCCGGGTCGACCCCTCCGTCGACGTGCCCGTGTACGACATCGACGGCTTCGAGAACTCGGCGGCGGACGTGGCCCGGCTGCACCGCGCGGGCCGCAAGGTGATCTGCTACGTCAACGTCGGTGCCTGGGAGGACTTCCGGCCCGACCGGGACGCGTTCCCCGCCTCCGTCCTCGGCCGCTCCAACGGCTGGGAGGGCGAACGCTGGCTGGACATCCGCCGGTTGTCCGTCCTGCGGCCGATCATGGCGAGCCGTTTCGACATGTGCCGCGACAAGGGTTTCGACGCCGTCGAGCCGGATCTGATGGAGGGGTACGCCAACGACACCGGCTTCCCGCTCACCGGGGCGGACCAGCTCCGCTACAACCGCATGATCGCCGAACTGGCGCACGAGCGGGGTCTGTCGGTGGGGCTGAAGAACGATCTGGCCCAGATTCCGCGGCTGGTGCGGCACTTCGACTTCGCGGTCAACGAGGAGTGCGCCGAGTTCGACGAGTGCGAGGCGCTGACCCCGTTCGTCGCGGCGGGCAAGGCGGTCTTCCACGTGGAGTACGCCGAGCCCAACTCGGCGTTCTGCGCCGACTCCCGGCGGCTGGGGCTGTCCTCGATGCGCAAGAAGCTCGCGCTCGGGGTGTGGCGCGCTCCGTGCTGACGGGCCGTCGGCTCAGCGCTTGCGTCGGCGCCGCATGGCGACGGCCTCCGGGTCGATCTCCGGCAGCGACCACTCGGCGGCGAGGGCGACACTGACGGCACGCCCCGCGGCGATGTGGTGGTGGGCGAGGGCCGCGGCCCGGTCGGCGTCCCGCGCCGCGATGGCCTCGTACAACTGCTCGTGCTCGGTGCACTGCTGGGCCGGATCGCGCTGGGCGGTGAGCCGGAACAACCAGTGCGTGCGTGCCTCCAGCGGGCCCATCATGCCGCTGAGCAGCGGGTTGTCCGCGAGATCCACGATGTCGGTGTGGAAGCCCGCGTTGGCGGCCGCGATGGCGTCGCGGTCCGCCGCGCGGGTCGCGGCGCGCGCGCCGTCCAGCCGTGCCGCGAGCCGGTCCAGACCCGAGCGGTCGGCCCGCTCGGCCGCGAGCCGGGCGGCCAGTGACTCCAGCGACTCCCGTACGTCGAACAGGTCGCGCACGTCGGCCGGGGTGAACGGGGCGACCAGCGCGCCCTTGTGCGGGACGAGGAGGACCAGGCCGTCCGCCTCCAGCAGGCGCAGGGCCTCGCGCAGCGGAATGCGGGAGACCTCCAGTTCCGCCGCGAGGTCCCGCTCCACCAGCCTTTCTCCGGGCTGGAGTTCGGCCTCCACGATCCGCCGGCGCAGCGAGTCGTAGGCACGCTGACGCAGCGAGCCGCGCGGCTCCGCGGCCGGCCGGGCTGCCTTCACCAAGGGTTTCCTCCACTTCCGGTGGCTGTCCACTCTAGGTGGCCGCCGCCGAGGTGCGGTGAGTGCTAACCGCGCGCTAACACCGGTGAAACACAGGGCTCCGAAACTGATTGCCACTTAACGGTATACCAGTAACCGGCTCACGGGCCCTGTCCCCCGGAGGCTCCCAGTGGCGTACTCCCCGATCCACCGAACCCTGACCTGCGCGACCGCCGTCGGCGCGCTGCTCACCCTGTCCGGCTGCGGCGGCGACTCCGCCTCGGACGCCGCGGACGCCGGCGGTCTGAAGGTGGGCGTGCTCTTCCCCGGCTCCCTGTCCGACGACGGCTTCATGGAGTCGGCCTACCGCGGCTACCAGCGGGCCGCGAATCAGCACGGCGGCACCATCGCCTTCAGCAAGGTCGAACAGGTCGCCCCCGCCGACTACGAGCAGGCGCTGGTCCGCTTCGCCACCGGCTCCGACCTCGTCATCTCGCTGGGCGGCCAGACCGACGCTGCCGTGCGCAAGGTCGCGGCCCGCTTCCCGAACGTCAAGTTCGCCGAGATCGGCGGCCCGGCCGACGCCGAGCCGCTCGCCAACCTCGCCCTCTACGACCCCCAGCAGGCCGAGGGCGCCTTCCTCTCGGGAGCCGCCTCGGCGCTGCTCTCCGAGACCGGGAAGGTCGCCTTCGTCGGCGGCGCCGAACTACCCGCGATCGTCAACGCCGCCGAGGAGTACGCCAACGGGGCGCGGGCCGCCGACCCGAAGGTGAAGGTGCTCACCCCGCAGTACGTGGGCGACTTCAACGACGCGGCCAAGGCCAAGCAGTCGGCGCTGGCCGACTACGGCGCCGGCGCCGACGTCCTCGGGCAGATCCTCAACCTCGGTCACCGGGGTCTGGCGCAGGCCGCGACGCAGAGCGGCACCACGCTGATCGGCGGCCCCCTGCCGCACGGCTGCGACGAGGGCTCCGCGTACGCGGGCTACGTGGAGACGGACATCGGCGCGGAGATCGAGTACGCCGCCGACCACCTCGCGGCCGGCACCTGGAAGGCCGAGTCGGTCCACTTCGGGCTGACCTTCGAGGACCCGCACAACGACATCGTGCTCTGCGGCGAGCCCGACCCGGCGATCGAGAAGAAGCTCGACGACCTCAAGGCGAAGATCGCGGCCGGGGAGATCAAGACCCGATGAGCACACCCGCCCTGGAGGTGCGCGGCCTCGCCAGGTCCTTCGGCGCGGTCCGCGCCCTGGACGGCGTCGATCTCGTCGTCGAGCCCGGCACGGTGCACTGCGTGCTGGGCGAGAACGGCGCGGGGAAGTCGACGCTGTGCCATCTGATCGGCGGCGGCCTCGCCCCCGGCGCGGGCACGATGCGCCTGTACGGCCGCCCGTACGCGCCGCGCCGGCCCGCCGACGCGCTCGGCGCCGGGATCGCCATGGTCCACCAGCACTTCAGCCTCGTCCCCACCCTGACCGTGGAGGAGAACCTGCGGCTGCTGCGGCTGCCGGACCTCGCGGCCCGGGTGGCGCGGGTGGCACGGGAGTACGGGCTGTCGCTGGAGATGGACGCCCGCGTCGACCGGCTTCCGGTGGGGCTGCGGCAGCGGGTGGAGATCGTCAAGGCGCTGGTGCGGGAGCCCCGGCTGCTGGTCCTCGACGAGCCGACCGGCGTCCTCGACCCGGCCGGGGTCGAGGCCCTGCTCACCACCTGCCGGCGGATCGCCGACGGGGGCGGCGCGGTGGTCCTGGTCACCCACAAGCTCGGCGAGGTCGCCCGCGCCGGGGACACGGCCACCGTGCTGCGCGGCGGCCGGGTCGCCGGCGGCGGACCGCTCGCCGAGCTGCCGCCCGAGCGACTCGTGCCGCTGATGATCGGCCGGCCCGCGGACGGTCTGGACCCGGCCCTGTCCGGCACCATCGGGCTGGCCCCCGCCCGGCCGGACCCGGCACGCTCCGCCGGCGCGCCCGGGGACCGCGCACCGGCGCTGCGGCTGCGCGGCGTCACGGTCCGCCGCGCCGACGGGACGGCCGCGCTGGACGACGTCACCGTGGAGGTGGCGGCGGGCGCCGTCGTGGGCGTCGCGGGGGTCGAGGGCAACGGGCAGAGCGAGCTGATGGCGGTGCTCGGCGGCTCCCTCGCCGCGGACACGGGCACCGTCACGGTCGGCGGGACCGGGCTGACGGCGGCGACCCCGCGGGAGCGGACCCTCGCCGGGCTCGGCGTGGTGCCCGAGGACCGGCATCACGAGGGGTGCGTCACCGCGCTCTCCGTCGCCGAGAACCTCTTCCTCGGGCGGCTCGACCGGTTCCGCCGCGGCCGGGTGTTCCTGGACCGGCGGGCGCTGCGCCGGGCCGCCGAGCGGGTGATCGAGGAGCACGGCATCCGCGCCGACGGGCCGGACGCCCCGATGTCGTCCCTGTCCGGCGGCAACCAGCAGAAGGTCGTCCTCGCCCGCGAGCTGGCCCTGGACCCACTGCGCTGCCTGGCGGCCGCGCAGCCCACCCGGGGCCTGGACGTGGGCGCGGTCGCCGCCGTGCACGGCCGGATCCGGGAGGCGGCGGCCGACGGTGTCGGAGTGCTGGTCGTCTCCTCCGAACTGGACGAACTCCTCGCCCTGTGCGACCGGGTCGTCGTCGCCTACCGCGGCCGGCTGTCCGAACCGGTGGCCACGGACGCGCCGGACGCCCGGGAGCGGATCGGGCGCCTGATGCTCGGCGCCCACGGCGCGGCGGAGCCGGAACGCTCCGGGGCCCGCGGCGCCTGACTCCCCCGCGCCCCCTCCCCCTCTTTCCCTCTGTCTCTCGCGCAAGGATCCTCATGACCGCATCCCTGGCGCCCCCGCGCCCCCGACTACGGCATCCGCTGTCCCTGGCGCTCCTCGCGGCGGTGGCCGCCGGCGGAGTCGGCGTCCTGCTCGTCGTGGCCGCCGGTGCCACGCCCGGCGCGGCCTGGGCGGCCCTCGACGAGGGCATGTTCGGCTCCGCCTACTCCGTGGGCAGCTCCCTCAACTCCGCGGCCGTGCTGGCCCTGATCGCCACCGGGTTCACCGTCGCCCACCGGGCCGGCCTGGTGAACGTGGGCGGCGAGGGCCAGCTCTGCGCGGGCGGTCTGGCCGCCGCGGCGACCGGACTGGCGCTGCCCGCGCAGGTTCCCGCCGCCGTGGGCGTACCGCTGGTCCTGCTGGCGGGCTTCGCCGGCGGGGCCGCCTGGGCGTCGATCGCCGGAGTGCTCAGGACCCGGCGCGGCACCAGCGAGGTCATCACCACCCTCCTGCTCAACTTCGTCGGCGCGGGCCTGGTGTCGGTGGCGGTGCACGAGGAGGCCCTGCTGCGTCAGCCCGTGACCTCGTCGGAGACGCTCCCGCAGTCCGAGGCGCTGCCGTCCGGGGCCCAACTGCCGCTGATCCTCGGCGTGGAGTCTCCGGCGACGCTGATCGTGGTCCTGGCCGCGGTCGCCGTGGCGGTCACCGGGGTCGTGCTGCGGGGGACGGCGGTGGGGCTGAGGCTGAAGTCCGTCGGCCACTCCCCGGCCGCCTCCGCCCGGCTCGGGCTGCCCGTGGCCCGGCTCCAGGAGGGCGGCCTCGCGGTCGCCGGCGGTCTCGCGGGGCTGGCCGGCGCCTGCCTGGTCGCGACGGCGCCGTACGTGCTGGCGGAGCACTTCTCCTCCGGGTACGGCTTCTCCGGGCTGGTCGTGGGTCTGCTGGCGCGCGGCTCCCTGGTGGCGGTCGCGGCCGTCTCGCTGGGGCTCGGCTCCCTCACCAGCGGCGGCATCAACCTCCAGCTGGCGGCGGGTGTGCCCGCCTCCTCCGTACAGATCGTGCAGAGCGTCCTGGTGCTGCTCATCGCGGCCGTGATGCTGTGGAGCAACCGGCCCGACGGGAGCCGCTCATGAGCGCCGTGCTCGACGAACTCGCCGCGGGCGGAGTGCGCCTGGCGATCCCGCTGCTGCTGGCCTCGGCCGGTGAACTGCTCAGCGAGCGGGCGGGGGTACTGAACCTGTCGGTCGAGGGGATGATGCTGACCGGCGCCTTCGCGGGCGCGGCCGGGGCGCTCGCCTCGGGCAGCGCCCTGGTCGGCGTGGGCACCGCGCTCGCCGCAGGACTGCTGGTCGCCCTGGTCCAGGCGGTGCTCAGCGTCACGCTGCGCGCCGACCAGATCGTCACCGGCATCACCCTCAACGCCCTCGCGCTGGGCGGCACGACCTACGCGGCGCGCCTGCTCTTCGGCGACGGTCAGGCCGGCTCCGTGCCCGGTTTCGACCCGCTGCCCGTGCCGGTCCTGCACGAGATCCCGGTCGTCGGACCGGCCCTGTTCGAGATGAGCGCCCTCGGCTACGCGGCCTGCGCGCTGACGGTCGCCCTCGCCGTGGGATGCGGCCGGCGGACGTCCTGGGGACTCGCCGTCGACGCCGTGGGCGAGGACGCGCGCACCGCCGACCGCTGCGGGCTGCCGGTCCGGGCGATCCGCTACGCGACCGTGCTGGTGACCGGCGCCGCCGCGGGTCTGGCGGGCGCCCAGCTCGCCCTCTCCGAGGTGCACGCCTTCAGCGACAACATCACCGCCGGAATCGGCTACCTCGCCGTCGTCGCGGTGATCGCGGGCCGCTGGCGGGCCTGGCCGACCGTCGTCGCCTGTCTCTTCTTCGGGGTCGCGCAGGCCCTCCAGTTCGCCGCGCCCGCGCTCGGGCTGCACCTCTCCGCGCCGCTGCTGACGACGCTGCCGTATCTCTTCGCGCTGCTGGCCGTGAGCGGACTGGTCGGGCGCAGCCGGGCCCCGGCCGGGCTGACCCTGCCGTTCGCGCGCAGCGCCTGACACCGCCGCCCCCGCACCCCACGTACTGGAGACCCGCACCGATGACCCTGATCCTGACCCGTTCCGAGATCCACGGTCTGCTCGCCGACGCCACCGCCGAGGTGGCGGCCGCCGTGGCCGACGCCCACCGGGATCTGGCCCTGCGCCGGGCCGACCTGCCCGCGCCGCCTGCGATGGGCGTGCCCGGTTCGGACGGCGCCTTCCTGGCGATGGCGGCCGCCTCCGGTCCGGCCGGCCTCGCGGCCGTGAAGCTCCTCGCGGACCTGCCCGGCAACGCCGAACGCGGGCTGCCGGTGCAGCGGTCGGCGGTACTGGCGGTGTCGGCGGAGACGGGGGCGGTGGCCGCCGTCCTGGACGGCGCCGTGCTCACCCGGGTGCGTACGGCGGCGGCCACCGCGGTCGCCACCGAGGTCCTGGCGCGGCCCGGGGCCCGGGTCCTGGGCCTGCTCGGCACCGGCCCGCTGGCCCGCGCCCACGCCCGGGCGCTGCGCGCCACCAGGGACTGGGAGCGGGTGCTGGTGTGGGGGCGCAGGCCCGAGCGGGCGGCGGAGCTGGCCGCCTGGATCTCCGGCGAGCTCGGCCTGGACGCGGCCACCGGCGTCGACCCGCGGAGCGTCACCGAGGCGGCCGACGTCCTGTGCACGCTCACCCCCTCCCGTGAACCGCTGGTCAGGGGCGCCTGGCTGACGCCGGGTCAGCATGTGAACGCGGTCGGCGCGCCCCCGCGCCCCGACCACCGCGAGATCGACAGCGAGGGGATGGCCCGCTCCCGGATCGTCGTCGACTCCTTCGCCACCGCGCGCCGCAAGTCCGGCGAGGTGCTGATCCCGCTCGCCGAGGGCGTGCTGGGAGAGGACGACTTCCGTACCGAGCTGGGGGACGTGCTCACCGGCCGCGCCGCCGGCCGCTCCACGCGGGAGGAGATCACCCTCTTCGACTCCGTCGGGGTGGGGCTCCAGGACCTGGCGGTGGCGCGGCTGCTGATCGACCTGGCGGGCAAGGAGGGAGTGGGCACCCGGATCGACCTCACGGCCTGACCGGCCCCCCCCAACGGCCGTGTCCCGGCCCGAGTGTTCGGCGAGCGCGGGGTTCGTACAGTGACCTGCATGAACACGGCCCGCATCCAGGTGGTGCAACTGCTGGTCTCGCCCGCCCACCGGCTGGCCGGGCGCCCCGCGGACGGTCCCGGGCCCGAGGCGCCCGGGGAACTGGTGCCGCGGGCCGAGGTGCGCGAGGGGCTCGGGCTGGTCGGTGACCGCTACTTCGGGCAGCGGGCCCACCGGGACGCCTCGGTGACCCTGATGGCCGAGGAGAACCTGCCCGTCGGCATCGACCCGGCCGTGGACCTGCGGGGCACCCGCCGCAACGTCCTGCTCCGGGGTGTCGACATCGACGCCCTGGTCGGTGCGGTCGTCCGCATCGACTGCGGGTCGGGACCGGTGACCTTCGCCCTCAACCGCCCGGCCCGACCGTGCGCCTGGATGGACGTGACCATCGGCCCGGGGGCGCAGCGCGCGCTGCGCGGCAGGGGCGGGGTGCGGTGCACCCCGCTGTCGGACGGCGTGCTCGAAGTCGGCGAGGCGTCCTTCGACATCGTCAGGGGACCCTAGGGGTCCCGTGCCGGGCGTGCGCTCAGGACGCGGGCTCCGCGCCCGTGTAGAACGCGATCGTCGCGGCGGTGGTGGAGGCGGCGGTCCCGGCGTCGGCGCCCGAGGCGGCGTACGCGGCGCCCCACAGCTCACCGGACCGCGTCATGCACGCCTTGCCCTCGTCGGACATCGACCACTCCTCGGCCGCCTCCGGGCTGAACCCGCCGCCCGCGAGGTGCATGCCGAGCCCGAGCAGGGCCAGGTCCCAGCCGACACCGGTGGCGCCGGGCCCGTACTGGCCCCAGAACTCCTCCGGCACGACCGCCACGTGCTCCAGCTCCAGCACGGTGCTTTCCCCGCCCTCCGCGGTGAGGCGTACGGCGACCTCGCTGAAGCCGGGGTCCGGGCCGAACAGCCAGCTCACCCGGAGCAGTTCGGGCTCGTCGCACTGGAGGATCTCGCCCCCGGCGTTGCCCTGGAGCTGATAGCGTCCGCCGACCTTGAACTCCCCGGTGACCGGCAGGAACCAGCGGGCGATCCGCTCGGGGGAGGTCACCGCGTCCCACACGTCGGCGATCCCGGCGTCGTAGGACCGCCGCAGCAGCACCGTACGGGCGTCTCCCGCCGCCACCCGCCGGGTGCCGACCGCGCGGTGCAGCCGGTTGATCTCGTCGACGAAGTCAGTCATTGCGATCCTCTTCTTCCTGTTGCTCTTGCCGTCGCCGCTCGCGTCTGCCGCGCGCGAGTTCCGTTCCGAGCGCGTCGAGCCGCTGCTCCCAGAAGCCGCGGAACCGCTCCAGCCAGTCGTCCACCTCGCGCAGGGGCGCGGCGTCGACGGCGTACAACCGCCGGGTCCCCTCCGCCCGTACGGCGGCGAAGCCGTTGTCCCGCAGCACCTTCAGGTGCTGGGACACGGCCGGCTGCGAGATTCCGAACTCCTCGCTGATCACGGCGCTGATCTCGCCCGATGCCCGCTCGCCCGTGGCGAGCAGCTCCAATATCCGGCGCCTGACCGGATCTCCCAGTACGTCGAAGGCGTGCACGAGACCGACTATGCCACCCCGGCCTTATATAAGGCAACTCTTAAATAGTGGCTCTCAGGGATGTCCCACGATGCCGACGAACGGGGCCGCCCGGACCAGCTCGGGGGTGAATCCGGCCCGCTCGAAGGCGGCCGTCACCCTGGTCGCGATCTCCTCCAGGCGCTGTCCGGGCGGTTCGTAGCAGGTGTAGAGGGCGCCGCCGGGGGCCAGCAGGGACCGGGCGAGGGCGAGTTCGGCGTCGGCGGGCCCGGTCCAGAACAGATTGACGTCGACCGAGAAGATCTTGTCGAAGCGCTCGCCGGAGAGGCCGGCGGCGGCGAGGTCGGCCGCCGTGAACGCGGCCTGCACCACGCTCGCCCTGCCCTGCCGCAGGGGCTCGGCGTTGCGGCGCAGGGCGCGCGCCACGGCCGTCGGCGAACGGTCCAGGGCCGTGATCGTGCCGGTGTCGAGCAGGGGGCAGACCTGCGCGACGGCGGCCCCGCCGCCGCAGCCGATCTCCAGCAGCCGGTCGGCCGGGCCCACGGCGAGCAGGGCGACCGTCTGTCTGACGCGTTCCGGAACCGCTGCCATGGGTGTGCCCCGCCTTCTCGTCGTGGGTGCGTTCGCGACCCGCGTCGATGATGCGCACCGGGGCGGCCGGACGCGCCTTGGCCGTGCGGGGCATCCGGGTGACGCCGGCCGCGCGGATCCGGTGACCGACCGGTACGGGCGGCCCTCCGGGACCATGCTTCAGTTCCGGAGCCGGGCGTTGAGCCTGGCGGCCTGACGCGTGAGGTGGTCCCGCTCGGCGAGGTCGAGGGCCTGGTGGGCCGCCTCGGCGTACAGCCGTGCCGCCCGCGGCAGGTCGCCGTCCCGTTCGTGCAGATGGGCGGCGACCGCGGTGTACCGGGGCAGCGAGTCGTCCAGGGCGGAGAGCGCGGCGAGGCCCGCCCGGGGTCCGTCGGCCTCGCCCACGGCGACCGCGCGGTTCAGGCGCACGACCGGACTGTCGGTCAGCCGGGCCAGTTCGTCGTACCACTCCACGATCTGGACCCAGTCCGTCTCGGCCGCGGTCGGGGCGTCGGCGTGCAGGGCGGCGACGGCGGCCTGGGCCTGGAACTCGCCCAGCCGGTCGCGGGCCAGGGCCGCCTGGAGGATCGCCACGCCCTCGGCGATGAGGCGGGTGTCCCACCGGCCGCGGTCCTGTTCGGCGAGCGGCACCAGGCTGCCGTCGGGCGCGGTGCGGGCGGCGCGCCGGGCGTGGTGGAGCAGCATCAGGGCGAGCAGGCCCGCCACCTCGGGGTGGTCGATCGCCGCCGAGAGCCGCCGGGTGAGCCGGATGGCCTCGGCGGCGAGGTCGACATCGCCGGAGTAGCCCTCGTTGAAGACCAGGTAGAGCACGCGCAGCACGGTGGCGACGTCGCCCGGCCGGTCGAAGCGCACGTCGGAGACGGTGCGCTTGGCCCGGCTGATCCGCTGCGCCATGGTCGCCTCGGGCACCAGGTAGGCGCGGGCGATCTGCCGGGTGGTGAGTCCGCCGACGGCGCGCAGGGTGAGGGCGACCGCGGAGGCGGGGGTCAGGGAGGGGTGGGCGCACAGGAAGTACAGCTGGAGCGTGTCGTCGGTGCAGGGTGCCGGTCCGGCCGCCGGCTGTTCGTCGAGGAGGTCCTCGCGCCGGCGCCGGGCCGTGTCCGCCCGGGTCGCGTCGAGGAACTTGCGCCAGGCCGCCGTGACCAGCCAGCCCTTGGGGTCGCGCGGCGGATCCGCGGGCCACACCCGCAGCGCCCCGATCAGCGCCTCCTGTACGGCGTCCTCGGCCGCCGCGAAGTCTGCTCCGCGGCGGACGAGGACGCCGATCACGCCGGGCGTGAGGCTCCTCAGCAGGGCCTCATCCATGGCAGTCCAGGGTGGGGGTCGCGGCCAGGAAGGGGCGCACCTCCAGCCACTCGTGGATCGGCCGGCCGCCCGCGCCGGGGGCGGCGGACAGTTCCCCGGCCAGTTCGACGGCGCGCTCGTAGGTGTCGACGTCGATGATCATCCAGCCGGCGATGAGGTCCTTGGTCTCGGCGAAGGGTCCGTCGGTGACCGGGGGGCGGCCCTCGCCGTCGTAGCGGACCCAGGCCCCCTCGGGGGCGAGCGCCTGGCCGTCGACGTACTCGCCGCTCTTCTCCAGCCGCTCGGCGAAGTCCCGCATGTACTGGACGTGCGCCGAGATCTCCTCCGGGGTCCACTGGTCCATGGGGACGTCGTTGGCCGGGGCCGGGGCGCCGCGGTAGTGCTTCAGCAGCAGGTACTTGGCCATGATCGCTCCTCGGTACGCGTGCGGCCCATTGTGGTCGCGTTCACCCCGGGGACGGAGCCGGACCGGGGTTCTCGACATCACCGTACGGAGATTTCCGCACGAGTTTCCGTCGGCGCCCGATCGGGTTCCGGTTGATGTCTCAATGGGATACATGTCTCACCGGGCCTCATGTCCCATTGGGACATGACAGGTGTACCGTGGAGGACATGAAGGCAACGGAGCCCCCCGCACCGGAGGACCGCCGGCAGCGCAAGGCGCGGCAGACCCGTGACGCGCTCGCCACGGCCGCCCTGGACCTGATCCTGGAACGCGGCGCGGCGGCCACCACGGTCGAGGAGATCGCCGAACGCGCGGACGTCACCCGCCGCACCTTCAGCCGGCACTTCACCGGCAAGGAGGAAGCGGCCCTGGACTTCGTCCGCGGCGACGGCGACCGGATCAACGCCCTGCTGCGGGACCGCCCGGCCACGGAGCCGCCCCTGCTGGCCTACCGGCTGGCGGTACGCGCCTGGCTCGCCGACCGGGAGAACCCGGCCTGGCATCTGCGTCCGCGGATGCGCCGGCTGCTCGCCCTGCTGGACGGCGAGCCCGCTCTGTTCGCCGCCTACGAACGCATCCGGGTCGACGCCCAGGAGGAATCGATCCGGATCATCGCCGACCGGCTCGGCACCGACGACGTACGGGACCTGCGCCCGGCCGTCGTGGTCGACGCCGCCGCCGGCGTCCTCACCGCCGCGCTGCGCAACTGGGCGCGTCGCGGCGGTGACCCGGAATCGGGAGCCGCAGACCTCGCCGCACTGGTGGAGCAGGCCTACGACGCCCTCGTCTCGGAGGCCGCGACCGCGGCCTCGCACCGCACCACCGAAAGGTGAGCAGCACCATGAGCACCACTCCCCTCACCGACTACGCCACCGAGTTCGCCGGGCGCACCGCCCTGGTCACCGGTGCCGCCTCGGGCATCGGCCTGGCCACCGCCCGCCGGCTGGGCGCCGGGGGCGCCCACGTCGTCATCGCGGACTTCAACGAGGAGGGCGCGCGGAAGGCCGCCGCCGAAGTCGTCGCCGAGGGCCTGTCGGCCGCGGCCGTGGGCCTGGACGTCACCCGGCCCGAGTCGGTCGAGGCGGCCGTCCGGTTCGCCGTCGACACCTTCGGCGGCCTGGACCTGGCCGTGAACAACGCCGGCATCGGCGGCCCGAGCGCCCCGACCGGCGAGTACGACATCGCCGCCTACGACCGCGTCGTCCGCACCAACCTCGACGGCGTCTTCTACTCGATGCGCCACGAGCTGCCCGCCATCGAGGCCGGCGGCAGGGGCGGCGCGATCGTCAACGTCGCCTCCATCCTCGGCTCGGTCGGTTTCGCCGGCTCCCCCGCGTACGTCGCCGCCAAGCACGGCGTGGTGGGCCTGACCAAGGCGGCCGCCGCCGAGTACGCCGCCAAGGACATTCGCATCAACGCCGTGGGGCCCGGCTTCATCGAGACCCCGCTGCTCCAGGGCATGGACCAGGCAGCCTACGACGGACTCGTCGGCCTGCACCCGGCCGGCCGCCTCGGCCGCCCCGAGGAGGTCGCCGAACTGATCGTCTTCCTGCTCTCCGGGCGCGCCTCCTTCGTCCACGGCAGCTACCACCTCGTCGACGGCGCCTACACCGCCGTCTGAGTCCCCCCACGTTCCCCCTCGGACGAAGGAGTCCGGCCATGAAGGCACTTCAGTACCGCACCATCGGCGCACCCCCCGAGGTGGTCACCGTCCCCGATCCCGAACCGGGCCCGGGACAGGTTCTGTTGAAGGTCACCGCCGCGGGCGTCTGCCACTCCGACATCGCGGTGATGAGCTGGCCCGCCGAGGGCTTCCCCTACGCGCTGCCCCTCACCCTCGGCCATGAGGGCGTCGGCACGGTCGCCGCCCTGGGCGCGGGGGTCACCTCGGTACGCGAGGGCGACGCGGTCGCGGTGTACGGGCCCTGGGGCTGCGGCACCTGCGCCCCCTGCGCCGAGGGCAAGGAGAACTACTGCCTGCGCGCCCAGGAGTTGGGCATCAACCCGCCGGGGCTCGGCGCGCCCGGCTCGATGGCCGAGTACATGATCGTCGACGATCCGCGTCACCTGGTGCCGCTGGACGGGCTGGACCCGGTGGCCGCGGTCCCGCTGACCGACGCGGGGCTGACGCCGTACCACGCGATCAAGCGCTCGCTGCCGAAGCTGGTGCCGGGGTCGACCGCGGTGGTCATCGGCACGGGCGGGCTCGGGCATGTGGCGATCCAGTTGCTGCGCGCGCTGACGCCGGCCCGGGTCATCGCCCTGGACGTCAGCGAGGACAAGCTGCGGCTGGCGCGCGAGGTCGGCGCCCACGAGGCGGTGCTCTCCGACGAGCGCGCCGCGGGCGTGGTGCGCGAGCTGACCGGCGGAGTGGGCGCGCAGGCCGTGTTCGACTTCGTCGGGGCGCAGCCGACCGTCACCACGGCAGGCGCCGTCGCGGCCGTCGAGAGCGACGTCACGATCGTCGGCATCGGCGGCGGGGCGCTGCCCGTCGGCTTCGGTCACCTGCCCTTCGAGGTGTCGGTGACCGCGCCGTACTGGGGCAGCCGCAGCGAACTGGTGGAGGTGCTCGCGCTCGCCCGGTCCGGGGCGGTGTCGGTGCACACGGAGACGTTCTCCCTCGACGAGGCTCCGCTCGCCTACGAGCGGCTGCACTCCGGCAAGGTCAACGGGCGCGCGGTGATCCTTCCGAACGGCTGAGCTGGGCGTCAACTCGCCGCACGCGTACGGCAATTCAGACAGTTGGCACAGAAGTACACAGAGAGTGGGCGGATTCGGAGCGAAGTCGCCGTCGACCGTGCGAGACCGGTCGATGACAGTGTGTACTGTGCTGCGAGCGCCTCCTGAGGGGTCCTCGCGCCCACCCCTGCCCACTTCTCTGGATACCGATTCCATGATCGAACTACCGGACCTTGCCGTCGGCGGACTCGCCTTCGGCACACTGTCCGCGCTCGCCCTCGGCGGTGGGCTGCTCCGGTCACGGCGACAACGGGCCGCGCAGCGCGACGAGATCGCCGCGCTGCGCGCCCATCTCGACGGCGTGGTGCAGTCGTTCGCCGCCGAGATCGAGCACCTGGCGGCCCGGCGTCTCCCGGCCGCCGCCCGCCAGCTGACCCACCCGCACATCGTCGTGCCGGGCCCGCTCCAACTCCGCACCTCCGGCTCGTCACCCGGCGTGGCGATGGAGAACGTACTCAACCAACTGCGTGTCGAACTCACCGCGCAGCACCAGCGGATCGACGCGGCGGCCCAGGCCGGGATGCGCGGCGCGACCCGGGAGATCCAGGCCGCGCTCTACCGGCTCCAGGACGCACTGCGGGGACTGCAACAGCAGTACGACGACCCCGAGTTGGCGCAGACCCTGTACGAACTCGACCACGAGAACGAGCAGTCGCTGCGGCGCGCCCAGGTGGCCGCCGTGGTGTGCGGGGCCTGGGTGGGGCTGGCCCGCGAGGAGTCCCACCTGGTGGACGCGGTGACCGGCGGCCAGGCCCGGCTCGCGGGCTACCACCGGGTCCAGGTCAACAACCACCTCCAGCCGGGTAGCGCCCTCGTCTCGCACGCCGTCGAACCCGTCGCGATCATCGTCGCCGAGCTGCTGGACAACGCGCTCAGGCACTCCGCGCCGGACACCGACGTGGTGGTGAACCTGGAACACGTCCACCACGGCGTCTGCGTCACCGTCGACGACGCGGGCCTGGGCATGACACGGGACGAACGCGACCGCGCCCAGCGGACGGTGGCCGGTTCGGAGCCGATCCTGCTCACCGACCTCGGCGACCCGCCTCGCATGGGCCTCGCCGCGATCGGCCAGCTGACCCGGCAGTTCGACCTGTCCGTGGACCTCTCCTCGCCCTCCCCGTACGGCGGGGTCCGGGCGGTCCTGCGCGTCGACAGCCACCTGCTGACCCGCATCGACCCCGAGACCCGGCCGCCGGCCGCCAGCGCCCCGCGCCCCACACCCCGGGCCACCGCGGCACCGGCCCCCGCGCCGGCACCGGGACCGGCGCCCGCCCCCGCGCCCTCGAACGCGCACGCCTACGTCGCCGAACCCGACGACACCCCGGCCGCCTCGGGCCACCACGGCGCCCAGCCCGGCACGGACGGCCTGCCGCAGCGCCGGCGCCGCGCCCGGACGGCGGCCGCCTCGGCCGTACCCGAGCAACGCACGCCCGCCCGGCGGCCCGAGGAGTCGGCGGCCGCGCTCGGCGGTCTCCAGGCCGCCACCGCCGCGGCCCGCTCGGCGGCGGCCGAGGACCAGCCGGACGCCGACCACCGAGGCGACCGGGACGACCACGAACAAGGGGGAACGGCCCGATGACCGGCCGCGAAGCAGGAGACACGGCGTGGGTTCTGGACCCCATCCTCGAAGTGCCCCATGTGGTGGCCGCGGTGCTGCTCACCCGGGACGGGCTCGTCACCGGGTACACGGACGCCCTCAGCAGACCGTCCGCCGAGCGGGTGGCCGCCATCACCAGCACCGTACAGGGCGCCTGCCGGACCGCGGCCGCCGCGTTCGCCGACCGGGACCGGGCGGAGGTACGGCAGGTCGTCATCGAGTCCGACCACGGTTACGTCCTGATCGTGCCGACCGACCACGGCACCTGCGTGGCCGCGTACGGGGACGGCGAGACGCGGCTGGACCTGCTCGCCCACCGGGTGCACTCGCAGGTCGCCCGGCTCGGCGAGAAGGCGATGGCCGCGGCGCCCCGGGGAGGCGACTCAGGCGCGCCGGCATGACCGGACGACCGGGCGGCCGTCCGCTGGTCCCCGCGTATCTCTCGACCGGCGGCGTGGCCCGGTCCAGCCGGCCCCACCTGGAGCGGCTCTCGGTGCTCACCGGCAGCGGCGAACCCGTGCCGGCCGGACTGCCGGCCGCCGAACTCGCCCTGCTGGAGGCCCTGGACGGCGGCTCCCTGACCGTGGTGGAGGCCGCCGCGCATCTGCGGCTGCCGGTCTCCGCCGTGCGGGTGCTGGCCGGGACCCTGCTCGACCGGGACCTGATTCTCACCCGGGCCCCGGTCCCGGCCGCCGACCGCTTCGACCCCGACCTGCTGAAGAGAGTGGCCGATGGCCTTCGCGCCCTCAAGCACGACTGACGGCATCCACCTGCCCGACACCGCCCGCGAACTGGTGAAGATCCTCGTCGCGGGCCCGTTCGGGGTGGGCAAGACGACACTGATCGACTCCGTCTCGGAGATCCGGCCGCTGCACACCGAGGAACGGCTCAGCGAGGCGTCCGCCCCCGTGGACGACCTCGCCGGGATCCGCGAGAAGGCGACCACCACGGTCGCCATCGACTTCGGGCGGATCAGCCTGGCCGGCGGCGTCGTGCTCTACCTGTTCGGCACGCCGGGCCAGGAGCGGTTCCGCTCCCTGTGGGACGACATCGCCCACGGGGCGCTCGGGGCGCTGGTCCTCGTGGACAGCCGCCGGATCGACGCCTCCTTCGACGTGCTCGGTCTGGTCGAGGAGAGCGGCCTGCCCTACGCCGTCGCCTTCAACACCTTCCCGGACGCGCCGGACCACCACACCGCGGCCCAGTTGCGCGCCGCGCTGGACCTGGCCCCGGACACGCCGATGGTGACCTGCGACGCCCGGGACGCCGACTCCTCCGTCGACGCCCTCCTCGCCCTGGTCCAGCACCTGATCGACCGCCACCCCCCGGAGAACCGGTGACCACCCACCCCACCGCCCAGCAGACCTTCTCCCGCACGGCCCCCGTACGGCTGTGGGAGGACGGCTTCGCGCGGGACCCCCGTCGCTACTACGCGGACCTGCGCGAACAGGGCCCGGTCGGCTGGGCCGAACTGGCCCCGGGCGTCCCCGCGTACGTCGTCACCGAGCGGCGGGCCGCGCTGGACCTGCTGCGCGACACGGAGACGTTCTCGCACGACCCGCGGCCCTGGGAGTCGACGGTCGCCGACGACTCGCCGGTGCTCGGCATGATGCGGTGGCGGCCCAACACCCTGTTCGCCGACGGTGCCGCGCACGTCCGCTACCGGACCACGCTGATCGACGCCTTCGACCGGATCGAGCCGCACGACCTGCGGGCCCGGGTGCACCGCGCGGTACGGCTGCTGGCCGGCCGGTTCGGGCCGCGCGGCGAGGCCGATCTGGTGGGCGACTTCGCCCGGCCGCTGATGGCGCTGGTCTTCAACGACCTGTTCGGGCTGCCGGACAGCGCGAGCGACCGGCTGGACGCGGCCCTGGGCCGGATGATGGAGGGCGGCGCGGAAGCCGCCCGCGGCGAGGCCGAGTTCGGCGGCTACGTACTGGAGCTGATCGCCGCCAAGGCCGAACAGCGCGGCGAGGACCTGCCGAGCTGGCTGCTGGACCACCCGGCCGGCCTCACCGCGGAGGAGGTCACCTGGCAGGTGTTCCTCACCCTAGGCGCGGGCCACGAGCCGACCGCGAACCTGGTCTCCAACGCGCTCTCCCGGATCCTCGGCAACCCCTCCTACTACTCCACCCTGACCAGCGGGGCGCGCCCGGTGACGGACGCGGTCGTGGAAGTGCTGCACCACGAGACCCCGCTCGCGAACTACGGAATCCACTACGCCCGTCGGCCGGTGACCTTCCACGGGGCGTGGATCAGGGCCGCGGTCCCGGTGGTGGTCTCCTACGGGGCGCTCGCGCAGACCGCGGAGGAGGACGGCGGCCACCCGCGTCCCCGTGACGCCTCCCACCTGTCCTGGTCGGCGGGCCCGCACGCCTGCCCGGTCAAGCAGCACACCCTGCTCATCGCCACCGAGGCGATCGAACGGCTCACCCAGTGGCTGCCCGACCTCGAACCCGTGCTGCCGCGTGAGCGCCTGACCTGGCGGCCGGGTCCGTTCCACCGTTCGCTGACCTCCCTGCCCGTGCGGTTCAGCCCCCGCTCCCCCGATCTGCCTGGAGGCCCGTCGTGACCGTCACCGACCGCACCGAACGCTTCGCCCTCGACCCGTTCGGATCCGACATCGCCGCCGAGTCCGCGCGGCTGCGCGCCCTCGGCCCCGTCGTCCCCGTCGACCTGCCCGGCGGGATCCCGGCCTGGGCGCCGACCGGACACGGCACCCTCAAGCAGCTGATCCTCGACCCGCGGGTCAGCAAGGACCCCCGCAAGCACTGGCGGCTGTGGCCGGAGGTCGCCGAACACCCCTCCTGGGGCTGGATCCTCGGCTGGGTCGGCGTGGTCAACATGCTCTCCACCTACGGCCCCGACCACACCCGGCTGCGCAAGCTCGTGGCGCCCAGCTTCACCCAGCGGCGCACCGAGGCGATGCGGCCCCGGGTGGAGGCCATCACCGCGGAGCTGCTCGACGCGCTGGCGAAGTCCGGGGACGGCCCGGTGGACGTCAAGGCGGCCCTCGCCCATCCCCTTCCGCTGCGGTTCGTCTGCGAGCTGTTCGGGGTGCCCGACGACCTGGTCGCCGACACCACCGCGCTGATCGCGGCCATCATGGACACCTCGGACCCCTCCCCCGAGCACGCCGCGTCCGTCCAGCGGCAGATCGGCACGGTGCTGCCCGCGCTGATCGCCCACCGCACCGAGCACCCCGGGGACGACCTCACGACCGAGCTGATCCGGGTGCGGGACGCGGACGGCGACCGGCTCAGCGGCGAGGAGCTGCTGTACACCCTGCTGCTGGTGATCGGCGCGGGCTTCGAGACGACGGTGAACCTGATCGGCAACGCGGTGGTCGCCCTGCTGCGCCGTCCCGAGCAGCTGGCGGCGGTCCGGTCCGGGGAGATCGGCTGGGACGCGGTCGTCGACGAGACCCTGCGCGCGCACCCGTCCATCGCCGCGCTGCCGCTGCGGTTCGCGGTCACCGACATCGAGATCGCGGGCGTCACGATCCCGGCGGGCGACGCGATCATCACGACGTACGCCGCCGCGAACCTGGACCCCGAGCACTACGGTCCGGACGCGGACACCTTCGACGCCACGCGCGGCGCGGACGACCACCTGGCGTTCGGGATCGGCGTGCACCGCTGCATCGGGGCCCCGCTGGCCCGGGTCGAGGCGCTGACCGCCCTGCCCGCGCTGTTCGACCGGTTCCCGGGGCTGCGGCTCGCCGTCGACGCGGACGAACTGCGTCAGGTGCCGTCGTTCATCGCCTTCGGCTGGCGGGAGATCCCGGTGCTGCTCGGCGAGTGACGCCGCGAACGGGCGCGAGGGCCGACCGGTCCCCCGTTCCGGTCGCACCCTCGCCGCTCGTCGAACCTACGGGGCGGGCAAGGTGCTTGTGAACCGTGTTGATGCCCGCTGCCGGGGTGACGGCACTCACCTGTGCACAGGTGAGTCCGGTTCGCCCCGCTCCGTCCCGCGCAGCGCGGGCGGGTCGAGGACACCGGCCGCCAGATGGGCGAGCACGACCTCGTACAGGTCGCCGCCGCCGGCCAGGAGCTGCCGTTCCAGCACCGGTTCCGCCGCCCGCACGTGGTCGCGCACGGTCTGCGCGTGGACGCCCAGGCTCTGCGCGGCGCGTTCGGCGTTGCCGCCGGCGGCGATCCAGGTGCGCAGGGTGCGGCGCAGGTCGCGGCCGTCGGCGTCCAGCCGGGCCAGCAGGTCCCGCGCCCAGGAGCGCAGCGCCGGGCCGCCGAGCAGCTCGCCCGGTTCCCCGGCCTGGCCGCTCCGGCCGGCCGGCGGCCGCTTGGACCGCTCCGGGCTCTCCTGGGCGTTGAGCGCCAGGTGGACGACGGCACGGGCGGCGAGGTCGGAGAAGTCCGCGCCCAGCAGTCCCTCCACGCGTTCCATCCGGGCCCGTACGGTGTTGCGGCTCACGCCCAGGACCTTCGCCGCGCTGACCGCGGTGAACTCCAGGCCCAGCCGGGTGGTGGCCAGGAGTTCGGCGCGGACGTGATGGGGCAGCCGGTCCAGCGGACGCAGCAGTCCGGCCGTCCAGCGGTGCAGCGCGGCGGGGTCGATGAGCCGCTCGGGGTGGGTCCGCTCGGCGTAGACCGCCGCCCGGTCCGACCGGAAGTGCGCGACGGCCAGGGCGCTGACGGCCTGCGCGTAGGCGGTGGCGGTGTGGGCCAGGCTCTGGCGGGCGCTGCCGCCGAGGTAGACCCGCGGGCGCGGGCCGACCAGGGAGCGCAGGGCGCCGGCCACCGCCTCCCGGGGTGTCACGACGATCACATGTTCGTCCTTGGCCGGGCAGCGCACCACCAGCGCCTGCTCCCGGGTCACGTCCCGGCACTCCTCGGCGAGGCCGTCGCGTTCCTCGGGCCGGCTCTCCACGACGTAGACACTGGCCGTGTCGGTGTCCAGCAGTCCGGGCCACAGACCGGCGGCGACCCGCCGCGCGGAGACGGTGTCCTCGACCATCAGCAGTTGCAGGATGGCGAGCCGCAGGTCGGAGGTGGCCCGTTCCAGACGGTCTCCGGCGACGGTCGACTCCTGTGCCCTGAGCAGCAGTTCGAGGATCTGGACGGTCCGGGCGACGATGTCGGAGGCGCGCCGGTCGAAGGGCTCCGGGCGGGAGACGGTCAGCACGGCCACCGGTGCCGCCACCCGGGCCAGCCGCAGATGGCGGCCCTGGCCCTCCCACGCGGCCGAGGCGATCCGGCCGGCGACGATGTCCCCGACGAGATGCTCGAACGGCCCGTTGTCCAGGGCGGTTCCGGCGAGGACGGTGCCGGTGCCGTCGTGCAGGCACGCCGTGCCGTCCACCGCGTCCGCGAGCCAGGACACGACCTGCCGCACGCTCTGTCCGCCGGGCCGCAGCAGCTCCAGCAACTCCCGCTCCCACGCCCCCTCGTCGGCGCTCCGCCCCTCTCGGCCAGCCACGATCGGCCTTCCCTCGTCCTTCGTCCCGCTTGTCGACTTATCGCTCGGGACGTTACCGCACGCGGCCCGGACCGGCCGAGCCCGCGCGCCAGGTGAGCGGGGGCCCGGCGCCCGGCGGTTCGGTCGGCGGAGGGACGGCGGCCCGCCGCGCGCGTCCCGGCGGGCGGAGGGCATACGCTCGGTGAATGGCGAAGTACTTCGATGTGCACCCCGACAACCCCCAGCCGCGCGTGATCTCCCAGGTCGCCGACAGCGTCCGAGCCGACGCGCTCATCGCGTATCCCACCGACTCCTGCTACGCCCTGGGCTGCCGGCTGGGCAGCCGGGACGGGATCGACCGGATCCGGTCCATCCGGCGGCTGGACGACCGGCACCACTTCACCCTGGTGTGCCAGGACTTCGCGCAGCTCGGGCAGTTCGTGCGGATCGACAACGACGTGTTCCGCGCCATCAAGGCCTCCACGCCGGGCAGTTACACCTTCATCCTGCCCGCGACCCGGGAGGTGCCGCGGATGCTCCAGCACCCGAAGAAGAAGACCGTGGGCGTGCGCATCCCCGACCATGTGGTGACCCAGGCCCTCCTCGCCGAGCTGGGCGAACCGCTGCTCTCCAGCACGCTGCTGCTGCCGGACGAGGACGAACCCATGACCCAGGGCTGGGAGATCAAGGACCGGCTCGACCATGTGCTGGACGGCGTGGTCGACTCCGGGGAGTGCGGCACCGAGCCGACGACGGTCATCGACTTCTCCGGCGGCGAGGCGGAGATCGTCCGGCGGGGCGCGGGGGACGTCACCCGGTTCGAGTGAGCCGGGGGTGCCCGAGGGGCGCCGGAGAGCACGTGTCACCATGGCTGTGACCTGGCCCTTCCAGGGGCCGGGCCGGCGCCTCCCCACGCAGAAGGGCACGACCCCGCATGACCGTCGTCCAGGGAACCACCGTCGACCTCGTCACCGAGGACGGCGTCGCCGACGCCTATCTGAGCCGCCCCGACGACGGCGCGCCCCACCCCGCCGTCCTGCTCTGCATGGACGCCTTCGGACTGCGGCCCCGGCTGCGGGAGATGGCGGACCGGATCGCGGGGGCCGGGTACACCGTCCTGGTCCCGAACCTCTTCTACCGGCACGGCCGTACGCCGGTGGTGGAGATGCCCGGGTTCATCGACCCCGCCGCCCGCCCGGAGATCTTCGAGGAGCTCGGGCCCGTCATGCGGTCGCTCACTCCCGAACTCGCGGTACGGGACACCGGCGCGTATCTGCGGTGGCTGGCCGAGAACCCGTACACCACCGACGGCCCGGCCGGAGTGACCGGCTACTGCCTGGGCGCGCGGGTCGCGCTGCTCACCGCCGGGACCCACCCGGAGCGGGTGGCGGCGGTGGCCGGTTTCCACGGCGGGCGGCTGGCCACCGAGGACCCGGACTCCCCGCACCTGGTCGCCGCGAGCGTCACGGCCGAGGTGTACTTCGGTCACGCGGACCAGGACCCGGGGCTGCCCGTGGAGCAGATCGAGCGCCTGGAGAAGGCGCTCACCGAGGCGGGTGTCCGCCACCGCTGCGAGGTCTACGCGGGCGCCCACCACGGCTTCACCCAGTCCGACACGGCCGCCTACGACCGGCAGGCCGACGACCGCCACTGGACGGCCCTGCTCGACCTGCTGGCCCGGAACCTCACGACCTGACGCCCAGGTCTCCCAGGGGCGCGGGGAACTGCGCGACCAGCCACGACGGCGCCGCGGCCGCATGCTGAACGCCGTACCCCCGCTCCCCCTGGAGCGCCTATCGTGCGGATCATGACTTCGCAGGACTATCTCTCCGAACTGTTCTCCCTCGACGGACGCGTCGCCCTGGTGACCGGCGGCAGCTCCGGCATCGGCCGGGCCATCGCGGGCGCCCTCGCCGGCGCGGGGGCGAGCGTGGTGGTCGTCGCCCGCAGGGAGGCGGAACTGGTCTCCACGGTCGCGGAGTTGACGGAGGCCGGCGGCCGGGCCGCCTGGGTGAGCGCCGATCTGAGCACCCGGGACGGGGTGCGGGAGGCGGCCGAGGCCGCGGCCGCCGTGTTCGGCGAACCGGACATCCTGGTCAACTCCGCCGGGATCAATCTGCGGCCCCCCATGTCCGAACTGGACGACGAGGTCTGGGACACCACGATGGCCGTGAACCTGGACGCGCCCTTCCTGCTCGGCCGCCGGTTCGGGCCGGGCATGGCGGAGCGCGGCTTCGGGCGGATCATCCACATCACCTCCCAGCAGGCGCACCGGGCGTTCGTGCAGAGCGGCGCCTACGGCGTCTCCAAGGGGGCGCTGGAGTCGCTGGCCCGGTCCCAGGCGGAGGCATGGTCGCCGTACGGCGTCACCTGCAACACGCTGGTGCCGGGGTTCGTGATGACACCGCTCAACACCCGGCTGTCGTCGGACCCGGAGAAGGTGGCGGCGCTGGCCGCGCGCACCATGGTCGGGCGCAACGGCCTGGCCGAGGACTTCGCGGGGGCGGCGGTCTTCCTCGCGAGCCGCGCCTCCGCCTACGTCACCGGCCAGGCCCTCTTCGTGGACGGGGGATTCTCCGTCCACTGAGGAGGCCGCCGGGCCGTCAGCCGCCGACGTAGTCCGCGAGGTGCTCGCCGGTGAGCGTCGAGCGGGCCGCGATCAGGTCGGCGGGGGTGCCCTCGAAGACCACCTTGCCGCCGTCGTGACCGGCGCCGGGACCGAGGTCGATGATCCAGTCGGCGTGGGCCATGACGGCCTGGTGGTGCTCGATCACGATGACCGACTTGCCGGCGTCCACCAACCGGTCGAGCAGCCCGAGCAGTTGCTCGACGTCGGCGAGGTGGAGGCCGGTGGTCGGCTCGTCGAGGACGTAGACACCGCCCTTGTCGGCCATGTGCGTGGCCAGCTTCAGCCGCTGCCGTTCACCGCCGGAGAGGGTGGTGAGCGGCTGGCCGAGGGTGAGGTAGCCGAGGCCGACGTCCGCGAGCCGGCCCAGAATGGTGTGCGCGGCCGGGGTGCGCGCGTCGCCCGAGCCGAAGAACTCCTCCGCCTCCGTCACCGACATCGCCAGCACCTCGCTGATGTCGCGTCCGCCGAGGTGGTAGTCGAGGACCGCGGCCTGGAACCGCTTGCCCTCGCAGTCCTCGCAGGGGGTGGCGACGCTCTGCATGATGGCCAGGTCGGTGTAGATGACGCCCGCGCCGTTGCAGGTGGGGCAGGCGCCCTCGGAGTTGGCGCTGAACAGGGCGGGCTTGACGCCGTTGGCCTTCGCGAAGGCCTTGCGGATCGGGTCGAGCAGTCCGGTGTAGGTCGCCGGGTTGCTGCGCCGGGAGCCGCGGATCGGGGTCTGGTCGACCGACACGACGCCCTCGGCCGCGGGGATCGAGCCGTGCACCAGGGAGGACTTGCCGGAGCCGGCGACGCCGGTGACGACGGTCAGCACGCCGAGCGGGATGTCGACGTCGACGCCCTGGAGGTTGTTGGCCGTCGCCCCGCGGATCTTCAGGGCGTCGGTGGACTCGCGCACCGTCTCCTTCAGCGCGGCCCGGTCGTCGAGGTGGCGGCCGGTGACCGTGTCGGAGGAGCGCAGGCCGTCGAGGGCGCCCTGGAAGCAGACGGTGCCGCCACCGGAGCCGGCGCCGGGGCCGAGGTCGACGACGTGGTCGGCGATGGCGATGGTCTCCGGCTTGTGCTCCACGACGAGCACGGTGTTGCCCTTGTCCCGCAGCCTCAGCAGCAGGTTGTTCATCCGCTGGATGTCGTGCGGGTGCAGGCCGACGGTCGGCTCGTCGAAGACGTAGGTGACGTCGGTGAGGGAGGACCCTAGGTGGCGGATCATCTTGACGCGCTGCGCCTCGCCGCCGGACAGGGTGCCCGATGGCCGGTCCAGGGAGAGGTAGCCGAGGCCGATCTCCACGAACGAGTCGAGGGTCTGCTGGAGCGCGGTGAGCAGCGGCGCCACCGACGGTTCCGTCAACTCGCGGACCCAGGTGGCGAGATCGCGGATCTCCATCGCGCAGGCGTCGGCGATGGAGATCTTCTTGATCTTCGAGGAGCGGGCGCCCTCGCTGAGCCGGGTGCCGTCGCACTCGGGGCAGGTGGTGAAGGTGACGGCTCGCTCCACGAAGGCCCGGATGTGCGGCTGCATCGCTTCCTTGTCCTTGGACAGGAAGGACTTCTGGATCTTGGGGATCAGACCTTCGTAGGTCAGGTTGACGCCGTTGACCTTGACCTTGGTGGGTTCGCCGTAGAGGAAGTCCTGCATCTCCTTCTTGGTGAACCGGCGGATCGGCTTGTTCGGGTCGAGGAGACCGGACTGGGCGTAGATGCCCACGGTCCAGACGTTGTCGGACTTCCAGCCGGGGATGGTGAAGGCGCCCTCGGCGATCGACTTGGTGTCGTCGTAGAGCTGGCTCAGGTCGATGTCGGAGACCTTGCCGCGGCCCTCGCAGTGCGTGCACATGCCGCCGGTGCGTTCGAAGGTCGCCTTCTCCGCCTTGGTCTGGTTGCCGCGCTGCACGGTGATGGCGCCGCTCGCCTTCACCGAGGCCGTGTTGAAGGAGTACGCGGTGGGCGGGCCGATGTGCGGCTTGCCGAGGCGGCTGAAGAGGATGCGCAGCATGGCGTTGGCGTCGGTGGCGGTGCCGACGGTGGAGCGCGGGTCGGAGCCCATGCGCTGCTGGTCGACGCTGATCACGGTGGTCAGACCGTCGAGGACGTCGACCTCGGGCCGGGCCAGGTTGGCCATGAAGCCCTGGACGAAGGCGGGGTAGGTCTCGTTGATCAGCCGCTGCGACTCGACGGCGATGGTGTCGAAGACCAGGGAGCTCTTGCCGGAGCCGGAGACTCCGGTGAACACGGTCAGCCGGCGCTTGGGGATCTCGATGCTGACGTCCTTGAGATTGTTCTCGCGGGCGCCGTGCACGCGGATCATGTCGTGGCTGTCGGCGATGTGCGGCACAGGCGCCTGCGTGTCCGTCCTGGTGGCCCTGCTCATCGTGTCTCCGTCTCGTCGGTGCCGCCTGACCGGTTCTGACCGGCTTCGAACAGTACGTGAGGTTGTACTCGATCACCGCCGGAGCGGCAATTTCCGCTTTCCCGGCCGCCGGCGACGCCCATGAGGCCGGGCGCCGGGCACCACGTTAGGCGCCCGGCGCCCGGCCCCGCTTCTCCGTTCCTGACCGGTCCGCGCGCGGGCGGTTCGGTGGGTTCGGGTGGGGACGGTCCGCTCAGGCGGGGAGGGTCAGCAGGACCAGGCCCGTCGCGAGGACCGCGAGGCCGGCCCAGGACGCCGCTCCGAGGCGTTCGCCGAGCACGGCGACGCCCAGGACGGCCGCGACGGCCGGCTCGGCGAGGGTGAGGGTGGTGGCGACCGAAGCGGGTGTCCGCCGCAGTCCGCGTCCGAAGAGCCGGTAGGCCAGGAAGACGGTGAACAGGGCGAGGTACCCGGCGACCGCGGCGCCCCGGCCGGTGGCGAGCCATCCCGCTCCGGCCCCCAGGACCAGCGGCAGCACCAGCAGCCCGCCGCCGCCGAACAGCACCCCCATCACCGCGTCCGAGGCGTGTCCGCGGCTGATGAGCCCGCCGCCGATGAGCGAGTACACGGCGTACGACAGTCCGGCCCCGGCGGCGAGCAGGACACCGGCCGGTTCGACCGGTGTGCCGTGCCCGGTGAGCGCGGGGCCCAGCACCAGCAGGGCGCACCCCAGGACGGCGGCGAGGGTGGCGACGGTCCAGCGCGCCGTGGGCCGGGCCTGTCCGGACGCCAGGGCGAGCAGCCCGGCGAAGACCGGCGCGCTGCCCAGCGCGATCACCGTGGCCACGGCCACGCCGGTGGACGCGACCGCCGGATAGAAGGTCGTGGGGTAGGCGGCCACGGCCAGGGCGCCGAGGACGAGCAGCCGCCGCTCCCGGCGGGTGCAGGCGGCGGGCAGCCGGCGCGCGCCGGGGGCGGTGAGGAACAGCAGGAGTCCGCCGAGGACGAGTCCGGCACAGCCGACGGCGGCGGCCGGGGCGCCCGCGGGGGCCAGCGAACCGGCGGTGCCGGTCGTGCCCCACAGGACGGCGGAGACGAGGATGGGCGCGGCCCCGGTGAGGAGGCGGGGGCGGGCGGTCCGCGGTCCGGGGGTGTCCGGGCGCACGGGGGTGACAGGGGAGGTTCGGTTCGGCACTGGCGTGGTCTTTCGGTCGTCGCACACGTCTGGGAGGGGTCCGGAACGGGCGCACGACGCGGCTCCCCGGCCGCCGCGGGGGCGGGGCGGGGCCCGGAGGTTCAAAGCCGTCGGTGTCGGCGCCCGTCAGGCGGCGAGCGGCGGCAGAACGACGTGCCAGTAGGAGTTCATCCGGCGATATTAACCGATCACCCGAGGTGCGCCTGGGGGCACCTCGGGCTCTCGATGCGGGGCGCGTCGGGCTCTCGATGCGGGGCGCGTCGGGCTCTCGATGCGGGGCGCGTCGGGCTCTCGATGCGGGGCGCGTCGGGCCGGATGCCCAGCCTCCGCGGCCGTCCGCCCGGAACCGTGCACGGTGGGAGGCATCGCCGTGCGCTGTGGGGCAACCGCCCGCGCCGGGCCGTCCCTAGCGTGGGGGCACGCCTGCCACCGAGGCGGGCATCGAGCGAGACCCGGGAGTCACACATGTCCGACGCCTTCGAGCCGGTCCGGCCGGTCCTGGAGCCGGCCGCCGCCGCCTTCGCCGAGGCGACCGCCAACCCGCCCTATCTGTTCGAGCTGGCTCCGGCGGAGGGCCGCAAGGCGGTCGACGAGGTCCAGTCCGGGGAGATCGAGAAGCCCGCGGTCGACGAGGAGTGGGTCACGGTCGACGGCGGCCCCACCGGGAGCGTGCGGGCCCGCGTGGTCAGGCCCGCCGGCGCCGAGGGCGTCCTGCCGGTGATCCTCTACATCCATGGCGCCGGGTGGGTGTTCGGCAACGCGCACACCCATGACCGTCTGGTGCGGGAGCTGGCCGTCGGCGCGGGGGCCGCCGTGGTGTTCCCGGAGTACGACCTCTCCCCCGAGCACCGCTACCCGGTGGCCGTCGAGCAGAACTACACCGTGGCCCGGTGGGTCGTGACCGAGGGCGCGTCCAAGGGTCTGGACGGGGCGCGGCTGGCGGTCGCCGGTGACTCGGTCGGCGGCAACATGACGGCCGCGCTGACCCTGATGGCGAAGGAGCGGGGGGACGTGCCGCTGGTGCGGCAGGTGCTGTTCTACCCGGTGACCGACGCGAACTTCGACACGCCGTCCTACCGGCAGTTCGCCACCGGGTACTTCCTGCGCCGGGACGGCATGCAGTGGTTCTGGGACCAGTACACGACCGACGAGGCCGAGCGCGCGCAGATCACCGCCTCCCCGCTGCGCGCCACCACCGAGCAGCTGGCCGGGCTGCCCGAGGCTCTGGTCATCACCGGCGAGGCGGACGTCCTGCGGGACGAGGGCGAGGCCTACGCCAACAAGCTGCGCGCGGCCGGGGTCGCCGTCACCGCCGTCCGCTTCCAGGGCGTCATCCACGACTTCGTGATGCTGAACGCGCTGCGCGGGACGCACGCCGCCGAGGCCGCGATCACCCTCGCGGTCACCACGCTGCGTTCGGCGCTGCACCCCGCCTGACCCGGTGCCGTGAGGCATGCGCGAGGGGCCCCGTACCTGGTACGGGGCCCCTCGCGCATGCCGTCGGCGGATCAGTCGGTGCCGAACTCCATCGCCGCGCTGTCGAGCAGCTCGTCGCCGTCGGGGCTCGCGCCGCCGGAGGCGATGGCCTCGGCGCCGCCCTCGGTGAGGGCGCCGATCAGGCTGGTCGCGCCGGCCTCGACGGCCGCCGTCTGCGGGCCGCCGACCATGCCGAGCCCGGCGTACAGCTCCAGCTTGGTGCGGGAGTCGGCGATGTCGAGGTTGCGCATGGTGAGCTGGCCGATCCGGTCCACCGGGCCGAACGCGGCGTCCTCGGTGCGCTCCATGGAGAGCTTGTCCGGGTGGTAGCTGAACGTGGGACCGCTGGTGTCGAGGATCGAGTAGTCCTCACCGCGCCGCAGCCGCAGGGTCACCTCACCGGTCACGGCCTGGCCGACCCAGCGCTGGAGCGACTCGCGGATCATCAGCGCCTGCGGGTCCAGCCAGCGGCCCTCGTACATCAGCCGGCCCAGGCGCCGGCCCTCGTTGTGGTACTGGGCGAGGGTGTCCTCGTTGTGGATCGCGTTGACCAGGCGCTCGTACGCGGCGTGCAGCAGGGCCATGCCGGGCGCCTCGTAGATGCCGCGGCTCTTGGCCTCGATGATCCGGTTCTCGATCTGGTCCGACATGCCGAGGCCGTGCCGGCCGCCGATGGCGTTGGCCTCCATGACCAGGTCGACGGCGGAGGCGAACTCCTTGCCGTTGACGGTGACCGGGCGGCCCTGCTCGAAGCCGATCGTGACGTCCTCGGTGGGGATCTCCACCTCGGGGTCCCAGAACCGCACGCCCATGATCGGCTGCACGGTCTCCAGGCTGGTGTCCAGGTGCTCCAGGGTCTTGGCCTCGTGCGTGGCGCCCCAGATGTTGGCGTCGGTGGAGTACGCCTTCTCCGTGGAGTCCCGGTAGGGCAGGTCATGGGCGACCAGCCACTCCGACATCTCCTTGCGGCCGCCGAGTTCGGTCACGAAGTCCGCGTCGAGCCAGGGCTTGTAGATCCGCAGGTTCGGGTTGGCGAGCAGGCCGTAGCGGTAGAACCGCTCGATGTCGTTGCCCTTGAAGGTCGAGCCGTCGCCCCAGATCTGGACGTCGTCCTCCATCATGGCCCGCACCAGCAGGGTGCCGGTGACGGCCCGGCCCAGCGGCGTGGTGTTGAAGTACGCCCGGCCGCCGGAGCGGATGTGGAACGCACCGCAGGTCAGTGCCGCCAGCCCTTCCTCGACCAGCGCCGCGCGGCAGTCGACCAGGCGCGCGATCTCGGCGCCGTAGGTCTGCGCGCGGCCGGGCACCGACGCGATGTCGGGCTCGTCGTACTGGCCGATGTCGGCGGTGTAGGTGCAGGGCACGGCGCCCTTGTCGCGCATCCAGGCGACCGCCACCGAGGTGTCGAGGCCACCGGAGAAGGCGATCCCCACACGCGAGCCGACGGGGAGGGAGGTAAGCACTTTGGACATAGCAGAAGTATGCACGACGACGCATGAACATGCAACGCCGGGTGTACGGCGCCGTCGCGGGGGACGCGTCAGTTCCGAATAAGCGGTGACAAGTAGATGTGAAGGCTTGCTTCACACGGCACTCACACGTTTAACCTTGCACCACAACAAGCCATCGCTCTGGGGGAAATGGCGCATGGAAGGCACCATCGACGGGTTCCGCTACGGAGCGGTGACCCCTGCGGCGGCCTATGTGATGGCATGCCTGGGCGGAGCCCTGGGGCTGCGCTGCATCGTCCGGACCCTGATCAATCCGGAGTCCTGGCGGACCGGCTGGCTGGCGCTGGGCGCCACCTCGATCGGCTCCGGCATCTGGACCATGCACTTCATCGCGATGATCGGCTTCCAGGTCGAGGAGACCCGGATCCGCTACAGCGTCCCGCTGACCGTGCTGAGCCTGGTCGTGGCGATCGTGGTCGTCGGCATCGGCGTGTTCATCGTCGGCCACCGGGGCGCGGGCGCGGCCTCGCTCAGCGTCGCCGGCGTGATCACCGGACTCGGCGTCGCGGCCATGCACTACCTCGGCATGGCCGCGATGGAGCTGAACGGGGACATCCGATACGACACCGTCACCGTCGGCCTGTCGCTGGTGATCGCCGTCGCGGCCGCGAGCGCCGCGCTGTGGGCGGCCGTGTCGGTGCGGGGCTTCCTGGCGAGCCTCGGGGCCAGCCTGGTGATGGGCGTGGCCGTGTCGGGCATGCACTACACGGGCATGGCGGCGGTCGACGTCCATCTGCACGCGACGGCCATGGACTCGTGGTCGGGGGACTCACCCACCTCCCTGCTGCTGCCCATGCTGCTGGGACCGTGCGTGTTCCTGCTGCTGGCCGGCGTGGTGGTGATGTTCGACCCGCTGCTGGTGCTCGGCGAGGGCGAGTGGAACCGCAAGGCGCCGCGCACCGCCCCGGAGCCCGAACCCGCCCCTTCCGCCTTCGCCCCGCGGAACAAGGGCCGCCAGCGCAGCGGCAGTTGGTGAAACGGTCCTGCGGCGGGCCGTCAAGAGCGGTCCGCCGTAAGCGTGTTCGTAGATCGTTGTTACGGTTCACCGGTGCCCGACTCTTCACGCGACACTCCTGAAGGAGCCGGCTGGGGCACCGCGGAACGCGGTGCTTACCGGCGGCTGATGCCCACCGAGGTCCAGAAGATCTCCTGGCTCGACCCACGGATGCTCTGGGCGGCCCGCAACGGCGTGCTGGCCTCCTGGTTCGGCGACCCGACCGGCCGCACCCGCGGCCGCTGGGTGGCGCAGCGGACGGCGGCGGGCGCCCCCGCGGACAAGGTCGTCCGGCGGACCGACCCCGACCGCTTCTCGTTCCTGGTCATCGGGGACACCGGCGAGGGCGGCGAACCCCAGTACGCCGTCGTGCCGGGGCTGCTGGCGGCGGGCGCTGACACCAGCTTCGCGGTGCTGGCCAGCGACGTCATCTATCCGGTGGGCAGCGCGGACGACTACGCCACGAAGTTCTTCCGCCCCTACCGGGACTACCCGGCGCCGATCTACGCGATACCCGGCAACCACGACTGGTACGAGGACCTCGGCGCCTTCATGCGGGTCTTCTGCGGCGACGCCCCGCCCCTGCCGCCCGAGCCGGCGCCGCGCCCGCTGACCCGGGCCTGGCTGCGCGCCCTGCTCTGGCACCGGCCGAGCGACACCGACGGCCGCCACCTGGACGAGGCCCGCACGTACCGCTCCGACCCGGCCCAGGAGGCGGTCCAGCCCGGCCCGTACTGGGCCATCGACGCGGGTCCGGTGCGCATCGTCGGCCTCGACACCGGGCTGCTCGGCACGATCGACGCCGAGCAGGGCGCCTGGCTGCGCGAGGTCTCCCGCGACCCCCGGCCGAAGATCCTGATCACCGGCTCGCCCCTGTACGTGGACGGCGCCCACCACCCGTGCGCGATCGAGGGCGGCGGCACGGTCGACGAGATCGTCCGCGACCCGGCGCACCGCTATGTGGCCGCGATCGGCGGCGACATCCACAACTACCAGCGCTATCCGGTGCGGGTGGGCGACCGGACGATCCAGTACGTGGTCGCGGGCGGCGGCGGTGCCTTCATGCACGCCACGCACACCATCGGCCGGGTCGACGTGACGGACGTGACCGAGGGGGACTTCCGCTGCTACCCGCTGCGCGGTGACTCGCTGGCCTTCTACAGCACGCTGTACGGCCGCCGGACGCGGCTGCGCCGCTTCTTCACGCTCACCGAGGCGGAGGCGGCGGCGGTGGTCGCCGAACGCCTGGGCATCCCCCTGACCCGGGACCAGCGCGCCGAGGTCCGGATCACCCGGCGCGTCCGCCTGGTGGCGAGCCTGCTGGGCGCCGGCCGCCGCCCCGACCGCACCGCCCGCCTCCGGCTGCCGGTGCGCAAGATCTACACGTCCCTGTTCTCCCCGGGCTCCGCGACCTACAGCCCGCCGTTCTTCAAGTGCTTCCTGCGCCTGGACGTCTCCCCCGAGTCGGTGCGGCTGCGCTGCTACGCCGCCACCGGCAACCGCGCCCAGGAGACCGACCCGCCGGTGGAGGACGAGGTGACGATTCCGCTGGCCTGAACGGGACGGCACCGGCCCGCGCGCGGTTGCACGGCATCTCCTCCCCGGTCACCTGCCGGCCACGGTCGACGTCGTGTCCGGCGGCCGGCCGACCTCTCCGGGGCCGGGGGTCACCGTTCGGCCCGGTCGAACTCCTCGTCGAGCGCCAGGGCGGCGGTGATCAGCGCGAGATGGGTGAACGCCTGCGGGAAGTTGCCCAGTTGGTGTCCGGTGGGGCCGATCTCCTCCGCGAAGAGACCGACGTGGTTGGCGTAGGTCAGCATGTTGTCGAAGGCGTACCTGGCCTGGTGGAGCCGGCCGGCGCGGGCCAGGGCGTCGACATAGAGGAAGCTGCACAGGGAGAAGGTGCCCTCGTCGCCGCGCAGGCCGTCCGGTGAGGCGGCGGGGTCGTAGCGGTGGACGAGACTGTCGGCCACCAGGTCGGTGTCCATGGCGTCCAGCGTGGACTGCCAGCGCGGGTCGCCCGGCGTGATGAAGCCGACCGCCGGCATGAGCAGCAGCGAGGCGTCGAGCACGTCGCCGCCGTAGTGCTGGACGAACGCCCCGCGCCGCTCGCTCCAGCCGCGCTCCATGATCTGGCGGAGGATGGTGTCGCGGGTCCGGGTCCAGGTGGTGAGGTCGGCGGGGCGGGCCAGGGCGCGGGCGACGCGGATGCCCCGGTCGAAGGCGGTCCAGCACATGACCCGGCTGTAGGTGAAGTCCTCGCGGCCCCCTCGGGTCTCCCAGATGCCCTCGTCCGGGCGGTCCCAGTGGTGCACCAGCCAGTCCAGGAGCGCGGACAGCCCGAGCCAGCCGTCGTAGTGCAGGTACCGGGCGAGGTCGTCGATGCGGGTGAGGGCGTACACCGCCTCGCCGTAGATGTCGAGCTGGAGCTGGTCGGCGGCGCCGTTGCCGATCCGTACGGGGGCCGAACCCCGGTAGCCCTCCAGGTGGTCGAGGGTCTCCTCGGCGAGGTGGGGGTCGCCGTCGATCCGGTACATGATCTGCAGGGGCTCGCCCGTGACCGTGCGGCGCTCCATCAGCCGGGCGGCGATCCAGCGGCGGAAGGCCTGGGCCTCCTCGACGAAGCCCAGGCCGAGCAGGGCGTTCAGGGACAGCGACGCGTCCCGCACCCAGGTGTAGCGGTAGTCCCAGTTGCGTTCGCCGCCGAGTTGCTCGGGCAGGCCGGCCGTAGCCGCCGCGACGGGGGCGCCGGTGGGCGCGTAGGTGAGCAGCTTCAGGGTGATCGCGGACCGGTTGACCGTCTCCTGCCAGCGGCCCCGGTAGGTGCTGCGGCGGATCCACCGGTACCAGAAGGCGCGGGTGTCGTCGAACTCGGCGCGGAGGGACTCGGCCGTGGGCGGCTCCGGCCGGTCCCCGCCCGCCGCGCGGACCGTCAGCACGGTCGCCGCCCGCTCCCCCTGCCGCAGTTCCACCTCGGCCCGGACGTCGTCACCGTCCCGTTCCAGCACCAGCGGCCCCGCGGGCTGGAGGTGGACGTCGAGGCCGGGGCCCGCGAAACGGGCGACGCCGTCGTCGAGGGTGAGCCGGTGCGGGGCGCGGGCGTAGTCGAAGCGGGGCCGGCAGGACAGGGTGAAGCGGACCCGGCCCCGCGTGACCCGCAGGACCCGGACCAGCCGGTGCCGGTCGGTGGCCGTCTCCGGCCGGTCCACCGGCATGAAGTCGACCACCTCACCGACCCCGTCGGGGGTGAGGAACCGGGTGATGAGGACGGCGGTGTCGGCCAGGTACAGCTGGCGGGAGGTGACCTCGGGCCCGTCCACGGTGACCGCGAAGTGGCCGCCGCGGTCGTGGTCGAGGAGCGCGGCGAAGATGCTGGGCGAGTCGAACCGGGGCGCGCAGAACCAGTCGATCACGCCGTCGGAGGAGACGAGGGCCGCGGTCTGGAGGTCGCCCACCATGCCGTGGTCCTCGATGGGCGGGTAGCGGCGCATGGCGATCGGTTCCTTCCCGTGTGCCGGTCCGTGCCACCGGGCCGCCCCGGCCGGTGGCGCGCCCGCTCGGACGGTGACGCGCGTCCGCGGGGCGCGGATGTCAGGGGGTGACGACGGCGAAGTCGGGGTCCGGTTCGACGAGGTGGCCGAGCAGCTCCGTGAGCCGGCCGAGGTCGCCGGAGACCTCGACGCCCTCCCGTGCCGCCAGATCGTCCGGCCCGAGGACACCGAGCAGGACGCCCCGCAGTTCCGCCTCGTCGAGCCCGATCTCCAGATCGGGCTCGGCCGCCGCGGCGCCGCTGCCGGTGCCATGGGTGAGGACGCCGTTGCGCAGGCGCATCGTGACGGCCTCGCCGTCCCTGATCCGCCAGCGCACCACGATGTCCGCGTCCCGGCTGCCGGGACCGTCGACCCGGATGGCCAGGGCGTCGAAGAGCTGCTCCAGCGTCAGCGCAGCCAGCAGGTCCGGGGAGTTGGTCTTGGTGGGTGTGCCCACCGGGCCGTGCCGCAGCTCGTGGGCGCCGGTGAGGTAGAAGTTGCGCCAGGTGCCGTTCTCGCTGCCGTAGCCGAGCTGTTCGAGGGCGTCGGCCTGGAGCGCGCGGGCCTCGCCGTTCTCCGGGTCGGCGAACACCACGTGGTTGACGACCTGGGCGACCCAGCGGAAGTCCCCCTCGGCGAAGGACTGCCGGGCGCGGCGCAGCACTTGGGCGGCGCCGCCCATGAAGTCGACGTAGCGCCGGGCGGCCTCGGCCGGCGGGTGCTCCCACAGATGGGCCGGGTTGCCGTCGAACCAGCCGAGGTAACGCTGGTACACGGCCTTGGTGTTGTGGCTGACCGAGCCGTAGTAGCCGCGGGTGTGCCAGGCCCGTTCCAGGGCCGGGGGCAGCTCCATCCGCTCGGCGATCTCCAGTGCGGTCAGGCCCTGGTTGAGCATGCGCAGGGTCTGGTCGTGGAGGTAGGCGTACAGGTCGCGCTGCTCGGACAGGAAGGCGACGATCCGCTCACGGCCCCACACCGGCCAGTGGTGGGACGCGAAGGCGACCTCGCTGGTGTCGGCGAACAGGTCGACGGCCTCGGTGAGGTAGCGGGCCCACACCCGCGGGTCGCGGACCTGGGCGCCGCGCAGGGTGAGCAGATTGTGCAGGTTGTGGGTGGCGTTCTCGGCCATGCACAGCGCCGCCCGGTCGGGGAAGTGGACGTTCAGCTCGGCGGGCGCCTCGGTGCCCGGGGTGAGCTGGAAGACCATGCGGACGCCGTCCACCGTCTCCGTCTGCCCGGTGCGCGTGATGTGGACGTTCGGCGGGATGAGGCCGACCACGCCGGTCGCCGTGGTCTGCCCGAGTCCGGCACCGATCTGCCCGCGCTCGCCCTTGGCCAGGGCGGCGCCGTACATGTAGGCGGCGCGGCGGGCCATGGCCGTACCGGCGTACACGTTCTCGCTGACGGCGTGCTCCAGGAAGCCCTCCGGGGCGAGGACCGGTACGCCCCGCTCGATGTCCTCCTCGGTCAGCACACCGCGGACGCCGCCGAAGTGGTCGACGTGGCTGTGGGTGTACAGCACGCCCGTCACGGGGCGGTCCGCGCGGTGGGCGCGGTACAGGGCGAGGCCCGCGGCGGCGGTCTCGGCGCACAGCAGCGGGTCGATGACGAAGACGCCGCGCTGCCCCTCGACGAGGGTCATGTTCGACAGGTCGAAGCCGCGTACCTGGTAGATGCCCTCGGTCACCTCGAACAGGCCGTGGTCGGCGCAGAGTCCGCCCTGCCGCCACAGACTGGGGTTGGCCGTGCTGGGGCAGTCCCCCGCCAGGAAGCCGTAGGCGTCGAGGTCCCAGACCGTACGGCCCTCGGCGTCCCGGACGATGTTCTCGGCCGCCGTGCCGAGGAAGCCCCGGCGGGCGTCCTCGAAGTCCCGTTCGTCGTCGAAGGGGAGTCGTCGGCGGACCTCCTGGTTGGCCCGGGCGATCGCCGGTTCCGCGGGCCTGGCCCCGGTGTCCTGCGCCATGTCGCTCTCCCTCGCTGACGGCGGCCGCGGCCGTCCCTGCGGCACGGCCCGAGCCCACCCTGCCCCGGCGGGTACCACCACCACGAGCGGTGCGGGCCGTACGGGGTACGGCGCCCCGCGCCCACGACCGCTTCGGCGCCGGCGGGTGACCGGGTCCCCGATCGGCTCAGCAGGGCTCGCCGCGCGTCGCGGGCCCCCCTTGACTGTCGGGGACGGTCCGACGCGGGGTGGGAGCGGGAGGCGGCATGGCGTGGACGACCCGGATCCAGCGCCTGCGCGCCCGTACCGAACAGCGCTTTCCCGTCGTGACCGAGGTGACGGGCCGGCTGCTGGGGGCGAACCTGCTGGACTCCGCGACCCGGCTCGCGGCGCAGGTGTTCCTCGCGGCGGTGCCGCTGCTGTTCGCCGTCGCCGCCTTCGCCCCGTCGAGCGTCCGTGACCAGCTGCGGGACTCGCTGCGGGCCATCTTCGGTCTGAGCGGCGCGTCGGACGCGCAGTTGAAGCAGGTGCTGGAGCACTCCTCGGACGAGGAGCTGCGGGAGACCACCGGTGCCGTCGGCGTGGTGGTGGCGCTGGTCTCGGCGACGAGTTTCAGCCGTGTCATGGCCCGGGTCTGCGAGCGGGCCTGGCTGCTGCCGAGGGCGAGTACCCGGATCGCGGCGTGGCGCTGGGTGGTGTGGCTGCTGGTCATGGTGCTGGTGGTCATCCTCCAGGGGCCGATCCGCGGCGGATTCGGCGTCGGGCTGTGGCTGGGCACCGTCATCCTCTTCCTGGTCAGCACGGGTGTGTGGCTGTGGACCCAGCATCTGCTGCTGGCCAACCGGATCCCGTGGCTGCCGCTGCTGCCCGGCGCGCTGCTGGCGGCGGGCGCCACCACGGCCCTGTCGCTGACGGCGCGCCTCTACGTGCCGAACGCGCTCAACCGGGCGCTGGCGGAGTACGGCTCGCTGGGTCTGGTCCTGACCATGCTGTCCTGGCTGATCGTGGTGTGCGCCGCCGTCACCTGCGCGGTGACCGTGGGCGCCGTGCTGGCGGAGGAGTGGCCGGGGCTGCCGGGCCGGCCCGAGCAGTAGCGGCCCGGGTCCGGTTCCGGACGGCCGGGGTTCGGCGCACCGGGCCTCGGGGCTGCCGTCCTGTGTTCTACTCGCTCACACGACGAAGCGACGACGGAGACCCCCATGGGCGTGCTGCACGGCTACTTCCAGGCGAGCGACCACGCGACGGCGGTGGACGCCGCCTTCGGTCCCGGTGGCGTCGGACCGGGAAGGGTCCTGGAGGCGGGCGCCGGCCGGTTCGACGCGCGGGGCCCGGATCCGGACGTCGCCCTGGCCGCCCTGGTGGTCCACGCGGAGGCCGCCCCCCGCGCCGTCCGCCCGGACGGCCCGGAGCTGGTGTGGCCCGAGCCGTGCGACCTCCGGCAGGATTCGGCCGGGTCCGACTGGGCCTGGCACACGGGGCTGGTCCTCCAGCAGCTCCCGGACCGGTGGCGGGACGTGCTCGCCGACCTGCCCGAGGAGGCCGTACCCCTGGTGGCGGCCCAGTGGTACGAGGGCGACGACGTGGACTTCACCGACTACGCCGTCACCCGGGACACCGTCGAGGCGCTGGCCCGCCTGGCCCGTGGCGCACGTGCGGCGGGCGGCCACCTGTACTGCCGCAGCGGCCCCCCGGCGCGCGCCGCCTGAGCCGTCCCGGGCGGGCCGTCACCAGCGGCCCGGCTCGCTGCCCGTCAGCGGCTCCGCCGGCTTGCCGTCGACGCCCACCGGTACCTCCCCGGCGAGCATCACCCGGTGCATGACCCGCGGGTGATCCAGGTGGGCGTTGTCGGAGGGGGCGAGGTGGATGGTGGCCCGGTTGTCCCAGAAGGCGACGCTGCCGGGTTCCCAGCGGAAGCGGACGGTGTACTCGGGGCGGACCGCCTGGTCCAGGAGGAGGTCGAGCAGGGCCTGGCTCTCGGCGCGGGACAGATCGGTGATCTGGTCCAGGTAGTAGCCGTTGACGTAGAGGATCCGCTCGCCGGTCTCCGGGTGGACGCGCACCAACGGGTGGAGCGTCGCCACCTGGTGGTCCAGCAGATGCCGTACGTAGGCGTCGTCCCCGGGGCGGGCCTGGTAGCCGACGCCGAGGCGGTGCTCGGCCCTGAGGCCGGACACGAACTCCCGCATCGGGGCGGACAGTCCGGCGTAGGCCGCCGCCAGGTTGGACCAGGTCGTGTCCCCGCCGTAGGGCGGAACCGTCTCCGCGCGCAGGATCGTCGCGGCGGGCGGGTCGACGCGGGCGCCGTGGTCGCAGTGCCAGCCGCGCAGCAGGGTGTGCCGGCGGCGGCGCAGCCATTCGTCGTGGTCCATGCCGAACCGGCCGCCGAGTTCGAGGCGGTCGGCCGTCGTCTCCACCTCGGGGAAGCCGTCCGGGGACGCCTTGCCCCGGCGCGGCAGCACGACGGGGTCCCCGAAGCGGCGCGCGAACGCCACATGACCGGCGTGGTCCAGCCGTTGCCCCCGGAAGAAGACCACCTTCCACCGCAGCACCGCCGCCCTGATCGCGGCGACCACGGCGTCGTCCAGGTCGGCGGCCAGGTCCACGCCGGTGATCTCCGCGCCGATGTGCCCGGCCACCGGTCGCACCTCGATCCCGGCGGCCCGCTCCGTCCCCCGGGCCCCGGCCCTCTTGGTCGTCATGCGCACTCCGTCGTCGGTCCTCGGGGCCGGCTCGGGTTCCCGCCGCCCCCTCAAGATCGTGTCAGGGAAAGGCGGTTGTGGCGAGGGCGCGCCGGGCTCAGCTCTCGCGGGCGCGTCGGGCGGGGATCAGCTCTCGCGGGCGCGCAGGGCCGCCAGCGCGCGGTCGGCGTGGGCGTTCATGCGCAGCTCGCTGCGCACGACCTCCAGCACCTTGCGGTCCTGGCCGATGACGAAGGTGGTCCGCCTGGTCGGGGCCAGCGACAGCCCTCGCTTCACGCCGAACCGCTCCCGGACGGTGCCGTCGACGTCGGCGAGGAGCGGCATGCCGAGCGTGTGGCGCCCGGCGAACTCCTGCTGACGCTCGACGGGATCGCCGCTGATGCCGACCGGCCGGGCGCCGGCGGCGGCGAACTCGGCGGCCAGGTCGCGGAAGTGGCAGGCCTGCGCGGTGCAGCCGGCGGTGAGGGCCGCCGGGTAGAAGAACAGCACCACCGGCCCCTCGGCGAGCAGTTCGGACAGCTTGCGGGTGGTGCCGGTCTCGTCGGGGAGGGCGAAGTCCTCGACCGTGTCCCCGATCTCCACACGTGCGCTCACTTCTGTCCCTCCGTGGTCCGGGCGGTGCGTCGTCCGCCACCGGATGTTACCGGAGGGTACGCCGAAGCGGACCGCTCAGGTCCGGGCCGACTGCTGTTCCGGCTCCTCCTCGACGGCGTACACCAGGAAGTCGTCGACCATACGGTGGAAGAGTCCGGCCAACTGCCGCAGCTCCTCCGGCTCCCAGCCCGCAAGCGCCAGTTGCATGCCCCGGACTCCGGCGGCGCGCACATCGGCGACGGCGCGCCGGCCGGACTCGGTGAGTTCGATGCGCTGGGCACGGCGGTCGGCGGGGTCGGGGACGCGGGAGAGGTACCCGGACCGCTCCAGTTGCTGGACGGTGCGCGTGACGTGCGAGGCCTCCACTCCGAGGCGGTGGGCCAGTTCCCCCGGGCGCAGCGGCTCCGACTCGGCGACCTGCCGCAGCAGCGCCACGGCGGCACGGTCGAGCGGGACGCCCGCCGCCGCCATCAGGCGCTCGTGGTGGCGGGCGCGCGTGCTCAGGTAGGTGATCCGGCTGAGGGCGCGCTCGATCTCGGTCACTTCTGGGGAGGCGGGGCCGTCCGGGAGGGGGGTGGGCATACCTCCACTTTACCATCTCGTTGCCTAACTCAATCAACTTGCCCTGGTTCAGACGCGTCCCGCCCGCCGCTCCGCGCGCAGCAGCCAGGCCAGGTAGAGCCCGCCGGCCACCCCCGTCGTCACCCCGACCGGCAGCAGCGCCGAGCCGGTGACCCGCTGGGTGAGCAGGTCGGCGGCGCAGACCAGGAGGGCGCCGGCCCAGGCGGCGGGCAGCAGGTTGGGGCCCGGGGCGCGGGTGACGCGGCGAGCCAGCTGGGGCGCGGCCATCGCCACGAAGGGGATCGGCCCGGCCGCGGCCACCGCCATGGCGGTCAGCCCGGTGCCGGCGCAGAGCAGGAGCAGCCGGCTGCGCTCGGGCGGCACTCCGAGGGCGGCGGCGGTGTCGTCCCCCATCTCCAGTACGGCCAGGCGGCGGGCGAGGACGAGCACGACCGGGACGAGGAGTACGAGGCCGAGGGCGGCGATCGCCACGTCGTCCCGGTCGCGAGCGTTCAGGGAGCCGATCATCCAGCTCGCCGCCTGGGCCGCCTTGCCGATGTCGGCGCGGACGTAGAGGAAGCTGGTCGCCGAGCCGAGCACCGCGGAGGCGCCGATGCCGACGAGGACGAGCCGGTAGCCGTGCACCCCGCGCTTCCAGGCGAGCAGGTAGACGGCCGCCGCGGTGGCGAGGCCGCCGCCGACCGCGCCGAGGGCGGTCTGCGAGGTCCCGGCGTCGAAGAGGATGATCGCGACCAGCGCGCCCGCCGAGGCGCCGTTGCCGAAGCCGATCACATCGGGACTGCCGAGCGGGTTGCGGGTCAGCGACTGGAACACGGCGCCCGCCATGCCGAGTCCGAATCCGGCGAGCACGGCGACCAGGGCACGCGGCAACCGCAGGTCCAGGACGATGAACTCGGCCCCGGGCGGCCCGTTCCCGGCGAGGGTGCGCACCACGTCCCCGGGCGAGAGCGCGTAGCTTCCGGTGCCGAGACAGAGCACGGTCACGGCGGCCGTGACGAGGGCCAGGACGGCGCACACCGCGAGGGTGCGGGGGTCGTACCGCAGCGACCAGCGCCGGGCGCGCAGCACGCCCCGGCTCGGGGCGTGTTCCCGGACGAGGCTCACAGGTGGGCCGCCTTCCGCTGTCGTACCAGGTGGATGAAGACCAGGCCGCCGAGGAAGGCGGTGACGGTGCCCACCTCGATCTCCGAGGGGGCGACGACCAGCCGCCCGACCACGTCGGAGACGAGCAGCAGCACCGGCGCGTACACCGCGCAGTACGGCAGGAGCCGGCGCGGGTCGGGTCCGCAGAAGGCGCGGACGGCGTGCGGGATCATCAGGCCGAGGAAGCCGATCGGCCCGCACACCGCGGTCGCTCCCCCGCACAGCAGGGTGATGGCGAGGACGGACAGCAGGCGGGTGCGGCGGACCCGGGTGCCGAGGGCGCGGGCGTGGTCCTCGCCGAGCGCGAGGGCGCCGAGCGGCCGGGCCAGGGCGAGGGCGAGCACGGCCCCGGCGAGCAGCACCGGCAGGGCGGTGAGCAGCAGTGCGGCGTCGCGTTTGGCGAGGGTGCCGACGGACCACATGCGCATCGCGTCCAGGGTGTTCAGGTTCCACAGCTGAAGGCCGTTGACGTATCCGAAGAGGGCCGCGTTGAGCGCGGTTCCGGCCAGGGCGAGGCGTACCGGGGTGGCCCGCCGGCCGCCGCCGAGGGCGCCCACGGCCAGGGCCGCCAGGGCCGCCCCGGCGAGGGCGAACCAGAGGTAGCCGGTGAACGAGGTGACACCGAGGACGCCGATCGCGGTGACGACGGCGGCCGCGGCGCCCGCGTGGACGCCGAGCAGCCCGGGGTCGGCGAGCGGGTTGCGGGTCAGCGTCTGCATGACGCCGCCGCCCAGGCCCAGGGCCGCTCCGACGGCGATGCCGATGAGGGTGCGGGGCAGGCGCAGGTCCCGCACGATCACGTCGTTCTCGGTGCCCGACGGGGAGGTCAGCGCCGACCAGACCTGGTCGGGCGGGATCTGCTTGGTGCCCACCGTCAGGGACAGCGCCGCGGCCGCGGCGAGCAGGGCCAGACCGAGCGGCAGGCCCGCGGAGCGGAGCCGGGGGCGGATACGTTCCATGTACAACATGTGCTTAGCTTAGGCTAACCTAACCGTGGGTGTTGACGATTTCGTCGACGTTCCACCCCGGCATGTCCGGCCTGTCCAAGTGCCCGCCGCGCGCGTTCGGTTGCCGCCGTCGGCGAACGAGAGGAGGAAGAGATGACCGTCGTGACCGTTCGCACCCGTCACCGCGACGCGCTGCCCGTCCGGATCACCGGCCCCCGGGTGGCACGCCTCGTCGACGAACTCGCCACGGCCGACGAGACCCGGCGCACCGCCCTGACCGAAGCGTTCTGGGACGAGGTGGAGCGCCTCGGCACCCCGCTCGTGGAGGAGCTGGCCGGGGAGCCCGCGCACCGGGCCGTCACCTTCCTGTGGCGGGGACACCGGGCGACCCGTCAGGTGCTGCTGCACGCCAACCGCCTCGGCGACCGTGAGCGGCTCGCCGGGTCCCTGCTGGAACGGGTGCCGGGCACCGACGTGTGGCACCTGTGCCTGCGGCTGCGGGCCGACCACCGCGGCTCCTACCGGATGGCCGCCGACATCACCCCCAAGGCGCCGCCCACCGCGCCCGACGCGCTCCAGGACCGGCTGCGCGCGCTGTCCGCGCACGCCGCGCCGGACCCGCTCAACCCCCGTACCGTGCCCTCGCGTTGGGATGCGTTCCCGTCGTCCGTGTTCGCGCTGCCCGAGGCTCCGGCCGAGCCCTGGGCGGGCCGGCGCGGCATGGTGCCGGCGGGCCGGGTGGAACGGCACCGGATCACCGCCCGGTCGCTGGGCGAGCCCCGCGACACCTGGGTGTACCTGCCGCCGGGACACCGTGACGACGGCTCACCGCTGCCCGTGGCGGTGCTGACCGACGGCGACATGTGGTTCGGGCGGCTCGACCTCGGCGCGACCCTGGACGCGCTGATCGCGGACGGCGCGCTGCCGCCGCTCGCCGTGCTCGCGCCGCACGCGGTCGACCGGCACTCCCGGTGGCTCGAACTGGGCGCCCGGGACGACTTCGTGGCCTTCCTCGCGGACGAGCTGCTGCCCTGGGCGGCCGGCCGGTGGCCGCTGACCACCGACCCCCGGCGTACCGTCGTCGCGGGGCAGAGCCTCGGCGCCATGACCGCGCTGCACGCCGGGTTCCTGCGGCCCGAGCGGTTCGGCAACGTCCTCGCCCAGTCGCCCTCGCTGTGGTGGCGCCCGGGGCCCCTCGCCCGCAACGGCCCCAAACCCCGGGTCATCGGCCCGCCCTGGCTGGTGACCCGCCTCGCCCGCTCCGCCCCGCGCCCCCTGACCGTCCATCTGGACGTCGGGCTGCACGAGGGCGTGATGGTCGACCACAGCCACGCCCTGCACCAGGCGCTGCGCGCGGCCGGTTACCGGGTCACCCTCGACGAGTTCAACGGCGGCCACGACTACGCCTGTTGGCACGGCGCGCTCGTCGCCGGCCTGGTCCGGCTGCTGGGCCGCACCTCCTGACCCCCTTCAATCCCCCCGTTCCCGCTAGGAGCTGCACCACCATGTCCTCTGCACGTACGTCCCGCCGGGCGCTGTCGACGTCCGCCGCCACCCTCGTCACCGGTGCGCTGCTGCTCACCGGCTGCGGTGGCGACGGCAACTCCGGCACCGCGGGTCAGGAGGCACAGACGCGGCGGATCACCGACGCCACCGGCCGCGCGGTCGAGGTACCGGCGTCGCCGCGGAAGGTCGTCACGCTGAGCGAGCCCACGCTGGACGCCGCCCTCGCCCTCGGGGTGGAACCCGTCGGGGCCACCGCCGGCCGCGGCCAGAGCGGTGTCTCCTCCTACCTCGCGGACAAGGCGTCCAAGGCCCAGGTCGTCGCGACCGTCGCCGAGGCCGACATGGAGAAGCTGGCCGTCCTCCAGCCGGACCTGATCCTGCTCGACGAGACCACCGCGGTGAAGGGCGAGGTGGACAAGCTCCAGGCCATCGCGCCCACCGTGGTGACCGCCAAACTCAACGCGGACTGGAAGAAGGCGTTCACCGCGACCGCAGACGCCCTCAACAAGAAGGCAGAGGCGACCCGTTGGCTCGACGGCTTCGCGTCCGACGCCACAGCGGCGAAGAAGAAGCTCGGTGCGAACGCGGGCGCGGAGGTCAGCGTGGTCCGCTGGCAGAACGGCGCGCCCTCCGTCGTCGGCCGGGGTGTGGGGCACGTCGGCTCGACGCTCACCGGGCTCGGGCTTCAGCGGCCGAAGGACCAGACGGGCACCGGCACCGGGCACAGCGAACCGGTCAGCCTGGAGAAGCTCTCCACCATCGACGCCGACTGGCTGTTCTTCGGCGTCCTCGGCGACACGGCGGCCGGCGAGAAGGCGTACGCCGAGGCGCGGCAGGTGCCCAACTTCGGGCGCCTGTCGGCGGAACGCGCCGGGCACGTCGTGGTCGTCGACGGCTCCGCCTGGAACAGCGCCGGCGGACCGCTCGCCGCCCGGATCGTCCTCGCCGACGTCACGAAGGCGCTCGCCTCGTGAACACCGCGTACGCCGACGGGGACGCCGACCCGCGCGCCTGACGGGTCCCGCCCGTCCCGGCACGCCTGACCGGCCGCGCCCGTCCCCCGCGCCCGACCGGCCCCGCCCGTCCCCGCACGCCGTCCCCCCACCGCCAGCAGTGGAGACACCCATGTCCCTCACCGTGCCCGCACCCACCGCCCCGCCGGTCTCCCCCGGCGCCGCCACCGCCCTCCTGGACGCCTACCGCCCCGCCACCGACCGGTTCCTGGCCACCCCCCACCGCACCCTGCTGGGCCGCGGTGCCGGGACCGAAGTACCGCACGGCACGGGCCCGTTGGCGGCGCGCGTCCACGAGGTGCTGAACGGCCTGCGCCGGCCGGACGCCCCGGCCCCGGTCGTCGTCGGCTCCCTGCCCTTCGCACCCGAAGCGCCTCCCGCCCTGACCGTGCCCGACCTGGTGCACTGGGCGCCGCCGCTGCGCGAGGACCCCCTCGTCGCCCTGCCGGTGCCGAGGACCGGGCAGCGGCCCGACTGGCGGGTGCGGGAGGTCCCGGCGCCGGAACGGTACGGCGAGGCGGTCGCCGCCGTCGTCGCGCGGATGCGGGCCGGGGAGTTCGACAAGGTCGTCCTCGCCCGCACCCTGGAACTCACCTCCGACCGGGAGCCGGACCTCGCCGCCATGCTCCGGGCGCTGGCCCACCGGGACCCCGACGGCTACACGTTCGCCGTGCCGAGCGGCCCCGGCCGCACCCTGATCGGCGCCAGCCCCGAACTCCTCGTCTCCCGGCGGGCCGACCGGGTCACCGCCAACCCGCTCGCCGGGTCCGCCCCGCGCAGCGCCGACCTCGCCGAGGACGTACGACTGGCCGCGGCACTGCTGGAGTCCCCCAAGGACCTGCACGAGCACGCGGTCGTCGTGGCCGCCGTACGCGAGGCGCTGGCGCCGCACTGCGCGGAGCTGGACGTGCCCGAACGGCCGACCCTGGTACGCACCGCCGCCCTGTGGCACCTCTCCACCACCGTCACCGGCCGGCTCGCCGATCCCGGCACCACCGCGCTGGACCTGGCCTCCGCGCTGCACCCCACCCCGGCGGTGTGCGGCACCCCCACGGAGGTGGCGCGCGCCGTGATCGCCGAGTCGGAGCCCTTCGACCGGGGCCCGTACACCGGGATGGTCGGCTGGCAGGACGCCGACGGCGACGGTGAGTGGGTCGTCACGATCCGCTGCGCCGAGGCCGAGGGCGGCTCGCTGCGGCTGTTCGCGGGGGCCGGAGTGGTCGCCGAGTCCTCGCCGCACGCCGAGACGGCGGAGACCGCCGCCAAGTTCCGCACGTTCCTGCACGCGGTGGGGGCCGCGCTGTGACGAACACCCCGGCCGGCCAGGACCGGCCGCGCGCCACCGCCGAGCAGCACTGAGCCGAGCAGCACTGAAAGGCCCCACCCTCATGGCACTTCCCGCCGTCTCCCCCTATCCGCTGCCCACCGCCGCCGAACTGCCCGAAGCCAGGGTGTCCTGGACCGTCGACCCGGCGCGCGCCGTGCTGCTCGTCCACGACCTGCAACAGCACTTCCTGTCCGCGTTCCCCGCCGGTGAACAGCCCCTGACCGGCCTGCTCGACAACACCGAACGGCTGCTGGCCCGCGCCCGACGGCTCGGTGTGCCGGTCGTCCACTCCGCGCAGCGCGGCGGACAGACGCCCGCGGAGCGGGGACTTCAACTCGACTTCTGGGGACCGGGCGTGGCCGACGACCCCGAGGCCCTCGCCGCGCCCGCGAGCGTCGCGCCGCGACCCGGCGACACCGTGCTGACCAAATGGAAGTACAGCGCGTTCGCCCGCACCGAACTGGAGGCGCTGCTGCGGGAATCGGGCCGCGACCAACTGGTCGTGGTCGGCGTGTACGCGCACATCGGGGTGCTGATGACCGCCGCCGACGCCTGGAGCCGGGACATCGAGGCGTTCGTCGTCGCCGACGCCGTGGCCGACTTCTCCCGCGCCGACCACGACATGGCGCTGCGCTGGGCGGCCGGCCGGTGCGCGGCCGTGACCACCGCCGACGCCCTGTTCCGGGAGAGCGCCGCGGCGTACCGGGAGAGCCCCGCCGCCTTCCGGGACAACCCCTCGCCGTACCGGGAGAGTCCCGCGGCGCCGCTCAGCGTCGCCCGGATCCGCGCCGACATCGCCGACTGCCTCGGCGACGACCCCGCCGACATCCCCCTCGACGAGAACCTCCTCGATCACGGCCTCGACTCGGTGCGCGTGATGGCGCTGCTGGAGCGCTGGCGCGAGACCCACGACGTGCACGCCGACTTCACCGACCTCGCCGAGCGGCCCACCGTCGACGCCTGGGCGCGCCTGCTGGGGGCGGTATGACCTCGCTCGCCCTCACCGCGGCCCAGTCGGGCATGTGGTTCGCGCAGGCCCTCGACCCGCTCAGCCCCGCGCAGAACACCGCCGAGTGCCTGGAGATCGAAGGCCCCCTCGACCCGGACCTGTTCGCCACCGCGCTGCGCCAGGTCACCGACGAGGCGGAGGCGCTGCGCGTGGTCGTCGAGGACACCCCCGACGGGCCGCGTCAGCGCCTGCGCGACACCGTGGAACCGCCCCTGACCGTGTTCGGCCCGCTCGACGAGGAAGCGGCCGAGGCGTGGATGCGCGCCGACCTGGCCGAGCCGTGCGACCTGGCGGCGGGACCGCCGTTCCGGCACGCCCTGTTCCGGGTCGGTGAGCGGCGCTGGCTGTGGTACCAGCGGATCCACCACCTCGTGATGGACGGCTTCGGCTACTCCCTGCTGGTGCGCCGCACCGCGGAGGTGTACACCGCGCTCGCCCAGGGCCGCGATCCCGGTCCGCGGACCTTCGGCACCCTCGCGGACCTGGCGGCCGAGGACGCCGCCTACCGCGGCTCGGCGGCCTTCGCGGCCGACCGCGCGCACTGGGCCGAGGTGCTCGCCGACCGCCCCGAGGCTCCCCGGTTGGCGGGCCGCGGCGCGCTGCCGTCCCGTACCTTCCTGCGCCGTACGGCCCACCTGGCGCCGGAGGTCACGGCCCGGGTCCGTGACCTGGCCGCCCGGCTGCGCGCCACGTGGCCGGACGTGGTGATCGCCGCGCAGGCCCTGTACACGGCACGCGCCACCGCCCGCACGGACGTGGTGCTCGGTCTGCCGATGATGGGCCGGATGGGTTCGGCGGCCCTGCGGGTGCCCGGCATGGTCATGAACGTGCTGCCGCTCAGGCTCATCGTGCCGCCGGACGCGAGCTTCGCCGACCTGGTCCGCCAGGTGGTGCTCGGCATCCGCGAGGTGCGCCGCCACCAGCGTTACCGCTACGAGGACATCCGCCGCGACCTCGGGCTGCTCGGCGAGTCCCGGGGCCTGGTCGGCCCGCTCGTCAACGTCATGCCCTTCGACTACGCCGTCGACTTCGCCGGCGCGCCCGCCCGCGCCCGCAACCTCTCCGCCGGACCGGTCGACGACCTCACGGTCAACGTGTACGACCGCGCCGACGGCCGGGGCCCGCGCATCGACCACGACGCCAACCCCGCCCTGTACTCGGACGCCGAACTCGCCGCGCACCAGGCCCGGTTCCTGCACCTGCTGGCCCGGCTCGCCGAGACCGACCCGCACCTGCCGCTCGCCGGCCACGGCATCGCCACACCTGACGAACGGGCTCTGGTGCTGGACGAGTTCAACCGCACCGAGGCGGTGCTGCCGCCGACCACCCTGATCGGTCCGATCGAGTCCCGGGCCGCCCGCACCCCCGACGCCCCCGCGCTGGTCTCCGGCCCCACCACCCTGACGTACGGCGAACTGAACTCCCGCGCCAACCGGCTCGCCCACCACCTGCGGTCCCTCGGCGCCCGGCCCGGATCGGTCGTCGCGGTGTCCCTGCCGCGCTCGGTGGAACTGGTGGTCTCGCTGCTCGCGGTGCTGAAGTCGGGGGCCGCGTACCTGCCGCTGGACCCGGACTATCCGGCGCCCCGGCTGGCGTACATGCTCCGGGACGCGCGGCCGGTGTGCGCGGTCACCGACCGCGCCGACCGCCTGCCGGCGGACTCCGGGACACCGGCCGTGATCCTGGCGGGGCTGGACGTGTCGGCGTACCCCTGGGTGAACCCGGCGCGCGGGCTGACGCCGTCGCATCCCGCCTACGTGATCTACACGTCCGGTTCCACGGGCCGCCCGAAGGGCGTCGTGGTGTCGCACGGGGCGATCGACAACCGGCTGCGCTGGATGCAGCACGCCTACCGGCTGAGCCCCGGGGACCGGGTGCTCCAGAAGACGCCGTCGTCCTTCGACGTGTCCGTGTGGGAGTTCTTCTGGCCGCTGCGCGAGGGCGCGACGCTGGTCCTGGCCGAGCCGGGCGGTCACAAGGACCCCGTGTACCTGGCCCGGCTGATCCGCGAACAGGCGGTCACCGTCTGCCACTTCGTGCCGTCGATGCTCCAGGTGTTCCTGGCCGGACCGGACGCCGCCGGGTGCGGCGGGCTGCGGCAGGTGTTCTGCAGCGGGGAGGCGCTGCCCCGGGAGACCGCGAACGCCTTCGGGCGGCTCCTGCCCGGCGTCGAACTGCACAACCTGTACGGGCCGACCGAGGCGGCGGTCGACGTGACGTACCACGCCTGCGTTCCGGACGGGTCCGGGCCGGTGCCGATCGGGCGGCCGGTGTGGAACACCCGGCTGTACGTCCTGGACTGCGCCCTTCAGCCCTGCCCGCCGGGGGTCGCGGGCGAACTGTACTTGGCCGGACGGCAGTTGGCGGACGGCTACCTGAACCGCCCGGCTCTGACGGCGGCCCGGTTCGTGGCCGATCCGTTCGGTCCGGCGGGGACCCGGATGTACCGCACGGGCGATCTGGCGCGCTGGACCGACGGCGGCGAGATCGAGTATCTGGGGCGCACCGACGACCAGGTCAAGCTGCGCGGCCAGCGCATCGAACTCGGTGAGATCGAGGCCGCGTTGGCAGCCCGGCCCGGGGTCGACGGGGCGTGCGCGCTGGTGCGCGAGGACCGCCTGATCGGCTATGTGACCGGCGACGCCGACCCGGTGACCGTACGGGCCGCCCTCGCGCGGGAGTTGCCGGAGCACATGGTGCCGGCCGCGGTGATCGGCCTCGCGGCGTTCCCGCTGAGCCCGAACGGCAAGCTCGACCGCCGCGCGCTGCCGGCCCCGCGCTTCACGGGCGCCGCCGCCGGGCGGCCCACCGACGCCCGCGAGGAGGCCCTGGCCCTGCTCTACGCGCAGGTGCTCGGCGCCGAGGCGGTCGGCCCCGACGACGCCTTCTTCGACCTGGGCGGCACCTCGCTGCTCGCGGTGCGGCTGGTGACCCGGATCCGGCAGGAGTTCGGCACCGAGCTGACCATCGGCTCCCTGTTCGAGGCGCCGACCCCGGCGGCGCTCGCCGCCCGGCTCCAGGACACCGGACCGGCCGCCGCCGACGCCCTCGGCGTCGTCCTGCCGCTGCGGACCTCCGGGGACCGGCCGCCGCTGTTCGCCGTCCATCCGGCGGGCGGACTCGCCTGGTGCTACGCGGGACTGGCCGCGCGACTGGATCCGGGGCAGCCGGTCTACGGCATCCAGGCGCGCGGACTGACCGGCGACGAGCCGCTGCCGCGCACCCTCCAGGAGGAGGCCGAGGACTATGTGCGGCACATCCGCGCCCTGCGGCCGCACGGCCCGTACCGGCTGCTCGGCTGGTCGGTCGGCGGAGTGCTGGCGCACACCGTGGCCGTGCTGCTCCAGGAAGCCGGTGAGCGGGTCGAACTCCTCGCGCTGCTCGACGCGTTCCCCGCCGAGCAGTGGCGGGACCGTCCGGCGCCCGAGGAGGGCGACGCGCTGACCGCGGTGCTGCGGATGGCGGGGTTCGAACGCCGCGCCGAGCGGACCCGGGACGACGTGCTGGCCACCCTGCGCCGGGCGGGCAGCCCGCTTGCCGGGCTGCCCGAGCACGCCCTCGGCCGGATCGTCGACATCGTGCCGAACCACGCCCGGATGATGCGCGCCCACCACCACCGCCGCTTCGACGGGGACGTGCTGTTCCTCACCGCCGCCGCCCCGCGCCCGGAGGACTGGCTGACCCCGCGCGCCTGGCTGCCGCACGTGAGCGGCGCCGTCGACGACCACGACATCGACTGCACCCACCCGCAACTCCTGCGCGACCGGCACCTCGACGCGGTCGCCGCGCACCTCACCGCACGACTCAAGGAGCTGGACGCATGACCGGCCCGTTCGATCCCCGGACCGCGTCATGACGACGACCCTCGTCCCGCGGGTCCTGGTCCGCGGCCCCGGACTGCGGCCCCCGGGCCTCGCCCGCGGTCCGCACCTGTGGGTCGTGCGGGCACCGGAGCCGGGCGTGCCGCTCGACGAGTCGGTGCTGGACGCGGTGGAGCGCCGCCGCGCGGCGGCGCTGCGTCGACCGGCCGAACGAGCCCTGTACGTCGCCGCGCACAGCGCCCTGCGGCGGGTGCTCAGCGCGTACACGGGCGTCGCCGCCCCCGCGCTGCGGATGGTCCGGCAGCCGTGTCCGCGCTGCGGCGAACCGCACGGCAGACCGGCGGTCGCGGGGCCGGCCGGCACGGGCGTGCACTTCTCGCTGTCGCACTCCGACGGGCTCGCGCTGCTGGCGCTGGCCCCGGCGCCGGTCGGCGCAGACCTCCAGCGGGTCCCCGAGGCGCGGGTGGTGCGGGAGGCGTCCCGTTCCCTGCACCCCTCCGAGCGGAGCCAGTTGGACTCGCTGCCCGCCGAGGCCCGCCCGGCTGCCTTCGCCCGGTGCTGGAGCCGCAAGGAGGCGTTCCTCAAGGCGCGCGGCGACGGGCTGTCCCTGCGGGCGCTGCGCGAGGTGTACGTGGGCAGCGGGGCCCGTCCGTCGGGTCCGGCCGGCTGGTCCTTCGCCGATGTCGAGGTGCCGGCGGGCTGGGCCGGGGCCTGCGTGGTGCGCTCGGCGGCGCGGCTCAGTCCCCCAGCAACTCCGCCAGTCCGTCAGCAAGTTCCGTGCGCCAGCAGAGGTAGTCGTGTCCGCCGTTGAACTCCCGGTAGGAGGAATCGTGATAGCCGAGGGCGGTGAGCGTGTCGCGCAGGCGGCGGGCCGCGGGCAGTGCCACCCACTCCTGCTCGCCGAAGGAGAGCCGGAACCGCACCGGGAGCCGGGGCAGTTCGGCGAGGACCCCGGTCAGCCACTCGGCCCGCTCCCCGACGGGCCACCAGAACGAACCGGACTGCACGAGGGCGTTGCCGAACCGGTGCGGGGCGAGGACGGCGGCGTAGGCGGCGGTGAGTCCGCCGAGGCTCTGCCCGGCGACCACCGTGCGCGCGGGGTCGCCGGTCAGCGGGAGCCGGGTCGCGGCCCAGGGCAGCAGTTCCTCGCCGAGGAAGGCCACGTACTCGGGGCGGCAGGACAGTTCGCCCCAGCGTGTGGTCTCGTCGACGGCGTCCGGCAGGACCGCGGCCAGCGGCGGGATCCGGCCCTCGGCGATCAGGTCGTCGAGGAGCCGGGAGAGTCCGAGGCGCGGCTGCCAGTGGTCGCCGTCGAGGAGGACCAGGACCGGCAGCGGCTCCGCCGGCCGGCCGGCGAGCGGCGGCCGGTAGAGCCAGACGCGACGGCGGGCGCCCAAGTGCGCGCTGTCCACCTGGTGTTCCGTGACGGTGCCGCGTTCGGCGTCCGGCCGGAGCGGCGGGTCGGCCGAGCCGGGCGCGGCCGGCAGCGCCGCCCAGGAGACCGTGCCGTCGCCCCAACGGTGCGGCAGGGCACGCGGGTTGTAGGGGTCGTGGCGGCGCCGGGTGCGCAGCCAGGGCCAGTAGCCGGAGGTCCCGGGCGCGGGGCCCTCGCCCTCGTCGACGTACAGGTCGTAGGTGCCGCGCCAGTCGTGGCGCAGCCGGACGGTCCAGTGCCACACGTCCGTGCCGGGGACGCGCTCCATGAGGTTGCCGTCGGGGTCGCGCGGGTCGCCGAGCTTGTTGGGCAGGACCTGGACGGCACGGGTCGTGGGACCTCCGCGCCACAGGAAGGTCACGGCCCGGTGGTCGGCCGCGCCCAGCGGGTCGGGACCGACCAGGGGTGTGCCCCGGCGGCGCGCCTCGGCCCAGAACTCCTCGACCCCGTTCGGGCCGGGCAGCGCGCGCGCCGGGGCGGACAGCCGCGGCACCGGCCCGGGACGAGCCGTGCGGGGCGGGTGGTGCGGGCTGTCGTTCGGCGGTGCGGGCACGGGCATGTGGCTGGGCTCCGGATGGCAGGTCGTTTCTTCCGATTAGGCAAGCCTAACCTCACCCCTTTTCGTTCCCCGGGCGCTCCCCGGTCCGCCTCCCGAAATCCCTCCCACCCCTTCTCCCTGCCAGGAGCACTTCTCCCATGACCTCTCACAGACCCGCGCTCAACCGTGTGCTGGTCGTCACCGCGGGTGCGGCCCTGGGCCTCGGCGCCCTCTCCGCGCCCCTCGTCGGCTCGCAGGGCACGGCCCTCACGGACCAGGTGGCCCTGGTCGCCGACGCCTCGGCACCCGCCGTCGCCCTGGGCACGGCCTCGGTGCGCGCCGGGGGTGACGTCTCGTTCACCGTCACCGGCTTCCCCGCCGCCGCCACGCTCAGCGTCAAGTTCGACGACACGACCCTGCTGAAGCAGTTCACGCTCGGCGACGACGGCAGCCTCTCGGGGACGGTGACCGTTCCGGCCGGCGCGAGCGTCGGCGACGGCCACTGGCTGCGCTTCCTGGCCCCGCAGACGAGTGTGAAGAGCGAGCCGCTGACGGTCACGGCCGCCACCGACCCGACTCCCACACCGACCCCCACCCCCACCCCGACGCCGACGCCCACTCCGACGCCCACCCCGACCGCTCCAGCGGCCGACCCCGCGGTGCGGCTGACGTCCGGGGCCGAGGTCACGGCCGGCGGCAAGGTGTCGTTCAAGCTCTCCGGCTTCGTCGAGGGTCAGAAGATCACCGTCAAGCTGGACGACAGCGGGATCCTCGCCCAGTGGTCCGACGCGGTGAAGGCCGACGGCACCTTCTCCGGCACGGTCACCGTCCCCGCGTCCACCGCGGCGGGCGCGCACTGGCTGCGCTTCCTGGCCCCGGACCCGGCGACCAGCCTCAAGGCCGATATCACCGTCAAGTCCGCCTCCAGCGGGGGCGGTTCGGGCGGAGGTGACACCGACTCGGGCTCCGGATCGGGTTCGGGCTCCGGGTCGGACTCCGGCACCGGCACCGGCACCGGCACCGGTTCGGGCTCCGGGAGCGGCACCGGCAGCTCCGCCGCCTCCGCCGCCATCACCGCGGGGTCCCGGGTGGCGGCGGGCGGCACCGTCTCCTTCCGGGTCACCGGGTTCCCGGCGGGCGAGCAGCTGACGGTGAAGCTCGACGACGGGGCGATCCTCGGCCAGTGGACGATCGGCGCCGACGGGACGTACTCCGGCAGCGTCGCCGTTCCCGAGGACACCACGAAGGGCGCGCACTGGCTGCGCTTCCTCGCCCCCAACCCGCCGACCAGCCTGAAGGCCGGCTTCACGGTCACCTCGTCCACCGCCTCCGCCACGGACACCGACGACAGCGGCAGCGGCAGCGGCACCGCGTCGGGCTCGTCCGCGACGCCCGTTCCGGCCGCCTCGGGCGCCCCGGCCGGCGCGACCAACTCCGCCGGAGCGAAGGCCGAGATCACCGCCACGGAGGTGCAGCCGGGCGGCACGCTGCACTTCGCGGTGACCAAGTTCCCGGCCGGCGAGCAGCTCACCATCAAGCTCGACGACGAGGCCATCCTCGGCCAGTGGAAGACCGACGCCGACGGCTCCTACGAAGGTGACGTCACCGTCCCCGCGGACACCTCCGTCGGCGCGCACTGGCTGCGCTTCCTCGCCCCCAACCCGCCGACCTCGCTGAAGGTCGAGTTCACGACCACCGGGGCCGGCACCGGGGACGCCGAGGCGTCGTCCACCACGGCCCCCGACACGTCCGCGAAGACCCTCGCCGCCGCCACCGTGGAGGCCCCCGTCTCCTACGCGACGATCGCCTGGTCGGCGGCTGCCGCCGCCGCGGGCGGAGCCGCCGGAGCCGCGGCGACGACCCTCTTCGTCGTCCGTCGCCGCCCCACCGCGGCCAACTGACCACTCTCCCTCATTTCCTTCACCATCCCTTGCACAGGAGTTGAATCAGCATGACCCGTTCCACCCGCACCTCCGTCGCGGCGGCCGTCGCCGTCGCCCTCACCGCCGTCAGCGGCGTCGCGCTGGCGGGCACCGCCTCGGCCGACTCGGCCCGGACGACCGGCTCGACCGTGACCACCGCCCCGCTGGTCCGCGGCCTGTACCAGTCGGCCTACTCCGAGCGGAACGACGCCCTCTGGGTGACCGTCTCCCTGGGCCGTCCCCCGGTCACCGACACCAGCCTGCTGAAGGTGGACCCGGACACGCTGGCCGTCGAGGAGACGATCACCCCGCCGGTCACCGACGCCGCCACCGGCGCCCGGGAGGCCGTGTACGGCGTCGCCGTCGACGACGAGCACAACACGGTCTGGGTGACCAACACCCGCAACAACACCGTCGCCGTCTACAGCCAGCGGACCGGCGCGCACCTGGCCACCCTGCCGAACGTGGCGCACGCCCGGGAGATCGTCGTCGACGAGCGGCACAACACCGTGTGGGCGAGCGGCTTCGGTGACGGCACCCTGGTGGCGTACGACTCCAAGACCTTCGAGGAGAAGCGCCGGATCACCGTGGAGGGTGCCGGTCCCACCGGCCTCGCGGTGAACGAGAAGTCCGGCGCGGTGTACGCCGCGGACCTCAACGGCGACCGGATCATCGAGGTCTCCGCCAAGTCCGACACCCCGCGGTTCGTCCCGGCGGGCGACGGCCCGATCTCCGTCGCGCTGTCCGAGAACGGCCGTACCGCGTACACGGCGGACCAGACCGCCGGCACGGTCTCGGTCGTGGACCTGAAGTCGGGCACCGTCACCAAGTCGGTCGCCACGGGCGCGGGCGCGCTGTCCGTCGCCGCGGAGGACCGGACCGGCAAGGTCCTGGTGGTCAACCGCACCGCGGCGAACGTCACGGTGGTCGACCCCCGCAAGGGCACGGTCGTCCAGACGATCGCGACCGGCGCCAACCCCAACCACGTCGAGGTGGACGGCCGGACCGCGTACCTGGTCGACAAGTCCGGCGCCGGAGCGGGAGGTGAGGACCAGATCACCCGGGTCCGCCTGAGCCGCTGACGCGCACCGGGGCCCGGCGGACCGCTCCGCCGGGCCCCGGCAGCAAAGAGCGGGCGAGGCGTCGGGCCGGGGTGTACGCGGAGGCGTCACGCCAGGGGGGGTACGCGGAGGCGTCACGCCAGTGGTGTACGCGGAGGCGTCACGCCGGGGTGTACGCGGAGGCGTCAGGCGGCGGTGACCGGCGCCCGCCACATGCCGACCAGCGCGTCGACCAGGCCGGTCGCGGCGTCCGCCCAGTCGGCGCGCGGGGTGGGCGCCCGCTCGGCGAGCGCACGCTCCCGCTCCGAGGTCATGTGGACGATCAGATGACGCGCCATGTCGCCGCGCTCCGCCCGGACGTCCTCGGGCAGCTCGGGCAGGCTGCGGCGCAGCCCCTCGACGATCTCCCGCAGTGCCGGGGAGCCGAGGGCCTCCTCGACCATGATCCGGTGCAGCGCCGGGTCGGCCATGACCTGGGCGCAGAACCGGGCGTACCACGTGGGACTGCCGAGGTCGGCGAGGTGAGCGAAGACGGGCCGGACCAGACAGTCCACCCAGTCGCGCAGTTCGGTGGAGCCGGTGACCCGCTCGACCAGCCGGGCCCTGATCTCCTCGATGGGTGCCGCGTGCCGGCGCACGATGGCCCGGACCAGGTCGGTCCTGGTGCCGAAGTGGTAGCCGACGGCGGTGTTGTTGCCCTGTCCGGCGGCCTCCCCGACCTGCCGGTTGGAGACCGCGTACACCCCGCGCTCGGCGTACAGCCGCTCGGCCGCGGTCAGGATCAGCTCCCGGGTCGCGCCGGCCTGCTCCGCCCGGACCGTCCTGCCTGCCATGCTCATCACCACACGGGGACCACTCCGCCCGCGCCGGCCGGTCCCCACCGCCGGCGCGGCCCGCCTCGTGACGGTCGCTCCAGAGGGGCAAGCCTACGGGGAGCCGCCCCGGCCGCGCTCGGCGGCCGTTCAGGCGAAACCCGAGGCCGGCGGGCGTGCGGGGGTCCCGGTCCGTCGACACCTCACCCGTGGACCTGCCGCTGATCCCCCCGATGCTCGCCACCCCGGGCACCCTCCCGCCGGCCGGGCAGGACGCCCGCTGGGCGTACGAGACCAAGCAGGACGGCCAGCGGGTGGTGGCCTGTCTCACCGGGGACGGCGGTCTGGTCCTGCGGGCCCGTTCCGGCGAGGAGGTCACCGCCGCCTACCCCGAACTGGGCCCGTTGGGCACCGCGCTGGGCGGCACGCCCGCGGTGCTGGACGGGGAGGTCCTGGCGCCGGACGCGGAAGGGCGCGCCGACTTCCAGGCGCTCCAGTCCCGGATGGGGCTCGCCCACGCCCCGGAGCGCGCGGCCCGGCTCGCCGCGCGGGCGCCGGTGCATCTGGTGCTGTTCGACGTCATGCACCTGGCCGGGGAGTCCCTGATCCGTCTGCCCTACCGGCGGCGGCGCGAGCGGCTGGAGGGCCTGGGCCTCGACGGACCCCGCTGGTCGACGCCGGCCGCCCTCGTGGGCCACGGGGAGCAGGCGCTGCGGGCCACGCGCGAGCACGGGCTGGAGGGGCTGGTCTGCAAACGGCTGGACTCCGTGTACGAGCCGGGGGTGCGGTCCCGGTCCTGGATCAAGATCCGCAATCTGCGCACCGAGGACGTGGTGGTCGGCGGCTGGCTCCCGGGCAGGGGCCGGATCACGGGGCTGCCGGGCGCCCTGCTGCTGGGCCAGCGGTTCCGGGGGCGGCTGCGCTACGTCGGCGGGGTGGGCACCGGCTGGAGCGCCCGCGAGCGTGAGCAGCTCGGTGAGCTGTTGGGCGTCGCCGCGACCGACGAGTGCCCCTTCGACCCCGTGCCGGCGGTGCCGGGGGCGCGCTGGGTCGTGCCCCGGATCGTCGGCGAGGTGCGGTTCAGTACGCGGACCCGGGCCGGGCTGCTGCGTCAGCCGTCCTGGCTGCGGCTGCGTCCGGACCTGACCCCGGAGGAGTCGGCGGCCGAACTCCCCGACGACCTCGGCTGACCGACGGCCCGGGTCGGCCGAGACCGCCGTCATGATCCCACTGTTGGGACAGCCGTCACCGGAGTGACGCCCGCACCCTCTTGGCGCGGACATGAAAAGCGGGGAAGCTGAACTTCCCTTTCCCCCCACAGCCGTTGGGCTGCGCCCACCCGAGGAGGACGCAGTGTCGTCATCGTCGTCGAAGAAGCACCGCGGGAGATGGCTCACCGGATTCGCCGGTGCCGCCGTGCTCGTCGTCGCCTTCCCCTCCGTCGCCCTCGCGGCCCCGCCGCAGGCGCTGCCCGCCAACGCCGAGTCCGCCGAGTTCACTTATCAGCCCGCCTTCGACTACGACACGGACGGCTGCTACTCCACGCCCGCGATCGGCCCCGACGGCACGGTCAACGGCGGCCTGAACCCGACCGGCGCGCTCAACGGCAGCTGCCGTGACGCCTCGGACCTCGACAACACCAACAGCTACTCGCGCTACAAGTGCAACAACGGCTGGTGCGCCTACCTCTACGGCCTGTACTTCGAGAAGGACCAGGCCCTCGCGGGCAGCAGCATCGGCGGGCACCGGCACGACTGGGAACATGTCGTGATCTGGGTGCAGAGCGGCGCCGTCAAGTACGTCTCCACCTCCAACCACGGCTCGTTCACCGTGACCGGGGCGTCCTCCGTCCGCTTCGAGGGCACCCACGCGAAGGTCGTCTACCACAAGGACGGCATCAGCACGCACTGCTTCCGGCTCGCCAACTCCAACGACGAGCCCCCGGAGAACCACAAGGGGACCTGGCAGTACCCGCCGCTGGTCGGCTGGAACGGCTACCCGGCCGGCGTCCGCGACAAGCTGACCGCCTACAACTTCGGCAGCGCCAACTTCGGTCTGAAGGACGCGAGTTTCGCCAACCACCTGTCCTCCGCCAAGCCGTCGGGCATCACCTTCGACCCGTACGCGTGATCCGCTCGGCCCGGGGCGCGGGACCGGCGCCGCCCGCCTCCCCCGCCCCGGGCCCGATCGACGTGAATCGAGCGGTACGGCCCGGAGCGGGTGATCCGAAGGTCTATCGTGTCGGCATGTCCGTGCCCGAACTGATCCGTATCGTCTCCCGCGACTCGCCCATGGCGCTCGCCCAGGTGGAGCGTGTCCGAGCCGAGTTGACGGCCCTGTACCCGCACGTGCGCACCGAGGTCGTGCCGGTGCGGACGACCGGCGACAAGTGGCTGGGAGACCTGGCGAAGGTCGAGGGGAAGGGGGCGTTCACCAAGGAGGTGGACGCCGCGCTGCTGGCGGGCGAGGCCGATCTCGCCGTGCACTGCGTGAAGGACGTGCCCGCCGACCGGCCGCTGCCCGCGGGCACGGTGTTCGCCGCGTTCCTGAAGCGGGACGACATCCGCGACGCCCTGGTGCACCCGGACGGCCTCACCCTCGACGAACTGCCCGACGGCACCCGGATCGGGACCTCATCGGTGCGCCGGGTCGCCCAGCTCGCCGCCACGCACCCGCAGTTGGAGTGCGTGCCGTTCCGCGGCAACGCCAACCGGCGGCTGGCGAAGCTGGCGGCCGGGGAGGCCGACGCGCTGCTGCTCGCGGTGTCCGGCCTGGAGCGGATCGACCGCTCCGACGTGATCAGCGAGATCCTCTCCCCCGAGGCGATGATGCCGCCGATCGGCGCGGGCATCCTCGCACTCCAGTGCCGGGAGGGCGACAGCGAGCTGATCGACGCGGTCAGCGCGCTCGGCGATCCGGACACCCACCGCGAGGCGACCGCCGAACGGATGTTCCTGCACGTCCTCCAGGGGCACTGCAACAGCCCGATCGCCGGGTACGCGCGGGTGGACCACGGCGGGGAGCTGTCCCTGCGGGCGTGTGTCTTCACCCCGGACGGCAAGACCCGGCTCAACGCCCACGAGTGGGCGGGCCGACTGGATCCGGCCACCCTCGGCACCTCGGTCGCCGTGGCGCTGCTGCGTCAGGGCGCCCGCGAGATCATCGACGGCATCCCGCACTGACCCACCGGGTCAGGCGGTGCCCTCCTCGGCCTGGTCGCGCAGGAAGACGCTCACCTGGTGGGCCAGGCACTCCCGCCCGGCCCCGGTGTGCGACGGGCCCTCGTGCAGACCGATGCCGCCCGCCCAGAGCCGACGCTCCGTCCACTCCTCGTCGACCCGCAGCTGGATCTGCACGTCGACCTGGTCCAGGCTCGCCTCGGGCCCGGCCGCGAACAGCACGGCGGTGGCCCGGCGCAGCGGATAGACGTCGAAGCCCTCGATGAACTGCGTGTTGCGCCAGTCCAGGAAGGCGCTCTCCCCGTCCGGCCCGATCCGCACGTCGATCTGGCCGTCCTCCAGGTGGATGCCGTAGTGCCGCTCGCCGCGGTTCTCGACCGTCACCCGGACGGTGAAGTAGGTCAGGCCCTCGGCGGCGTCGTCACGTCCACGCGGAGGCTCGGCCTGCTCCAGACGGTGGACGCGGACCCGCAGACCGGCATGCTCGTCGTACTCCTGCCAGTCCCCGACCACGTTCGGCTCGCACACACTGCACCTCTTCGACCTCAGAGAGCTGCTTCCTATCTGTGTGCTCAGCGCACTGTCAAATGAGCGGAATGCGCTGTGGCCAGCGCATTCACCCCCTTTGATCGCCGATCAAGCGCTGCCCAGCGGGTATCCGCCGCCGGGTCCCGCGGCCGGAGGCGGGAGCGTGCCGCACATCACGTCGGCCCGGACGATCGCGGGGCGCTCTCACGCCTCGAAGTCGAGCGATCTCAGTATGTGCATCATTTAGTCTGATATCAGGACATTTTGTTTGAAGGGAGAGTGGCTGGGAATGCACCGTGGAGTGCTTCGGACAGGAGGCACGTCCGTGGGAACCCGGCTCAAGGGTTCCGGACCGCCTCCGCGTGGATCCGGACCGCGCCTCTCACGGTGACTGTCCCAGCCGGCACCTGCTGAGGGAGGTGCGCCTCATGGCCACCACCGGCAGAACGAAGCAGCACCCGCACGACGACGCCCCCGACACCGCCGCCGCGTTCCGAAGGCTCGCCCGGCTCCCCGAGGGGCCGCAGCGCAAGGCCCTGCGCGACACGCTGGTGCAGGCGTGGCTGCCCATGGCCGAACGCATCGCGGTCCGCTTCAAGGGCCGCGGCGAGGCCCTGGAGGATCTCTACCAGGTGGCCGCGCTGGGCCTGGTCAAGGCCGTCGACCACTACGACCCGGACCGGGGCTGCGCCTTCGAGGCGTACGCGGTGCCCACCGTCACCGGGGAGATCAAACGGCACTTCCGTGATCACATGTGGACGCTGCACGTGCCCCGCCGGGTCCAGGACCTGCGCAACCGGGTGCGCCAGGCGGCGAAGGACCTGGCCCAGACCACCCCGGGCCACGCCCCCACCGTCCCGGAGATCGCCGACCTCACCGACCTCAGCGAGGCCGAGGTGCGCACCGGGATGGAGGCGCTGGACTGCTTCTCCGCCCTCTCCCTGGACGCGGAGCTGCCCGGCACCGACGGGTACGCCCTCGCCGACTCCCTCGGCGGACCCGATCCGGCCTACGACATCGTCGTCGACCGGGTGGCCGTGCGCCCCTGCCTGGAACGCCTCCCCGAGCGCGAGCGCACCATCCTCTATCTGCGCTTCTTCCGCGGGATGACCCAGAGCCGCATAGCCGAGCAGCTGGGCATCTCCCAGATGCACGTCTCCCGGCTGCTCAGCGGCTGCTTCGACCGGCTGCGGGAGGAGTTGCTGACCCAGGCTCGCTAGCCCGTGCCCAGGAGGCTGCGGATCCGCCGGCCGGCGGATCCGCGGTGTCACCCGCGCGGCGGTATGCCCTCGCCCACGGCCTGGAATCATCATTGTTTCGGCGTGACGGCCGGGGTACTCGGCAAGCGCCTTCCGGGGTACCGGCCGGACACTGGGAAGAGACACCGGTGGCCGCCGGACCGGCGAGACCAGGACGCGACAGCCATGAATCACGACACGAAGCCCACCCGCCGCACCCGGGGCGTCGTCTCCACCCACTCCGTGTTCGGGGCACCCTGCTGGGTGAGCCTGACCAGCCGGGACCTGGAGGCCACCCAGGCGTTCTACACCGCGGTGCTCGGCTGGCGCTGGCGCACCGGCAAGCTCGGCGACCGGTTCCGGATCGCCCTGGCCGACGGGGTCCCGGTCGCCGGGATCGCCGCGGTCGCGACCATGTGGCAGATGGCGGTCGCCTGGACCCCGTACTTCGCCGTGCCGAGCGCGGACGAGGCGGTGGCGCGGGTGCAGGAGCGCGGCGGCACGGCGGCCGTCGGTCCGATCTCCTTCCCGCCGGGGCGCGCGGCCCTGCTCGCCGACCGGGACGGCGCGACCTTCGGCATCTGGGAGGGCGAGCTGGTCACCGACTGGGAGAACTGGCGCCGCTCCACCCCCGCCTTCATCCGCCTGCACACCCGCGACGCCTTCGACGCGGCGATCTTCTACGGCGAGGTCCTGGACTGGGCGACGGACCGGCCCGGCTGCTGCGAGGTGCACTACGAGGGCGGCGAGGTCGTGCTGCGCAGCGGCGGCGACGCCGTGGCCCGGATCGAGTCGGGCGCCCTCGGTGCCGCTCCCGACCCCACCATCCGCCCGCACTGGCAGGTCCACTTCGCCGTCGCCGACGTCTCGGCCTGCGCCCGCACCGCCGAGCAGCACGGCGGCAGCGTCCTGTCGAAGTCCGACGAGGAGGCCATACTGCGCGACCCGGACGGCGCCCAGTTCACGGTCACCTCACGCCGCGAACCCTAGGCGCCGTCATCGGCACGCGTCCTACGGGGTGCCCTTCGTGCGGGACGGGCGGGAGAGCAGGACCAGGCTGCGGGCGGTGACCGTCATGGTGGTGGCCGCCTTGTGCTCGGTCTCGTCGGGGGCGCCCCCGTCCTCGGCGGTGTCGATCAGCGTGGTCCAGCGTTCGCCGTAGCGGCTGTTCGGGAGCCGGAAGTCCACCGGCTCCCAGAAGCTGTTGAGCAGCAGCAGGAACGAGTCGTCGACGACGGGCCGGCCGCACCGGTCGGGCTCGGCGATCGCGTCGCCGTTGAGGAAGACGCCCACGCAGTGGGCGTCCGAGCGCTGCCAGTCCTCCTCGGTCATCTCCCGCGCGTCCGGCAGGAACCACACCAGGTCGGGCAGGGGCTGACCGGCGTGGGTCACGGTCTCCCCGCGGAAGAAGCGACGGCGGCGCAGGACGGGGTGGGCCGTGCGCAGGCCGATGACGTGGCGGGTGAAGTCGACGAGGTCGCGCTGCGCGGCGCCGAGCCGCCAGTCGATCCAGGAGACCTCGTTGTCCTGGCAGTAGGCGTTGTTGTTGCCGCGCTGGGTGCGGCCGAGTTCGTCGCCGTGGCAGAGCATCGGGATGCCCTGGGACAGCAGCAGGGTGGCGAGGAAGTTGCGCTGCTGGCGGGCGCGCAGCTCCAGCACGGCCGGATCCCTGGTCGCGCCCTCCGCCCCGCAGTTCCAGGACCGGTTGTCGCTCTCCCCGTCCCGGTTGCCCTCGCCGTTGGCCTCGTTGTGCTTGTCGTTGTACGAGACCAGGTCGCGCAACGTGAAACCGTCGTGCGCGGTGACGAAGTTGACGCTGGCGCGCGGACGGCGCCTGCTGTGCTGGTACAGGTCGGAGGAGCCGGTCAGCCGGGACGCGAAGTCGCCGAGGGTGTGTTCGCCGCCGCGCCAGAAGTCCCGGACGCTGTCGCGGTACTTGCCGTTCCACTCCGACCACAGCGGAGGGAAGTTGCCCACCTGGTAGCCGCCCTCGCCGACGTCCCAGGGCTCGGCGATCAGCTTGACGCGGCTGATCACCGGGTCCTGCTGGATCAGGTCGAAGAACGCCGACAGCCGGTCCACCTCGTGGAACTGCCGCGCGAGCGTGGCCGCGAGGTCGAAGCGGAAACCGTCGACGTGCATCTCGGTGACCCAGTACCGCAGCGAGTCCATGATCAGCTGGAGCACGTAGGGGTGCCGCATCAGCAGGCTGTTGCCGGTGCCGGTGGTGTCGTAGTAGTGCGACCAGTCGCCGTCCACCAGCCGGTAGTAGGAGGCGTTGTCGATGCCGCGGAAGGAGAGGGTGGGGCCTTTCTCGTTGCCCTCGGCGGTGTGGTTGTAGACGACGTCCAGGATGACTTCGAGCCCGGCCTCGTGCAGCGCCTTGACCATCGACTTGAACTCGGCGACCTGCTGGCCCCGACTGCCGTGGGCGGCATAGGAGTTGTGCGGGGCGAAGAAGCCGATCGTGTTGTAGCCCCAGTAGTTCGCGAGCCCGCGGTCGGTGAGGACGCCGTCCTGGACGAACTGGTGCACCGGCATCAGCTCGACGGCCGTGACCCCGAGCGAGGTGAGATGCTCGACGACCGCGGGATGCGCCAACCCGGCGTAGGTGCCGCGCAGTTCGGCGGGCACCCCGGGGTGGGTGCGGGTCAGTCCCCGCACATGGGCCTCGTAGATGACGGTGTCCGCGTACGGGCGCCGCGGCGGGCGGTCGTCGCCCCAGTCGAAGAAGGGGTCGGTCACCACGCCGAGCATGGTGTGCCCGGCGCTGTCACCGGGCGACGGTCCGTGCGGGTCGCGTTCGAAGAGCGAGGCGTGGTTGTCCATCTGCCCGTCGACCGCGCGGGTGTACGGGTCGAGCAGGAGCTTCGCCGGGTTGCACCGGTGGCCGAGCTCCGGGTCCCAGGGGCCGTGCACCCGGTAGCCGTAGCGCTGGCCGGGGCCGACGCCGGGCAGGAAGCAGTGCCACACGAACCCGTCGACCTCGGCCATGTCCACGCTGCTGTGCCGCCCGCGGTCGTCGACCAGGACCAGCTCGACCCGTTCGGCGACCTCGCTGAACAGGGCGAAGTTGGTGCCCTGGCCGTTGTAGGCGGCACCCAGCGGGAAGGGGTGCCCGCTCCAGACGGGCACCCCTGCGCGGTCCTTGCGCGCGGTCACCGCACCCCCTCCAGCACCCGCTCGGCCGGTCCGGCCGGCACGACGGCCGCCCGGGGCACCCGGCGCCGCTCGCGCAGGCTGGGGGCCGGGCCGAGGGGCACCAGCGGGAGGCGCTCGAAGGCGCGGGCGCGCCGGGAGAACCAGATGACCTTGGCTCCGGCGGCCGTGGCGCAGCAGCCCCAGCCGTCGCTGATCGCGGCGATGCGGCCCAGGCAGCCGCGCAGGTCCTGGTCGGGGCGCAGGTCGCGGTCGTCGCCCGCGACGGCGGTGATCAGATGCTGGCCGTTCCACCACATCTCGATCGAGGTGTTCTTGTCCCTCGCGTGCTCGTCGATGGCGTTCAGCAGCAGCTCGGCGCCGCCGCAGACGGGCTCCACGAGGTTCTCCAGGTCCCAGTGACGGAGATGGGCGGCCAGGATGCGCCTGACCTGTCCGACCCGTTCGGGGCTGACTTCCACGTCGAGGTGGTAGTAGCAGGGCACTGCGGTGTTCATCGTCGTTGGCTCCTCACCGGCGAGGCTCGGCGCTTGCTTCCGTCCCCGCGGGACGGGCCCCGAACGCGAAGCGTGAGCATCGATCGCTTCTGAGTCACCTCCAGCGTGGGATCGCTACGCCATTCGTGCAACACGAGCACCGAGCGCGACGGGAGGGCGGCCGCGCGACATAGTTGAAGCTATAACAAGACGTTGGGTCACCATCCGTGCACCATGTGTGGTGACCCCTGTGCCCGCACGGCATCCCGTGTGTCGCATCCGTGTGTCCGCACGACCACCCCTGACCGTCCGGTGACGTGCCATGCAACCGAGAGGTGAAACGGCGTCATGTTGCTACCGGCCAAGACCGAAGTCGCCCGCCAGCTTGGGCGCTACCGGGCATGGGAACGCGTCATGCTCGCGGCCCCCGACGACCGTACGGCGCGGGCCACGTTCGAGGACTCGGGCTACACGCTGTGCGTGCTGATGGGCAAGCGCTGCGCGCGCGAGGCCGCGGACGCGGCCGAGCGCTATCTGCGTTGCAGTGTCGGCGCCTATCTGCGTGAACAGAACGACCGCCCCCGGCCGGGCGTCGCCGTCAGGCGCGGTCCACCGGCCGCCAAGCGGCCTTCCCCGGCGGGCAGGTAGCCACCCCCTTCCCGCGCAGCTTGAAAACCCGGCCGGGCCCGTCAGGGTCCGGCCACGACTACGGCGGAGACAAAGAGCATGAAGGCAACCACGGCCATCGGCCGTGTCCCGGTACGGAACGTCCAGCCGGCCGTGGAGTGCGGCCGACGCCCGGCGAAGGCGGTCGTGGACGAGACGTTCGAGGTGTCGGCGACCGTGTTCCGCGAGGGGCACGACGCCGTGGCCGCCAATGTCGTGCTGCGCGGTCCCGACGGTCGGCCGGGCCCGTGGACGCCGATGCGCGAGCTGGAGCCGGGAAGCGACCGCTGGGGCGCCGAGGTCACCCCGAACGCCCTCGGGCGCTGGACCTTCCGGGTGGAAGCGTGGAGCGACCCGGTGACGACCTGGCGGCGCACCGCCCGCATCAAGGTGCCGGCCGGCATCGACACCGGCGTCGTGCTGGAGGAGGGCGCGGACCTGCTGGAGCGCGCGGCGGCCGGGGCGCCCGCCAAGCGGCGGCCGGTACTGCTCCAAGCGGTCGGCACTCTCAGGGACGACTCTCTGCCGGTCGCGACGCGCCTGGCGGCCGCGTTCCGCCCCGAGGTGGAGGCGGTGCTGGCCCGCTACCCGCTGCGGGAGTTCGTGACGGCGTCCGACAAGCTGCCGCTGCTGGTGGAGCGGGAGCGGGCGTTGTACGGGGCGTGGTACGAGTTCTTCCCGCGGTCGGAGGGCACCGAGGAGGTGCCGCACGGGACGTTCCGT
>NZ_JBEZNL010000038.1:0-80190 GCF_040653275.1 Streptomyces sp. NPDC048002 | reverse complement strand
CGGCCGGCGGCAGCCCGGCGGGGCCGGGCTGTCCGGGCTGACCGGACCCGCCGGGCTGCCGTGGAACGGGGGCGTGGGTGCCGGGAACTCGGGCGGCTCCGGCCGGCGGCAGGGCGGTGCGGTCGGGACCGGCCTGGTTCGGTGGGCGGTTGCCGGACTCGGGGAGCGCGCTGGGGGCCCCGGCGCGGGGCCCGGCACCGTGCCAGGAGGCGGCGCGCACGCCGTACGGATCGGCGATCTGCCCGGGCGGCCCGGCAGGGGGCGCGGCGGGCTGCCCGGCGGGCGGAAGCTGCTGAGGACCGTTGGCGGCCGGGTAGGGAGACGACCCCGCGCCCCCGCCGACCGGACGCGGGTACGGACCCGCACCGCCGTCCGACGGACGCTGCACCTGAGGGGCACCGCCCTCCACCGGATAGGGCGCCTGCCCGGCACCCCCGTACGGGGCCCCTCCAGGGGAGGACGCCTGCTGCCCCGCGCCGCCGTTGGCGTCCGGGGACGGGCGCGCGCCCGGAAGGGCCGTACGGCCCTGCTGGGCCTCCTGCACCCGTGCCGCGGCCCGAGCGCCGGCCCGGTACGCGGCGATGGCCCCGGCCCGCGCCGCCCGTACGTCCCCGCCGCTCCCCACGGCCCGGGGCGCGGGCGCTCCGCCGCCGCCCTGGTTGCCGCCCGCACCGGCACCACCGGCCGGCGGGAGCCCACCGGCGGCCCGCGCCTCGATCGCGGCGCGACGGGCCGCCTCGGGGTCGACCTCGACCGACACGGCGGCGCCCGCGCCGGCCTGCCCGCCGGGTCCGGACCCGGCGAAGCCCTCGCCGCCGTCCTCGTTCGGGGGGACCGGGTCGTACCCGCACAGCGCCTCTTCCGCGGCGCCGACGGCGAGTCCGGTCAGCATCACCCGTCCGTCGTCGCAGACGAGCACGGTCCGCGCGGTGATGTTCCGGTGCACCCAGCCGTGCGCGTGCAGCACCCGCAGCGCCATCAGCACGTCGGCGGCGACCTCGGCCGCCCGGTACGGCGTCAGCGGCTTCTCCGCGAGCAGCGCGGCCAGCGGCCTGGCCGGCACGAGTTCGCTGACGATCCACAGCGAGCCGCCCTCGGCGAACACGTCGAAGACCTGGTCGAGCCGGGGATGGTCGGGTATCCGGGCCGCCGCCTGCGCCGCCTCGACCGCCCGCCGCACGGCGGGGTCGGTGGGCCGCCGGGTACTGCCCCGGCCCGAGGGCCTGCGCGCCGCACCCCGCTCACGCGCGGTGAACCCGTCGGGCAGCCCCTCGGCGTCAAGGACCTCCGCCTCGACCACCTCGGGCAACGGCACCTGCCGGACCTGGACTTCCTGTCCGCTGTAGGTGTCGAAGGCGCGGGTCTCGGTGAGTTCGTACTCGTCCGAGGGCGGCAACGGCAGGCGGTAGCGGTCGGCGAGCACTCGACCCGCGTACTCGTCCACGATGCCTCCCCCGGCCGCCCGGTCGGTCAATTCCGTTCGCCTTGCGTGCCGTTGTGAGCCGGATGGCGGCTGCGTACGGTCCGCAAGCACTCACGATACGTGCCGGAGGCAACTCACCAAGAGGGGATGCCAGATCTCGGGCCCCAAACCGTGACCAGTCGCCGAACCCGGTGGATCACGACTTCGGTTCGAAGGACTTCGTCAGCGTCCGCCATGTGTCCTTACGCGTCTCACTGCCCCAATTGCCCGCCTTGGCCGTGTACATCAGCCCGTATCCGAGATCGTCGTCGACGACGAACCCTCGGTCGATGCTGCGGTACTTGGTACCGCCGTCGACATAGGTGAACTCCCAGTCGGCCGTGTTCCAGCCCCGGTAGTCCACCGCCTCTATTCGGATCCGCTGGTACTGGGAGCGCTCCATGTAGCCCTCCTGGTTCTTCCAGTCGGCGACCGGGTCGTCCTTGGGCTCGGTGGTCCAGCCGATGAGCAGCTTCTGCCCGTCGGGGCCGGTGAACCGGTCGCCCGCCGCGTCCGAGGACACGTGCTTCCACCCCTTGGGCAGGCCGATGGAGTAGCCCTGGCCGCCCTGGTGGGTGGCGGCGACGCCGCTGTCCGAAGCGTCGTCCGAGCCGTCGTCACCGGAGGATCCTCCGGAGGAGCCGTCGTCGTCCGCGTCGTCGCCGGACCCGGCGCTCGGGTCGGCGTCCGCCGAGGCCCCGGACCCGGCCGCGGGCGACCCGGTGCCACTGCCGTCCGGACGGGTACCGCCGCTCTCGTCGTCCCCGGGGCTCGCCCCGGCGCTCGACTTGGTCGAGGGCTTGGCGCCGGCGCCGCTCGCCGCGTCCTTGGAGTCGTCACCGCTGAACGCGATCGCCAGCACCACACCGAGCACGGCGACGATCACCACGGCGATGATGACCAGCGTCCGCCTCGGCACCACGTCGGTGATCGGCGCCCTGCGCACCGGCCTGGGCGGCAGATCCGGCGGAGTCATCACGGGCCACCCGGAACCACGCGCGCCCGACTGCCCGTTGCCACCACCACTCCGCTGCCCGCCACCACCGGACGCACCTCCAGCGGCACCGCCCGAGGCACCTCCCGAGGGAGTCGCGGTCGTCGCACCGGAGACCCCGCGAGCCCCCGGCCCCGAACCGGCACCCGGCACCGAACCGCCACCCGACCCCGAACCGGTCGACGGCGCCTCGGAACCCGCCTTGCTCCCGCCCGACTTGGCGCGAGCGGTCGCGACCGCCCCCGACCCCGCCGCGACGGCGGCCTTGCGCACGGAACGCAGCGCCCCGCGCAACCGCTCCCCGGCCTCCCCCGAACCGCCCCTGCCCTCGGGCGCGTCGGGCTGCGCGGGCAGCGGCACGACCTTCGTCGCGTCCTGCGGCTCGGCCGCCCTGGGCGCGGGCGCGTGAATGACGTCGGTCAGCATCGACCGCGCGCCCGCGTCGTCGAGCCGCTGGGCCGGGTCCTTGGTGAGCAGCCCGTGGATGACGTCCCGCAGCGGCCCGGCGTTCTTGGGCTCCTCCAGCGGCTCGGTCATCACCGCGGTGAGCGTCGCGATGGCCGAACCCTTGTCGTAGGGAGGCACTCCCTCGACGGACGCGTACAGCAGGCCACCGAGCGACCACAGGTCGGCGGCGGGTCCGGGCTTGTGCCCGCGGGCCCGCTCCGGGGAGATGTAGGAGGGCGCGCCGACGAGCATGCCGGTGGAGGTGATGGACGGGTCGCCCTCGACCTGGGCGATGCCGAAGTCGGTGAGCACGACCCGGCCGTCCTCGGAGATCAGCACGTTGGACGGCTTCACGTCACGGTGCAGGATGCCCTGGCGGTGGGCCGAGCGCAGCACGTCGAGGACCGCGAGCCCGACCTCCGCCGCGCGCTTCGGTTCCAGCAGGCCGTCCTCCCGGATGACCTCGGCGAGCGACTTGCCCTCGACCAGCTCCATCACGATCCAGGGCCGGTCGTCCTCCTCGACCACGTCGAAGACGGTCACCGCGCTGTTGTTGCGGATCCTGGCGATGGCCTTGGCCTCGCGCAGCGTCCGCGTGATCAGCCGGCGCTTCTCCTCCTCGTCGATGTTCGTGGGGAAGCGCAGCTCCTTCACGGCGACGGTGCGGCCCAGGGTCTCGTCCTCGGCGCGCCACACGGTGCCCATGCCGCCGCGGCCCAGCACATCTCCCAGCCGGTACCGCCCGGCGAGGAGACGTGCGCTGTTGTCCTGACGGGATGCCCCCGCCCGCTCCGCCTCCGACATGCGTCCCCTCATGCAACCCGCCCTGACAGAGCCTCCATTGTCCCTCACCCGACAAGTGCCCGACGCCCAGGGTGCCCCTGGTGCGCGAGAGCTCCGCAACCCGGGGACACCCCCGGCGAAACCGAGCATTCCGCACCCTGGATGATGGGCGCGACAAGGGAGGCCGCCGCCATGCCACCGCTCCGGACCCTACTCGGCGTTCCTGTGGCCATGGCCCTGCTGTGCCTGACCCCCGCAGCGTCCTCGGCGCCCCACGTCGCGGCCACCGACCCGGCGCTCGCCCGGCTCGTCACCCGGGGCGGCGCCCCGGCCGCCGCTCTCCTCGCGAGGGACGGGGACGGCTCCCGCTTCGCCCGGGCCGGCCGCGGTATCGCCTACGCGGACCACTTCCGGGCGGGCAGTCTCACCAAGACCTTCGTGGCGACCGTGGTGCTGCAACTGGCCGCCGAACAGAGACTGTCCCTCTCCGACACCGTGGAGCGGCATCTGCCGGGCCTGGTGCGCGGGGCGGGGAACGACGGGCGGACCCTGACCCTGCGCTCCCTGCTCACCCACACCAGCGGTCTGTACGACTTCACCGCCGACACCGGGGGCCTCGTCCCCCTCACGGCCCGTCAGGCCGTACGCCTCGCCATCGCCCACCCCCCGTCGCAACGCGGCCACTTCGCCTACTCCAACACCAACTACGTTCTGCTCGGCCTGGTCGTCGAGCAGGTCACCGGCCGCTCCTACGCGGCCGAGGCCGAACGCCGGCTGATCACTCCCCTGGGCCTGACCGGCACCTCCTTTCCCGGAGCCCGTGTCGCGCTCCCCTCCCCGCACGGCCGCGCCTACTCCACCGCCGGGCACGACGTCACCGAACTCGACCCGCGGGTGGCCGGAGCCGCGGGCGAGCTGGTGACCACGCTCGCCGATCTGGACCGCTTCTACTCGGCCCTGCTCGGCGGCGAACTGCTGCCCCCGCGCCGGCTGCGCGAGATGCTCGACACCCGTGCCGCGCACGGCAGGTACGGCATGGGCCTGTTCCCCGTGGAGCTGCCGTGCGGCACCACGGTGTGGGGACACGACGGCCGCATCTCCGGCAGCTACGTGCGCACCGCGGCCACCGTCGACGGACGTCATGTCCTCACCTTCCGGGTGAACACGACAGCGGTCGCAGATCCCGGACTCGAACGCCGGCTGCTCTCCGCCGAGTTCTGCCCCCGCACCTCGTAGAACGGCCGGGCCCCGAACGGAGATCCCCGCTCACCACACTCGTTCGAGTGAACGCAGCAAGGTGAGCGGGGAGGCGTCACAGCAACGAGGCGTCACAGCAACGAGGCGCCACACCGGCAGGCATCACAGCGGGCAGGCGTCACAGCGGCACGATGTCCGGCGCCCCCAGCCGCGCCGCGTCCGCGGTCAGGTCGTCGGGCTGCCGCTGGGACTCCCGCTCCGCCTCCACCCGCTTCTCGTAGTGCTCGACCTCGCGCTCGATGTGGTCCTTGTCCCAGCCGAGCACCGGCGCCATCAGTTCCGCCGCCTCCCGCGCGCTGAGCGTGCCGCGGTCGAAGGTCTCGATGGAGATGCGGGTGCGGCGGGTGAGGACGTCGTCCAGGTGCCGCGCCCCCTCGTGGGAGGCCGCGTAGACCACCTCGGCGCGCAGGTAGTCCTCGGCGGCCCGCAGCGGCTCGCCGAGTCCCGGGTCGGCGGCGATGAGGTCGAGGACCTCCTCCGCCATCGAGCCGTACCGGTTCAGCAGGTGCTCCACGCGCACCACGTGCAGTCCGGTCCGCGCCGCGATCCGGGCACGGGCGTTCCACAGCGCCCGGTACCCCTCCGCGCCCAGCAGCGGGATGTCCTCGGTGACGCACTCGGCGACCCGCAGGTCGAGTCCGTGCACGGCCTCGTCCACCGCGTCCTTGGCCATGACCCGGTACGTCGTGTACTTGCCGCCCGCCACGACGACGAGCCCCGGCACCGGATGGGCCACCGTGTGCTCGCGCGAGAGCTTGCTGGTGGCGTCGGACTCACCGGCCAGCAGCGGCCTCAGCCCGGCGTACACGCCCTCGACGTCGTCCCGGGTGAGCGGCACCGAGAGCACGGAGTTCACATGCTCCAGCAGGTAGTCGATGTCCGCGCTGGAGGCGGCCGGATGGGCCTTGTCCAGGTCCCAGTCGGTGTCCGTGGTGCCGATGATCCAGTGCCGGCCCCAGGGGATGACGAACAGCACGGACTTCTCGGTGCGCAGGATCAGCCCGGTCGCGGAGTGGATCCGGTCCTTGGGCACGACCAGGTGGATGCCCTTGGAGGCCCGGACGTGGAACTGGCCCCGCTCGCCCACCATGGCCTGGGTGTCGTCGGTCCACACCCCGGTGGCGTTGACGACCTGCTTGGCGCGGATCTCGTACTCCCCGCCGCCCTCGACGTCCTGCACCCGGGCGCCGACCACCCGCTCGCCCTCGCGCAGGAACCCGGTGACCCGGGCGCGGTTGGCGACCTGGGCCCCGTACGCGTAGGCGGTGCGCACCAGGGTGGCGACGTAGCGGGCGTCGTCCATCTGGGCGTCGTAGTACTGCAACGCCCCGACCAGCGCCTCCCTCTTCAACGCGGGCGCCACCCTGAGTGCCTGACGCCTGCTCAGGTGGCGGTGGACGGGCAGGCCCCGGCCGTGCCCGCGGGCCATCGACATCGCGTCGTAGAGGGCGACGCCGGAACCGGCGTAGAGCCGCTCCCAGCCCTTGTGCTGGAGGGGGTAGAGGAAGGCCACCGGCTTCACCAGGTGCGGGGCGAGCCGCTCCAGCAGCAGGCCGCGCTCCTTGAGCGCCTCGCGGACCAGCGCGAAGTCGAGCATCTCCAGATAGCGCAGGCCGCCGTGGATCAGCTTGCTGGATCTGCTCGACGTGCCCGAGGCCCAGTCACGCGCCTCGACCAGGCCGGTGGACAGCCCCCGGGTCACCGCGTCCAGCGCGGTGCCCGCGCCGACCACTCCGGCGCCCACGACCAGCACGTCCAGCTCACGCTCGGCCATTGATGCGAGTGACTCGGCGCGCTGCGCCGGCCCCAGTGTCGCTGTCCTCACCGCTGCCTCCCGCTGTAGGTCCCGCCGGCCTCACCCGTGGGGCGAAGCCCGGTCAAGTCCCCCATGCCCAGAATTCTGACCGGCTTGCCCGACTTCAGCCACCAGTCGCCCCCAGCCTGTGGACAACCTTCACCACCCCGTCCGGCCGCCGTCGCCCGAGCGCCGGAAAGACACAGTGGATCAATGCCGTATTTCGGTCATATTTACTCCTAGTCTGACATTGCGCTCGCTCATTCTGTCCACAGCGCTTGCGCACCTGTCCCGCTTCGGCTACTGGGAAGGACGGCCCACGCCATGCCCGCAGATCTCGCCGTCATCGGACTCGGCCCGTTCGGCCTGCCGCTGGCCCAGACCGCCGTGGCGGCCGGCATCCCCACCCTCGGGTACCGCACCGGGCCTGAACCCGGGTCACTCAGCCCGGCGGAACTGCGCCGGATGCTCGCGGCGGGCTTCCGGCACGCCACCAGCCCGGCCGAGCTCGGCCGGGTCCGCACCGCCGTCATCTGCGCGCCGACCCCCCGCGGCGCCGACGGCGGCCTGGACCTCGGCCAGGTCGAGACGGCCGCCCGCACCCTCGCCGGGCACATGCGCCCGCACACCACGGTCGTCCTGGAGTCCGCGGTCCCCCCGGGCACCACCGAGGACTTCCTGCGCCCCCTGCTCGAAGAGGGCTCCGGCCTGCGCGCGGGACGCGACTTCCACCTCGCCTACTCGCCCAGCCGGGTGGACCCCGGCAACCGCGACATCGCGCCCGCCGCCACCCCCCGGGTGATCGGCGGCCTGACCCCGGCCTGCACGGAGTCGGCGGCCGCGTTCTACTCCCGGCTCACCGACAAGGTCGTCCGCGCGCGGGGCCCGCGCGAGGCGGAGACGGTCCAGCTGCTGGAGACCAACTACCGCCACGTCAACATCGCCCTCGTCAACGAGATGGCCGTCCTCTGCCAGGAACTGGGCGTCGACCTGTGGGACGTCATCCGCTGCGCGGAGACCAAGCCCTACGGCTACCAGGCCTTCCGCCCCGGCCCCGGGGTCGGCGGCCACGCGGTCCCCCAGGAGCTGCCCGTCCCCACCGGCCGCACCCTGCGCATGGTCGAACTGGCCCAGCAGGTCAACAACCAGATGCCCCGCTACGTCGTCCAGCGCGCGGCGACCCTGCTCAACGAGCACGGCAAGTCGGCCCGCGGCGCGCGCGTCCTGCTGCTCGGCGTGACCTACAAGCCCGACCTCGCCGACCAGCAGTCCACCCCCGCCGAGGAGATCGCCGTCCGGCTGATGAGCCTCGGCGCCTCCGTCAGCTACCACGACCCCCACGTCCCGTCCTGGAACGTCCTGGACCGCCCGCTCCCCCGCGTGGACTCCCTCTACGAGGCGGCGGCCGACGCCGACCTGACGATCCTGCTCCAGCAGCACCGCACGTACGACCTCCAGGCCCTGTCGGTGAAGGCGCAGCTGCTCCTGGACACCCGGGGCGCCACGCCCACGGGGGCGGCACACCGCCTCTGAGCACCACGCCCCCGACACGCGCGAAAAGGCCGCAGGCACCACGCCCCCGACACGCGCGAAAGGGCCGGCCCCCACAACGGGGACCGGCCCTCAAGACACGCCGTACGGGTCAGCGCTGGTGCTGCGAGTCCGCGACCGTCACCTCGACGCGCTGGAACTCCTTCAGCTCGCTGTACCCGGTCGTGGCCATGGCCCGGCGCAGCGCGCCGAAGAAGTTCATGGAGCCGTCGGGGGTGTGCGAGGGGCCCGTCAGGACCTCCTCGATGGTGCCGACCGTGCCGAGGTCGACCTTCTTGCCGCGCGGCAGCTCCTCGTTCACGGCCTCCATGCCCCAGTGGTGGCCCTTGCCGGGGGCGTCCGTGGCGCGGGCCAGCGGGGAGCCCATCATCACGGCGTCGGCGCCGCAGGCGATGGCCTTGGGGAGGTCGCCGGACCAGCCCACGCCGCCGTCCGCGATGACGTGCACGTACCGGCCGCCCGACTCGTCCATGTAGTCCCGGCGGGCCGCCGCCACGTCCGCGACGGCGGTGGCCATCGGGACGCGGATGCCGAGGACGTTGCGCGTGGTGTGCGCGGCGCCGCCGCCGAAGCCGACCAGGACGCCGGCCGCGCCGGTGCGCATCAGGTGCAGGGCCGCGGTGTAGGTGGCGCAGCCGCCGACGATGACCGGGACGTCCAGCTCGTAGATGAACTGCTTCAGGTTCAGCGGCTCGTGCGAGGAGGAGACGTGCTCCGCCGAGACCGTGGTGCCGCGGATGACGAAGATGTCCACGCCCGCGTCGACGACCGCCTTGGAGAACTGGGCGGTGCGCTGCGGGGAGAGCGCGGCCGCCGTGACCACGCCGGAGTCGCGCACCTCCTTGATGCGCGCGCCGATCAGCTCCTCCTTGATGGGGGCGGAGTAGATCTCCTGGAGCCGGCGGGTGGCGGCCTCGGTGGGCAGCTCGGCGATCTCGTCCAGCAGCGGCTGCGGGTCCTCGTGGCGGGTCCACAGCCCTTCGAGGTTGAGCACGCCGAGGCCGCCCAGCTCACCGATGCGGATCGCGGTGGCCGGGGAGACGACCGAGTCCATGGGGGCGGCGAGGAAGGGCAGCTCGAAGCGGTAGGCGTCGATCTGCCAGGCGATCGAGACCTCCTTCGGGTCCCGCGTACGACGGCTCGGAACGACGGCGATGTCGTCGAAGGCGTACGCCCGGCGGCCGCGCTTGCCGCGCCCGATCTCGATCTCAGTCACGTCTGTGGCCTTTCCCTGATGCGTTTCAGCGTCTTCCAGTATCGCCGACGGGCACGGCGAGGGCGGCCCCGGAGGTCCCGGGGCCGCCCTGCTGGAGCCTTGTGGTGCCTGGTGACTACTTGTTGCGGCTGTAGTTCGGCGCCTCGACCGTCATCTGGATGTCGTGCGGGTGGCTCTCCTTGAGGCCCGCCGAGGTGATCCGGACGAACTGGCCGTTGGCCTGGAGGTCGGGGACGGTCCGGCCGCCGACGTAGAACATCGACTGGCGCAGGCCGCCGACCAGCTGGTGGACGACCGAGGAGAGCGGGCCGCGGTAGGGCACCTGGCCCTCGATGCCCTCGGGCACCAGCTGCTCGTCGGAGGCGACGCCCTCCTGGAAGTAGCGGTCCTTGGAGAACGACTTGCGGTCGCCGCGGGACTGCATGGCGCCCAGCGAGCCCATGCCGCGGTACGACTTGAACTGCTTGCCGTTGATGAAGAGCAGCTCGCCCGGCGACTCGGCGCAGCCCGCGAGGAGCGAGCCGAGCATCACGGTGTCGGCGCCCGCGACGAGCGCCTTGGCGATGTCGCCGGAGTACTGGAGGCCGCCGTCGCCGATGACCGGGATCCCGGCCTCCTTGGCGGCGAGCGAGGCCTCGTAGATGGCGGTGACCTGCGGGACGCCGATACCGGCGACGACCCGGGTGGTGCAGATCGAGCCGGGTCCGACACCGACCTTGATGCCGTCCACGCCGGCGTCGATCAGGGACTGGGCGCCGTCCCGGGTGGCGATGTTGCCGCCGATGACGTCGACGCCGCTGGAGTTGGACTTGATCTTGGCGACCATGTCGCCGACCAGCCGGGAGTGGCCGTGCGCGGTGTCCACGACGATGAAGTCGACGCCGGCCTCGATCAGGGCCTGGGCGCGCTCGAAGGAGTCACCGGCCACGCCGACCGCGGCGCCGACCAGCAGGCGGCCCTCGCCGTCCTTGGCGGCGTTCGGGTACTTCTCCGCCTTCACGAAGTCCTTGACCGTGATCAGGCCCTTGAGGATGCCCGCGTCGTCGACCAGCGGAAGCTTCTCGATCTTGTGCTTGCGCAGCAGCTCCATGGCCTCGACACCGGAGATGCCGACCTTGCCGGTGACCAGCGGCATCGGGGTCATGACCTCGCGGACCCGGCGGGAGCGGTCCGACTCGAAGGCCATGTCCCGGTTGGTGACGATGCCGAGGAGCTTCTTCTCGCCGTCGGTGACCGGCACGCCGCTGATGCGGAACTTGGCGCAGAGCGCGTCGGCCTCGGCGAGCGTGGCGTCCGGGTGCACGGTGATCGGGTCGGCCACCATGCCGGACTCGGAGCGCTTGACCAGGTCGACCTGGTTGGCCTGGTCCTCGATGGAGAGATTGCGGTGCAGGACGCCGACGCCGCCCTGGCGGGCCATCGCGATCGCCATGCGCGACTCGGTGACCTTGTCCATGGCGGCGGACAGCAGCGGGATGTTGACCCGGACGTTCCTGGACACGTACGAGGCGGTGTCGATGTCGTCGGGCGCCATGTCGGACGCGCCCGGCAGCAGCAGCACATCGTCGTAGGTCAGCCCGAGTGTCGCGAATTTGGCGGGCACTCCGTCGACGTTGGCAGTCATGACACCTTCCCCAAATGGCCTTGATCGGTGCGGATGTCCATGCTAACGGGAAGCGCGGTGAGCTAATTCCACAGTTCCCGGCCGCCCCGGGCTTCGTATGTTCGTATATTTCTACGGAGTCGAGGGGATGCCCGTTCAGGAGCGGCCGGGTTACTGCTCGGCCAGTGCCCGCAGTCGGCTCAGGGCCCGGTGCTGGGCCACTCGGACCGCTCCGGGTGACATTCCCAACATCTGTCCCGTCTCCTCCGCGGTGAGCCCCACCGCGATCCGCAGGAGCAGCAGCTCTCGCTGGTTCTCGGGGAGGTTGGCCAGGAGTTTCTTGGCCCAGGCGGCGTCACTGCTGAGCAGGGCGCGCTCCTCGGGACCGAGGGAGTCGTCGGGACGCTCCGGCATCTCGTCGGAGGGCACCGCGGTGGAACCGGGGTGCCGCATCGCGGCCCGCTGGAGGTCGGCGACCTTGTGCGCGGCGATGGCGAAGACGAACGCCTCGAAAGGGCGCCCGGTGTCCTTGTAGCGCGGCAGGGCGAGCAGGACGGCCACGCAGACCTCCTGCGCGAGGTCCTCGACGAAGTGGCGGGCGTCGCCGGGCAGCCGGGACAGCCGGGTGCGGCAGTAGCGCAGCGCCAGGGGGTGGACATGGGCGAGCAGGTCGTGCGTGGCCTGCTCGTCCCCGTCCACGGCGCGATGGACGAGTGCACCGATCGCCCCTGCGGCGGTCGCCGCCTCGTCGTCGCGCATCGGTCCATGGTGCCTTGCGGCGTCGTGGTCCGTGGCACCGCGTCCGATGTTGTGCACCGAAGCGTTATGAGCAGGTGCGCCGGAACTCATCTCCTGCGCCCTCCCCTTTTGCTCGACCGACTTGTCCCCGAGAGACTCCACATCTCAAGGATGCGGCATCCGCGACGAAACGAGCAGCGGGCGTCGAACCCGCGCCCCCCAGAGGGGCGCGGGAAACCCCGCGACCAGCCACGAACGGCCCACACCGAGGCGATGACCTCAGGGACCGAGGTGTCAGCGAACCAGTCCCCATCGGAACCCGAGCGCCACGGCGTGGGCCCGGTCCGACGCGCCCAGCTTCTTGAACAGCCGGCGGGCGTGCGTCTTCACGGTGTCCTCGGAGAGGAACAGCTCACGGCCGATCTCCGCGTTGGAGCGGCCGTGACTCATGCCCTCCAGCACCTGGATCTCGCGCGCGGTGAGCGTGGGCGCGGCGCCCATCTCGGCGGAGCGGAGCCGGCGGGGGGCCAGACGCCAGGTGGGGTCGGCCAGCGCCTGCGTCACGGTGGCCCGCAGCTCGGCGCGCGAGGCGTCCTTGTGCAGATAGCCCCGGGCGCCTGCGGCGACCGCGAGGGCCACGCCGTCCAGGTCCTCGGCGACGGTGAGCATGATGATCCGCGCACCGGGGTCGGCGGACAGCAGCCGCCGGACGGTCTCGACGCCGCCCAGGCCGGGCATGCGCACGTCCATCAGAATCAGGTCCGAGCGGTCGGCGCCCCAGCGGCGGAGGACTTCCTCGCCGTTGGCAGCCGTCGTCACGCGCTCGACGCCGGGCACGGTCGCGACCGCGCGGCGGAGCGCCTCTCGGGCAAGCGGGGAGTCGTCGCAGACGAGGACGGAAGTCATGGCCGCCCTCCGCAGCTGATGCACGTCACCTTGAGCCTCCAGGCTGGTACGAATCTTCACCTGAGCGGTCGACCGTCTCGGACGCCTGCCCGAGCGCTTGTTCTTTCAACCGCCTCCGCACTCTCAACGACGGTCACTCGAAAGAGTTACGGGGCCATGCGTCGTCTTCGGCACTCTACGTGAGGGGGCGGACACGGTGGAGACATGACGTGCCGACCCTCGCCGTTTCATCACAAGCGATGCCCCATTCAGCCCTTTTTCTTCCCTTTTGCTGGTGTCTGAGGCTAGATTCGCAATGAGTCATATTTTCATCTCCTTAGATCGTAGATGTACGGTCGTGGACACCGTATCCGCCCAGAACGGCTACAAGGGGTCACGCAATGGCAGATTTCTCCCGCCTTCCCGGACCGAACGCTGACCTGTGGGACTGGCAGCTGCTGGCTGCCTGCCGCGGGGTCGACAGCTCGCTCTTCTTCCATCCGGAGGGCGAGCGCGGTGCGGCGCGGAGCGCTCGTGAGAACTCGGCCAAGGAGGTCTGCATGAGGTGCCCGGTCCGCGCGCAGTGCGCGGCGCACGCGCTGGCGGTGCGCGAACCGTACGGCGTGTGGGGTGGCTTGACCGAGGACGAGCGCGAGGAACTCATGGGGCGGGCGCGGCACCGGCTGGTGTCGGCGTCGGCCGGCGGCGAGGCCGCTTCGAACAACTGAAGGAACGTTTCTCCACCTCGGGGCACGCCCACGCGTGCCCTTCTTACGTGCCTACGCACACCCTTCCTACGTGCCTACGCGGCGCCGCCTTCTTGCTTTACGCGCCTGCGCGGCGCCCCCGCGGGTCTGCCCTACACGCCTACTCGGCGCCCGCGCGGGTCTGCCGGTCCGCCGCGCGGGCCAGCTGCTCCAGGGTCGCGGTCACCGCGGGCACCTGGGCGAGGTCGGGCAGGGTGAGCGCGACGATCTCCCGGCGGACCGCCGGTTCCAGCGTCACCGTGCGTGCCCCGCGCGGCCGTACGGACTCGACGGCGAGCTGGGGCAGCACCGCGACGCCCAGGCCCGCGCCGACCAGTCCGACCACCGCCGGGTAGTCGTCGGTGGCGAAGTCGATGCGCGGGGTGAAGCCCGCGCCCTCGCACACCTCGACCAACTGGCCCCGGCAGCGCGGGCATCCGGCGATCCAGGGCTCAGCGGCCAGCTCGCCGATCGACACGGATCCGGCCCGCGCCAGCCGGTGCCGCTCCGGCACCAGCGCCACGAGCCGGTCGGTGAGCAGCGGCCGCACGACGAGGTCGGCCCACTCGTCCTCCTGGGCCGCGCCCTCGTAGCGGAAGGCGAGGGCCAGGTCGCAGTCGCCCTCGCGGAGCAGCCGCACCGACTTCGGCGGCTCGGCCTCCTCCAGGGAGACCCGGGTGCCGGGGTGGGCGGCGCGCAGGGCGGCGAGGGCGGTCGGGACGAGGGTGGAGCTGCCGCTGGGGAAGGAGACCAGGCGCACCCGTCCGGCGCGCAGGCCCGCGATGGCGGCGACCTCCTCCTCGGCGGCGGTGAGCCCGGCGAGGATGCCCGCGGCATGCCGGACCAGGGCCTCGCCGGCCTGGGTCAGCCGCATCTCGCGGCCGCTGCGGATGAGCAGGGGCGTGCCGACGGACGCCTCCAGCGCCTTCATCTGCTGGCTGACGGCGGGCTGGGTGCAGCCGAGTTCGCGTCCCGCCGCGGAGAAGGATCCGGTGGTGGCGACGGCGCGCAGCACGCGGAGATGTCGGGCCTCGATCACTCCTCAAGGATAAGCGGGACTTTGGAAAGGTGCCGAATAATCGTTCGAGGCTTTGACCCGGCTTCGCCTACCTTTCTGTCATGAGGCTTCTCTCTGTGAACCTGGGCCGCCGGACGCACGTGCCGTACTCGGACCACCCGGAGGGGGTGACCGGGATCGACAAGCGGCCGACCGACGCGGCGGTGCGGGTGTCCGCGCCGGGCCCGAAGGGCATCGGGGCGAGCGGCCTGGCCGGGGACGACGTCTGCAACACCCGGCATCACGGCGGGAACGACCAGGCCGTGTACGCGATGGCCCGTGAGGACCTCGACGACTGGGAGCGGGAGCTGGGGCGGACGCTGTCGAACGGCTCCTTCGGCGAGAACTTCACCACCGTCGGCATCGATGTCTCCGGCGCGCTGGTCGGCGAGCGCTGGCGGGTCGGGTCCGAGCTGGTGCTGGAGGTGACCAGCGGGCGGATTCCGTGCCGTACCTTCCAGGGGCACCTGGGCGAGGAGCGGTGGGTGAAGCGGTTCACGCAGAAGGGGGCGCCGGGCGCGTATCTGCGGGTGATCGAGCCCGGTGAGGTACGGGCGGGAGACTCCGTGGAGATCCTGCACCGGCCGGACCACGAGGTGACGGTGGCCTTCCTGTTCCGCGCGGTCACCACCCGGCGGGACCTGCTGCCCCAGCTGCTGGCGGCGGGCGAGGCCCTGCACCCGGAGGAACTGGAGCAGGCTCGCGCCTACGTGGCCAAGCGCGGGGGCTGACCTCCTGGGCCGGCTGCCGGACGGGAGCGGACGGCCGCGGTCCGGGTCACTAACCTTGCGCCATGACAACGGCTCTCATCACCGGATCCACCGCGGGCATCGGTGCCGCGTTCGCCCGTCGGCTGGCCGCCGACGGCCACAACCTGGTCCTGGTCGCCCGGGACACCAAGCGGCTGCGCGAACAGGCCACCGAGCTGCACGACCGGCACGGCATCGAGGCGGAGGTGCTGACCGCGGACCTGGCGACGGACGAGGGCATCGAGGCGGCGGCCGCCCGGCTCGCCGACCGCCGCAACCCCGTCGACCTGCTGATCAACAACGCGGGCTTCGGCAACAAGGGCCGCTACCTCGACGTCTCCATGGCCGACGAGCTGAAGATGCTCAAGGTGCACTGCGAGGCGGTGCTCCGGCTGACGTCCGCGGCGACCGGGGCGATGCGCGAGCGGGGCCGGGGCGGGGTCGTCAACGTCGCCTCGGTCGCCGCCTTCGTGCCGCGCGGGACGTACGGGGCGTCCAAGGCGTGGGTCGTGCAGTTCACCCAGGGCGCCGCCCGGGACCTGGCGGGGAGCGGGGTCCGGCTGATGGCCCTGTGCCCCGGTTTCGTGCGCACGGAGTTCCACGAGCGCGCGGGAATGGGCACGGACAACATCCCCGGCTGGATGTGGCTGGACGCCGACAAACTCGTCGCCTCCGCCCTCGCCGACCTGGCGCGGGGCAAGTCGCTGTCGATCCCGGACCCCCGGTACAAGGTGCTGATGGGTGTCACCAAGGTCGTGCCGCGCGGGATGCTCGGCGGGCTCAGCTCGCGGACGGGCCGCAAGTACGGCCCGCAGTAGGGCACCCGGGGCCAACCGGAGGAGAATGGAGCTGTTCGACCGGACCCTCGGGGGACGGAGGCGGCACCATGACGTTCGTACAGCTCATCGACTGCAGGACGAGCCGGTTCGACGAGATGAACCGGCTGATGGACACGTGGGTCGAGCAGACCAAAGGGAAGCGGACCGCGACCCACAACGTGATCGGCAAGGACCGGTCCGACGAGTCGCACTTCATCGAGATCGTGGAGTTCCCCTCGTACGAGGAGGCGATGCGGAACTCCAAGCTGCCGGAGACCGACCAGATCTTCCAGGACATGGTCGCCCTGTGCGACGAGACGCCGACGTTCACCGATCTGGACGTCGTGCGCGACGAGCAGTTGTACGCGGCGACCGCGCGGCGGCTCTTCGAGCGGATCGCCGCGCCCGGGGACACGCCCACCTTCAACGACGTGCTCGTCGAGGACTACCACGACCACGATCCCGCCAACCCGCAGGACTACATCGGTCTCGACGGGGTCCGGCGCGAGGTGGAGATGTGGCGTGGCGGCTTCGACTTCGAGTTCGTCATCGAGGACCAGATGGCCCAGGGGGACCTGGTGTGCACGCGCTGGACCTGGAACGGCACGCACAAGGGCGACTTCATGGGTATCCCGGCGACCGGCAGGCAGGTCTCCATGACCGGCTGCACCGTCCACCGCTGCGAACCCGACGGCAAGATCGCCGAGGGCTGGTGGCAGTACGACCGGCTGGGCCTGATGGACCAGCTCGGTGCGCTGGACGGGCTGGAGATGTAGGCGGGGGGCGCAAAAGCCCGCGAGGGGAGCGAGGCCCCGTCCGCCCGGCGCGGAGGGGGCCTCTTCCTGTCCGGCGCCGCCTCAGCCGCGCGCGGCCATTCGTATGAACGCGGTCCACCCCTGGGTGCCGACGGTGAGGATCGCGTCCTTGGGCCGCTTGGAGTCGCGGATCAGGACGGAGGGGCCGGCGTTCGCGATTTCGACGCAGTCACCGCCACTGCCCGAGCTGTAGCTGCTCTTGAACCAGTTCAGCTCAGGGCTGCTTGCCTTCATAGCTCTCCCAACAGCTTCTCGATGAAGGCCAGGGAGTCCCTGGGCGACAACGCCTGCGCTCGGAGGACTCCGTACGTCGCCTCCAACGGGCTGACCTTCTTGGGCACGGTGTGCAGGATGCTCGCCTCCTGCACCTCCATGTACCCAATCCTGCGCTGATCCGGGAGATGGATCAACGTGAACGCCCCGCCAAGTCCCGCGTGCTCGACGCGCTCTGTGGGCATGATCTGCATCTCGACGTTCCGCTCATGGCCGATGAGCACCAGCCGCTCCAACTGGCCGCGCAGCACTTGATGTCCGCCAACAGGCCTGCGCAGAACCTGCTCCTCGATGACGAAGCTCAGGAGCGGGGCCGGGCGTCGGGTGAGCAGGCTCTGCCTCTCCATGCGTGCGGCCACTCGCTGTTCCACGACCTCTTCGCCCAGCAGGGGACGCCACATGTTGAAGACGGCTCGCGCGTAGTCCTCGGTCTGGAGGAGACCCTTGACCACGTGATTGTCGTAGGCGTGCAATTCAGTCGCCTGCGACTCCAGTTCCGCGTACCGCCGGAAGAACCCCGGATACCGGGCCTTCGCCACCTCCTCCTTCATGGCGCTCAATACGCCTCGCGCCCCGACCGCCCGGTCCATCGAGTCGATCAGGTCCGGCTTCGGGATCCTGCGGCCCTGTTCCACCGCGCCGATCTGCGCCTGGCCGTAGCCCACTTGATCCCCGAGTTGTGCCTGGGTGAGGTCGGCCGCCTCCCGGAACAGCTTCACCTGCCGTCCGAAGCAGCGCAGGAAGCCGACGTCCGCGTCCAAGTCCATGCCATGCCTCCCTGCGAATTCGCCACCGTGATCGCAGGGTAGGAGTTGGCCTGGTCAACTGGCATTCGAACAGGGCTAGTTGGTTCGTGTGAGTGAATCGGCCGCGAAAGCTTTCTTCACCCAACGCGTCCGCGTGCGCACTCTCCGTGCTGTACGGTCGGCACAAATACGGCCCCCGCAACGGCGCCAACCGTTCGCGAGGGCCTGAACCACTAGTGGAAAGCCCTCCACCGTGATTTATCGTCACCATATCGCGCCCTCGCGCGACTTCGGTCAGTACGCGCACGCCATCATCCGGCACCCTCGGCTGGACTCCCACGCCGTCCGGCTGCTCACCTGGCAACTCTCCCTCCCGGAGGGAAAGCGCGAAACTCTGTCGGAGACAGCCGCTCGTGCCCGGATCGGGGCGACCGCCTTCATCAACGCCAAGCGTGCGCTCAAGCGCGAGGGGTACCTCCACGAGTGGCGGCTTCAAGGGCCGGGCGGGCTGTGGAGGACCGAACAGCTCATCACCAGCGAGCCGTTGAGCGACGCGGAGGCGGCCAAGCTCCGTGGGCAGCGGCCCCCGCTCCCCGTATCCGCCGCATCGCCGCAGGTCACTCCGAGTCCCCGCGTACCGACCGTCGGTCAGCCGAGTCGTCGGCCCACCGACGGTCATCCAAAGGCGAACACCACGGAGAACACCCCCGACCAACCCCCCGAACCCCCCGAGCCGTCAACCGGTGAAGTGGACGAAGAGGCCCGCGCTCTCGTCTCCGAGTACCCCCGGCTCGCCCCCGCCCTCCGGCACATCCCCGCCGCCATGCGCAAGCAGTTGACCGCGCTCACCGCCCGCTGGCTGGCCGCGGGGCACACGCCGTCCACGGTCCGCGCGCACATCCTGCGCGGTCTCCCGGACGACGGGACCCCGGTCCACCGTCCCGGCGGTCTGCTGCGCTATCTGCTCCGCGAGGTGGCGCCCGTACCCGGGGACACCGTGCCACCGCCCGGCGCGACGAGTTCGCCCGGTCGTCTCTCCGTCAGGCTGTCCGGGCTGCGGGAGTGCGAGGGCGAGCACACCCAGGCCACCCTGTTCCGGCCGGTGGGTGACGAGACGTTCTGCGGCGGCTGCTCCGAGGGGGCGGACCGGGGCGCCCCGGAAAGCCGGAAGCCCGGCACCCCCCGTGGAAGCGGGGTGCCGGGCCTTCGGTGCTGACCTGGGTCAGTGGGAGTGGCCGTGGCCGTGACCGGCCGCGGCGGGCTCCTCCTCTTCCTTCTTCTCGACGACCAGGGTCTCGGTCGTCAGGAGGAGGGAAGCGATGGAGGCGGCGTTCTCCAGGGCGGAGCGGGTGACCTTGACCGGGTCGATGACGCCGGCCTTGACCAGGTCGCCGTACTCGCCGGTGGCGGCGTTGAAGCCCTGGCCCTTGTCGAGCTCGGCGACCTTGGAGGTAATGACGTAACCCTCCAGGCCGGCGTTCTCGGCGATCCAGCGCAGCGGCTCGACGGCGGCCTTGCGGACGACCGCGACACCGGTGGCCTCGTCGCCGGTCTTGTCGAGGTTGCCCTCAAGGACCTTGACGGCGTGGACCAGAGCGGAGCCACCACCGGAGACGATGCCCTCCTCGACCGCGGCGCGGGTCGCGGAGATGGCGTCCTCCAGACGGTGCTTCTTCTCCTTCAGCTCCACCTCGGTGGCGGCGCCGACCTTGATCACGCACACGCCGCCGGCCAGCTTCGCGAGGCGCTCCTGGAGCTTCTCGCGGTCCCAGTCGGAGTCCGTGTTCTCGATCTCGGCCTTGATCTGGCCGACGCGGCCGACGACGTCCTCGGAGTTGCCGGCGCCGTCGACGATCGTGGTGTCGTCCTTGGAGATGGTCACGCGGCGGGCGGAGCCCAGCACGTCCAGACCGGCCTGGTCGAGCTTGAGGCCGACCTCCTCGGAGATGACCGTGGCGCCGGTGAGGACCGCCATGTCCTGGAGCATCGCCTTGCGGCGGTCACCGAAGCCGGGGGCCTTGACGGCGACCGCGTTGAAGGTGCCGCGGATCTTGTTCACGACCAGGGTCGACAGGGCCTCGCCCTCGACGTCCTCGGCGATGATCAGCAGCGGCTTGGACGCGCCGGCCTGGATGACCTTCTCCAGCAGCGGCAGCAGGTCCTGGATGGAGGAGATCTTGCCCTGGTTGATGAGGATGTAGGGGTCCTCCAGGACGGCTTCCATGCGCTCCTGGTCCGTCACGAAGTACGGCGACAGGTAGCCCTTGTCGAAGGCCATGCCCTCGGTGAAGTCCAGCTCCAGACCGAAGGTGTTGGACTCCTCGACGGTGATGACACCGTCCTTGCCGACCTTGTCCATCGCCTCGGCGATCAGCTCGCCGACCTGCTGGTCCTGGGCGGACAGCGCGGCGACGGCCGCGATGTCGGCCTTGTCGTCGATCGGGCGGGCGGTGGCGAGGAGGTCCTCGGAGACGGCCTTGACGGCGGCGTCGATGCCCTTCTTCAGGGCGGCCGGGGAGGCACCCGCGGCGACGTTCTTCAGGCCCTCGCGCACCAGCGCCTGGGCGAGCACGGTGGCGGTGGTGGTGCCGTCACCCGCGATGTCGTTGGTCTTGGTCGCCACCTCCTTCACCAGCTGGGCGCCGAGGTTCTCGTACGGGTCCTCGATCTCGACCTCACGGGCGATCGTGACACCGTCGTTGGTGATGGTGGGGGCGCCGAACTTCTTGTCGATGACGACGTTGCGGCCCTTGGGGCCGATCGTCACCTTGACCGTGTCGGCCAGCTTGTTGACGCCGCGCTCGAGGGCGCGACGGGCGTCCTCGTCGAACTTCAGGATCTTCGCCATGACAGCTGGGAGCCCTCTCGAATCTGTGGGTTTCTCAAAAAAGACACTGCGCCCCGGGCGCCCGGGTTCATAAATGGTCGCGGGGGCCAGGGGCGCAGTGGGAAAACTCTGAGGTGGTCTTACTTCTCGATGACCGCGAGCACGTCGCGGGACGAGAGGACGAGGTACTCCTCGCCGTTGTACTTCACCTCGGTGCCGCCGTACTTGCTGTACAGCACGATGTCGCCGACCTTGACGTCGAGCGGCAGGCGCTCGCCGTTCTCGAAGCGACCCGGACCGACGGCGAGGATGACGCCCTCCTGGGGCTTCTCCTTCGCGGTGTCCGGGATGACCAGGCCAGAGGCGGTGGTCTGCTCGGCGTCGAGCGGCTGGACCACGATGCGGTCCTCAAGCGGCTTGATGGCAACCTTGGAGCTGGTGGTCGTCACGATCCGACCTCCCCCTTCGGAGATCTCACGGGGTTAACTGTCTGAGGTGGCGACCAGGTGGATCCGTCGTCGCGGGTGCCGGACCTGCCCGTCGCGTAGTTGGCACTCTCCAGTGGGGAGTGCCAGACCCGAGACTATGACCGCGATTAGCACTCGGTCAAGCGGAGTGCCAATTACGCGCGGCGGTCCGATCTTCGCACCGCGCCGCCGCAGGGATTCCACCGCGGTCCGCCACGGGATCCGCCACCACCCTCGGCCACGGTCACAGGTGGTCCTCCAGGCGGCCCGCTCGTAGGCCCGCCTCCCGGATTTCCGTCAGCAGGCGTCTCGTCCGGTCGACCAGGGGCAGGCCCGTGGGGTCGGTGGAGGGGAGGGAGACGATGTCGCCGGGGCGCAGGCGGTGGGGGCCCTCGGTGAACGTCAGCCGGCCGGACGGGGTCATCGTCGCCCGCCACAGCACCACCGCCGAGATCCCGCAGTCGGCGGCCGCGCGGAGCGTGGTGGCGTCGTACGTGCCGTGCGGCGGGCGGAAGAGGCGGGGGCGGATGCCGAAGCGGGCGTGGAGCTTGTCCTGCTGGCCGCAGATCTCGGCGCGCTGCCCGGCGTAGGGCAGGCCGCGCAGGGAGGTGTGGTCGAGGGTGTGGTTCTGGATCGTGGCGCCCACCGCGCGCAGCCGGGCGAAGTGGCCGTAGCCCGGTCCGGCGACGCTGTCGGTGAGGAACATGCCGACCGGGAGCCGCAGTTCGCGGACCAGGTCGATGAAGCGGGGGTCGCGTTCGGCGCCGTCGTCGTAGGTGAGGAAGACGACCGGTTCGCGGGTGGCGACGCGGTCCACGACCGGCGGCGTCCGGTACGGCCGGGACGCCTGCGTGGACGTACGGGCCGACGGTTGGCCGGGGCGGTCCGAGGGGCCCGCGGCCTGGGCGCAGCCGGCCAGGAGCGCGGCCGCCGCCAGCCCGGCGAGCGGACCCCGCGCCCTCACAGGTAGTCCTCCAGTCTCGCCACCGCGTACCCCTCGGCCGTGACCCGGTCGAGGAACCGGCGGATCATGTCGGTCATCGACCCCTTCCAGTGCTCCTTGCCGCGGAAGTGGCTGAGCACGATGTCGCCGGGGTGGAGGTCCCGGTCCCACTCGCGGTACTCCCAGCGGTCGACGAAGACCTCCTCGTTCCACAGGGGCGCGTGGGTGATGCCGCAGGACTTGGCGGCGCGCAGGGTGTTCTCGTTGTAGTTGCCGAAGGGCGGGCGGAAGAGGGCCGGGCGCTTGCCATAGCGCTTCTCGATCACGTCCTGCATGCCGCAGATCTCGCGCTTCTGGCGGGCGTAGGACAGGCCCGGCAGGTAGGGGTGGTGGAGGGTGTGGTTGTGCAGGCCCACGCCCGCGCGCTGCATCCGCGCGAAGTAGCCGTAGTCCTCCTTGACCAGGTAGTCGCTGAGGAAGGCGGTGTAGGGGATCTTCAGCTCGCTCATCATGCGCAGGAAGGCGGGGTCCTTCTCGGCGCCGTCGTCGATGGTGAGGAAGACGATCTTCTCCTTGGTGGGGACCGTGGTGAAGACCGGCGGGAGTCCGTCCTCGGTGTGGCCGTCGACCTCGAAGCCCTTGCGGGTGGTGATCCTCGGCTTCTTCGCGGGGGGCGCCGGGGCGGTCAGCGGGACCCTGGCCAGCTTCCAGCGCTTCGCCGTGGCGGCGCGGGCCGCGGCGGCGGCGCCCAGCTTGCCGGCGTAGGCGTCCAGGGCGCGGGCGGGCGGCGCCTGGAGGGGCTGCTGCCCGGGGGCGGGACGGGCCGCCCCCGAGGTGGCGGGACCGTCGCTCCCCACACAGCCCGAGAGGAGGGCGGCGGCGGTCAGCAGGGCGAGTCCGCCGTGCAACCCCACCCCACGAAGGGTCCGGTTCTTATCATTTTGTACGACTTCTCGCATGGGGCCGGATCCTCCCAGGCCCCCGCCCCCGCGCCGGGCCGACACCGCCACCGCGGGCGCGCCGTCCACCGACTGGCCCACAATGACCCGGTGAACGACCTCGCTCCCCTCCTCACCCCCGAGGGCCGCGCCCTCCTCGACGCGGTCCGCGGCACCGCCCCCGCCGACGAACTCGCGGTGGCCACCCGGCTGCGCCGGGACCACCCGGCCGAGCTGGTGTCGGCGGCACTCGGACAGGCCCGGCTGCGCACACGGGCGGAGGCGAAGTTCGGAGCGGAGGACGCGGGGCGGATGTTCTTCACGCCCCACGGCGTGGAGCAGTCGACCCGGTCGAGCGTGGCGGCCTACCGGGCCGGGCGGCTGCGGGAGCTGGGCGTCACCTCGGTCGCCGATCTGTGCTGCGGGATCGGCGGGGACGCGATCGCCCTGGCCCGCGCCGGGATCCGGGTGCTGGCCGTGGACCGGGACCCGCTGACGGCCGCCGTCGCCCGCGCCAACGCCGAGGCCCTGGGGCTCGCCGAGCTGATCGAGGTGCGCGAGGCGGATGTCACGGAGGTCGCCACGGACGGCTGGGACGCCGTGTTCGTCGACCCCGCGCGGCGCGGCGGCCGGGGCCGGATCTTCGACCCCGAGGCGTACTCGCCGCCGCTGTCCTGGGCGGTGTCGGCCGCGTCGAAGGCCCCGCACGCGGCCCTGAAGGTCGCGCCGGGCATCCCCCACGAGGCCGTGCCGGCGGAGGCCGAGGCGGAGTGGATCTCGGACGGCGGGGACGTGAAGGAGGCGGTGCTGTGGTTCGGCACCGCGCCGGGGGCGGTCCGGGCGACCCTGCTCCCGGGGCCCCGCACCCTCCTGTCCCGCTCCCTGCCCGACCCGGCGGTCCGTCCGGTCGGGCGGTACCTGTACGAGCCGGACGGCGCCGTCATCCGCTCCCATCTGGTGGCGGAGGTCGCCGAGGAACTCGACGGCGGTCTGATCGACCCGACCATCGCCTACGTCACGGCCGACGAACACCGGCCGACGCCGTACGCCACCGCGTACGAGATCACCGATCAACTTCCCTTCAACGTCAAGCGGTTGAAGGCGCTGCTGCGGGAGCGCGGGGTCGGTGTCCTCACCGTCAAGAAGCGCGGCTCGGCCGTCGAACCGGAGGAACTGCGCAAGAAGGTCAAGCCGCAGGGCCCGAACACGGCGACGGTGTTCCTGACCAGGGTCGCCGGAGCCCCGACGATGCTCCTCGGCCACCCGGCGCGGTCCACCGACCGCCCCTGAGCCCGGCCCCGCGGGAACGCGGACCCCGCCGCACCGCACGGCGGCCGGGGCGCCGCGGTCCGCACGGCTGGGATCGCAGAAGGCCGACGGCGGCCCGCCGAAGCCACGCCACGCCACGCCACGCCACGCACCCACCGGGCCCCGGCGTCCCCCTGGCCGCACGCGGGCCCGCGCCCCTCGGCCGACAGGGGCCACCGGGCCGCCGCCGGCCCACCGGCCCCGGGGACGACCGGCCGCAGTGGCGAGCGTGCGGGCTCCGACGACGCGGCCCGCCACCACAAACCCGGCTCGGCCACGCCCGCCCGAGCCGCGCGGGTGCTACCCGCAAGCCTCCGCGCGTCGTTCCAGGAGTGCACGCTCGCGTGCGTTGTGGGTCAGGGCCGCCGCCCGTTCGAACTCCGCCCTCGCCTCCGCCGGACGGCCCAGGCGTTGGAGGAGGTCGCCGCGGACGCTCGGCAGGAGGTGGTAGTCGCGCAGGGTGCCCTCGGCGGCCAGGGCGTCGACGATCTCCAGGGCGGGGGCAGGGCCGTCGGCCATGGACACGGCCACCGCCCGGTTGAGTTCGACGACCGGGGAGGGCGCGCGGGCGGCGAGCAGGGCGTAGAGCGTGGCGATGCTGCGCCAGTCGGTCTCCTCGTAGGTGTAGGCGCGGGCGTGACAGGCGGCGATGGTCGCCTGGAGGGCGTACGGGCCGGGAGGGCCGCCCGCGGTGGCCTCCGCGCGGCCGAGGGCCTGGATGCCGCGGGCGATCAGCATGCGGTTCCACCGGCCTCGGTTCTGGTCCTTCAGCAGCACCGGCGCGCCGTCCGGGCCGGTGCGGGCGGCGGAGCGGGACGCCTGGAACTCCAGCAGGGCGGTCAGGCCGTGCACCTCGGGCTCCTTGGGCATCAGCCCCGACAGCACCCGGGCCAGCCGCAGGGCGTCCTCGCACAGGGCGGGGCGCAGCCAGTCGTCGCCCGCGGTGGCGGCGTACCCCTCGTTGAAGATGAGGTAGATGACGTCCAGCACGGAGCCGAGGCGGGCCTCGCGGTCGGGGCCGTAGGGGACCTCGAAGGCGATGTTCTTCGTGGCGAGGGTGCGCTTGGCGCGGACGATGCGCTGGGCGACCGTCGGCTCGGGCACCAGGAAGGCGCGGGCGATCTCCGGCGTGGTGAGGCCGCCGAGCAGGCGGAGGGTGAGGGCGGTGCGGGCCTGCGTGGACAGGACCGGGTGGCAGGTGGTGAAGACGAGCCGGAGCAGGTCGTCGTCGATGTCGTCCGGCCCCGAGGGCTCCTCGGGCGCCACCGTGGTGTCCAGCGAGCGGCCGACCTCGGCCAGTTTGCGGGCGTAGTTCTCGCGGCGCCGGATCAGGTCGACGGCGCGGTGCCGCGCGGTGGCCATCAGCCAGGCGCCCGGGTTGTCCGGCACCCCGTCGCGCGGCCACTGCTCCAGCGCGGCGACCAGGGCGTCCTGCGCGAGTTCCTCGGCGAGGCCGACGTCCCGGACGAGCCGGGCGACGGCGGCGACGATCCGCGGGGACTCGATGCGGAAGACGGTCTCTACGGCACCGCGGGGGTCGCCGGTGGGCTGTGCTGTCACAGCCCATCATGCAACACCCCCGCGCGGCCGTGTCCAAGCCGATAAAGGGCTTCCCAAGCCGACAGGGGCTCCCCGGCCGACCAGGGCTCCCCGGCCGAGAAGGGCTCAGCCCTCGGCGATCTCGCGCACCTCGCAGGTCACCGTCCAGTGCTCCTCGTGGACCCGCAGGAAACGCTGGGTCCACTCGATGGCCTCGGCCCGGTCCTTGCACTGCATCAGCGCGTACCCGCCGACGACCTCCTTGGCCTCGGTGAAGGGTCCGTCGGTGACGGAGGTCTGTCCGCCCTCGTAGCGCACCCGGACGCCCTGGGCGGTGGGGGTGAGTCCGGCGGTGTCGAGCAGCACCCCGGCCTTCGTCATCTCCTCGATCAGCTCGCCCATCCGCTGCATGAGCTGCTCGCTGGGGCCCTCGGCGGGGGCGGTCTTCTCGTCGATCTGCACGAGCGACAGGTAGCGGGGCATGGTGGCTCCTCGGTGCGGTGCGGCGGGGTCCCTCCCCGCCTCTCACCCCTGCGTCGAACGGCGGACGCCCGGATCGACACGGCCGCGAGAAAACTTTCTCAGCGGAGCGATTCCCACAGTTCGCCCGCCTCCGGCTCGTCCGCGACGACCCGGTTGGAGTCCGACGGGGCCGGTACGACGGGCATCGTGACCGTCTTCACGGCGTCCGCGGACAGGCCCTGGAGGCTGCGGCCGAGGCGGGTCAGCTCGGTCAGGGAGTCCAGGCCGGTGTCGGTGGTGAGGCTGCCGGTGACGGCGTCGGCGACCCGGTACAGCTGGGCGGGGTCGGTGAGCAGGCCGGCCGAGGAGATCTGCTCCAGCAGTGCCTTCACCAGCTGCTGCTGGAGTTCTATCCGGCCCAGGTCGCTGCCGTCGCCTATGCCGTGCCGGGTGCGGGCGAGGGCGAGGGCCTGCTCGCCGTCGAGCCGGTGGGTGCCGGCGTCCAGAGTGAGGTGGCTGTCCTCGTCGTCGATGTCCTCCTCGGTGGTGACGGTGACCCCGCCGAGCGCGTCGACCAGCTTCGCGAAGCCCGCGAAGTCGATCTCGACGTAGTGGTCCATGCGGACGTCGGTGAGCGACTCGACCGTCTTGACCGCGCAGACCGGACCGCCCACCGCGTAGGCGCTGTTGAACATCGCCCCGTAGGCGACGGCGGTGTTCCCGCCGTCCTCCAGCGGACAGGACGGGCGGGTGACGAGGGTGTCCCGGGGGATGCTCACCACGGTCGCCTCGGAGCGGCCCGCGTCCAGGTGCACCACCATCGCCGTGTCGGAGCGCGCTCCCCCGCTGTCGCCGCCGCCGAGTGCCTGGTTCTCCGCGCCGCTGCGCGAGTCGGAGCCCAGCACCAGGATGTTCAGGGCCTCGGTGGGCAGTTCCTCCGCGGAGGCGCTCGCGGAGGCGGTGGGCGACGGGGTCGCCTTCGCCGGCCGGTTGTCGCCGAGCGCGCTGTTGATGTCGACGCTCTTGATGTTGTCGTTGAGCCGCCAGTACGCCCAGCCCGCCGCGGCCGCGGCCAGCACCAGGCTTCCGGCGAGAGTGAGGCCGACGATCTTCAGCGCTCTCGACCGCCGGCCCACTCTTCTGCCCTCGTCCCCGTTCGTCTCGTCTCCGCGCTCGTCTCCGCTCACGGAGAGGAACGTAAGTCCGAATTATTGCAACGAGGACACGCGGGACCGCTTTCTTCGTGATTTCTCAGACTTCTCAGCCCAGGGTCACCGTCGGCACCGGATTGCTACCGGTCCAGGACGCGTTGAACCCGAAGGTCACCGAACCACCGTCCGGCACGGTCCCGTTGTAGGAGGCGTTGGAGCAGCTGACGGCCGTCCCCGACTGCGTGCAGGTCGCGTTCCAGGCCTGGGTGACCTGCTGTCCGGCGCCGTACGTCCAGTTCGCCTTCCAGGAGGAGAGCGAGGCCCCGTCGCAGGCGATCCGCACCTGCCCGGTGAACCCGGAGTTCCACTGGTTGACGACGCTGTACGTCGCCGTGCAGGCCCCCGTCGGCGGGGTGGTCGTCCCGCCGAGGGCCTCGGCGATGGCGTGGTACGCCGGTTTCGGCGCGTAGCCCTCGTCGTACGGTGTCGCCGCGCCCTGCCCGGGGAAGGTGGACGGGACCCAGGAGTCGGCGTCGCCGAAGCCCCAGACCGTGGCGCCCACGCACCGGGGCACGGCCACGCACGCGTTCAGCACCTGTCTGTAGTCGGCGGCCTGCTGGGCGAGTTTGGCGCTGTCCGCCGGGAGCGTCATCCGGATGTCCAGCTCGGTGATGGCCACGTCGACCCCGAGGTCGGCGAAGCGCTGGATGTTCTGCTGGAGGGTGGCCGGGACCTGGCCGAGGATCAGGTGGGCCTGGAGTCCGACGCCGTCGATCGGGACGCCGCGCTCCTTGAGGGACCTGACCAGGTTGTACATCGCGGTGCTCTTGGCGTTGACGCCCTCGACGTTGTAGTCGTTGATGTACAGCTTGGCGCTCGGGTCGGCCGCGCGGGCCGCCGTGAGGGCCTCGGCGATGTAGTCGGTGCCGAGGCCGTTGTACCAGAGGGACTGGCGGTAGGTGCCGTCCTCGTTGAAGGCCTCGTTCACCACGTCCCAGGTGGCCAGCCGCCCTTGGTAGCGGCCCATCGTGGTGGCGATGTGGCTGTTCATCAGCTGGCGCAGCTCGGCCGCGGTCCAGGCGCCGTTCGCCAGCCAGCTCGGGTTCTGGCTGTGCCAGACCAGCGTGTGGCCGCGCACCTGCTGGCCGTTGGCCTCGGCGAAGTCGACGATCCGGTCCGCCTCGGCCCAGTTGTAGGTGCCCCGGGTCGGTTCGACCGAGCCCCACTTCATGGCGTTCTCCGGGGTCACCGCGTTGAACTCGCGGGCGGCGATCTCCGCGTAGGTGCCGGTCAGTTTGGAGCCGGCCACGGCGGTGCCGATGACCTTGTTCTTGGCGTCGGCGAGATCGCGCAGCGGGAGGTCGGCGGCCTGCGCCGGGGGCGCGCCGAGGAGCAGCGCGAGGCCGGTGACGAGGGATGCCAGGGATAAGCCGGTTCTCAGAGATCTCATTGCGGGTGCCTCCGAAAGTTTCGGTTGTGCAACCGATTGGCTTCGGAGCAGTTTGGGGCGCCCCCGGACGCCCGTCAATACAGCGACCCCTCAAACCCCGGGCGGCGCGGCCGTACTGCTGCGCACCACCAGGCTCGTGGCCAGTTCCACCCGGGTCGCCACCGGGTCCGCGTCCTCCCGGGCGAGGTCCAGCACCAGCCGGGCCGCCGCCTCCGCCATCTCGGTCAGCGGCTGGCGCACGGTGGTCAGCGGCGGGCCCACCCAGCGTGCGACGGGCAGGTCGTCGAAGCCGACCACGCTGAGGTCCTCCGGGATGCGCAGGCCCAGTTCGCGGGCGGCCTCGTACAGGCCGAGCGCCTGGAGGTCGTTGCCGGCGAAGACGGCGGTGGGCCGGTCCGGGCCGCGCAGCAGCCGCAGGCCCTCGCGGTAGCCGGTCTCGTGGTGGAAGTCGCCGGAGCGGATCAGCGCCGGGTCGACCGGCAGCCCGGCGGTCTCCAGGGCGGCCCGGTAGCCGTCGATCCGGGCGCGGCTGCACATCATCCGCGAGGGGCCGGTGAGCGCGCCGATCCGGGTGTGCCCCAGCTCGACCAGGTGCCGGGTGGCGGCCAGCCCGCCCTGCCAGTTGGTGGCCCCGATGGAGGGCACGTCCGCGCCCGGGTCGCCGGCCGGGTCCATCACCACGAACGGGATGGAGCGGCTGGTGAGCAGCGCGCGCTGGGAGTCGTCGAGACCGGAGAGCACCAGGATCACCCCGTGCGGGCGGCGGGCGGCGACCTGGTCGGCCCAGGTCCGCCCGGGGGTCAGCCGGCCCGCGCTCTCGCTGAGCACCACGCTCAGACCGGCGTCCCGGGCGACGTTCTCCACTCCCCGGATGACCTCCATCGCCCAGGCGCTCTCCAGCTCGTGGAAGACCAGGTCGATCAGGGGCGATCGGCTCGCCTCGGCGCGCCGGCGCCGGTAGCCGTGGTCCCGCAGCAGCCCCTCGACGCGGCTGCGGGTGGCGGGGGCGACGTCGGCTCTGCCGTTGAGGACCTTCGAAACAGTCGGCGCCGAGACGCCGGCCTCGCGGGCGATCTCGGCGAGCGTCGCGGTCTGCGCGGACCGACCTGTCGCGCGGGCCGGCGTCCGGGTTTCAGCGGGCTCGGAGGGTGTCATGGCGGCGATCGTATCCCTGCACCCCCTCTTGACGAACCCTTCGCACGACGCCTAGGTTCCCGGAACATTCGAGGTGAATTACGAAACATTCGCGAGAGGCATCCGCCCCGACAGGAGTTTCATGACCACCGCCCCCTGGCGCGACCCCGCTCTGCCCGCCTCCGCCCGTGTCGACGACCTGCTCTCCCGGATGACCCTTCAGGAGCGGATCGCCCAGCTGTACGGCGTGTGGGTGGGCGCCAGCACGGACGGCGACGGAGTCGCCCCGCTGCAACGGGAGATGACCGCCGACCACGACTGGGACGAGCTGATCACCCACGGCCTCGGCCAGCTCACCCGCCCCTTCGGCACCGCCCCCGTGGACCCGGAACTGGGCGCGCGGGCGCTGGCCCGCGCACAGCGCCGGATCGCGGCGGCCGGACGCTTCGGCATCCCCGCCCTCGCCCACGAGGAGTGCCTGGCGGGGTTCACCACCTGGCGGGCCACCGCCTATCCGGTGCCGCTGGCCTGGGGAGCCGCCTTCGACCCGCCGCTGGTGGAGGAGATGGCCCGGCGGATCGGGCAGGACCTGCGCTCGGTCGGCGTCCACCAGGGGCTCGCGCCCGTCCTGGACGTGGTGCGCGACCCGCGCTGGGGGCGGGTGGAGGAGACCATCGGCGAGGACCCGTACCTGACCGGCACCATCGGGAGCGCCTATGTGCGGGGCCTGGAGTCCGCCGGGGTGATCGCGACGCTCAAGCACTTCGCGGGGTACGCCTCCTCGGCGGGCGCCCGCAACCTCGCGCCGGTGCGGGCTGGGGTGCGCGAGTTCGCCGACGTGACGCTGCCGCCGTTCGAGATGGCGCTGCGCGAGGGCGGGGCGCGCAGTGTGATGGCCGCGTACACCGAGACGGACGGCGTCCCCGCCTCGGCGGACCCCGGGCTGCTCACCGAACTCCTCAGGGAGGAATGGGGGTTCACCGGGACGGTCGTCGCGGACTACTTCGGCATCGGCTTCCTGAAGACCCTGCACCGGGTGGCGGGCAGCGACGCGGAGGCGGCGCACGCGGCCCTGCGGGCGGGGATCGACGTGGAGCTGCCGACCCTGAAGTGCTACGGCAGGCCGCTGCTGGAGGCGGTCCGGGCCGGCGAGGTCCCCGAGGAACTGGTGGACCGGGCGGTCCGCCGGGTGCTGCTCCAGAAGTGCGAACTGGGCCTGCTGGACGAGGACTGGGACCCCGAGCCGAAGGAGCGCGTCGACCTCGACTCCGCCGCGGGCCGCGCCCTGGCCCGGCGGCTGGCGGAGGAGTCGGTGGTGCTGCTCGACAACCCCGACGGGGTGCTGCCGCTGGCGCCGGACACCCGGATCGCGGTGGTGGGCCCGCGCGCCGCCGACGCGTTGGCGATGCTGGGCTGCTACTCCTTCCCGTCCCATGTCCTCACCCACCACCCGGACGTGCCGACGGGCATCGACATCCCGACCGTGCTGGACGCGCTGCGCACCGAACTCCCGGACGCCAAGGTGACGTTCGCGGAAGGGTGCGGGGTGTCCGACCCGGACACCTCGGGGTTCGAGGAGGCGGTGGCACGGGCCGCCGAGGCCGACGTGTGCCTGGCGGTGCTGGGCGACCGGGCGGGCCTCTTCGGGCGCGGCACCTCCGGCGAGGGCTGCGACGTGACGGACCTCCGTCTGCCCGGCGCGCAGGGCGAGTTGCTCGACGCCCTGGTCGCCACCGGGGTCCCGGTGGTCCTGGTGCTGCTGACCGGCCGCCCCTACGCGCTCGGCCGCTGGCAGGGGCGCCTCGGGGCGGTCGTCCAGGCGTTCTTCCCCGGCGAGGAGGGTGGTCCGGCGGTCGCGGGGGTGCTGTCGGGCCGGGTGAACCCCTCGGGACGGCTGCCGGTGAGCGTGCCCAGGGAACCCGGGGGCCAGCCGTGGACGTACCTCCAGCCGCCGCTGGGTCTGGCGGGCGAGGTCAGCAACCTGGACCCCACCCCGCTGTACCCCTTCGGGCACGGGCGTTCGTACACCCGCTTCGCCTGGGAACCGGACGCGACGCCGGACGCCACGCCGACGGAGGCGGAGGCGGAGGCGGAGGCGGAGGCGGAGATCGGCACGGACGGCGGCCACGAGGTGGCGGTGACCGTCCGCAACACCGGGGACCGCGCGGGCGCCGAGGTGGTGCAGCTGTACCTGCACGACCCGGTGGCCTCGGTGACCCGCCCCGACGTCCGGCTGATCGGCTACCGGCGGGTGGAACTCGCCCCCGGCGAGAGCCGCCGCGTGGCCTTCCGCTTCCACGCCGACCTCGCGGCGTTCACCGACCGCTCGGGGCGGCGGGTGGTCGAACCCGGCACGCTGGAACTGCGGTTGGGACCGTCCAGCGCGGAGGCACGGCACACGGCCCGACTGACCCTCACCGGCCCGGTCCGCGAACTCGGCCCGGACCGGCGGCTCGTCTGCGAGACGGCGGTGTCCTGAGCGCTTCCCGGCCGGTCAGGCCAGGGTCAAACCACGGTCAGGCCAGGGGTCAGGACACGTTCAGCGACTCGAAGCGCCAACGGTGCACGGCCCGGGTGACCAGTTCGGGTCCGGGCTCGGGCAGTTCGGGCAGTTCGGCGTCGTAGGCGGCGTCCCACCAGGTGATCACCAGGACCCGGTCCTGCGGGGCGCGGAGGGTCTCCCGGCGCAGCGGGTCCCCGGCGAGCCGCTGGCGCCCGGCCCAGGCCAGCAGCTCCTCGCCGCGGCCCGCCACGGCCCGCGCCTCCCACATCAGGGCGACCGTCACGAGTACAGGTTCTCCTTGCTGACCTCGTGCACATGGTCGTGGCCCGGGACGTGCGGCTCGGTCACCGGCAGCGAGGAGTCCGCCGACAGGTCCCAGCCGGAGGCGGGCCGGTCGCGCGCGACCATCTCCGCGCCCAGCGCGGCGACCATCGCGCCGTTGTCCGTGCACAGCTTCGGACGCGGCACCCGCAGCCGGATCCCGGCCGCCTCGCAGCGCTCCTGGGCGAGCGCCCGCAGCCGCGAGTTGGCGGCCACGCCGCCGCCGATCATCAGGTGGTCGACGCCCTCGTCCTTGCAGGCGCGGACGGCCTTGCGGGTCAGTACGTCCACGACCGCCTCCTGGAAGGAGGCCGCAACGTCGCGCACCGGCACCTCCTCGCCCGCGGCCCGCTTGGCCTCGATCCAGCGGGCCACGGCCGTCTTCAGACCGGAGAAGGAGAAGTCGTACGCGGGGTCCCGGGGGCCGGAGAGCCCGCGCGGGAACTTGATGGCGGCGGGGTCGCCCTCGCGCGCGTAGCGGTCGATGACGGGACCGCCGGGGAAGCCCAGGTCGAGCACGCGGGCGATCTTGTCGAAGGCCTCGCCGGCCGCGTCGTCGATGGTGGCGCCCATCGGGCGGACGTCGGAGGTGATGTCGGTGGAGAGCAGCAGCGAGGAGTGGCCGCCGCTGACCAGCAGCGCCATGGTCGGCTCCGGCAGCGCGCCGTGCTCCAGCTGGTCCACGCAGATGTGCGAGGCGAGGTGGTTGACGCCGTAGAGGGGCTTGCCGAGCGCGTAGGCGTACGCCTTGGCCGCCGAGACGCCGACGAGCAGCGCGCCGGCCAGACCGGGACCCGCGGTCACCGCGATCCCGTCCAGGTCGCGGGCGGTGATCCCGGCCTCCTTCAGCGCGCGGTCGATGGTCGGGACCATCGCCTCCAGATGGGCCCGGGAGGCCACCTCCGGGACGACCCCGCCGAAGCGGGCGTGCTCGTCGACGCTGGAGGCGATGGCGTCGGCCAGCAGGGTCGTACCGCGCACGATGCCGACGCCGGTCTCGTCGCAGGAGGTCTCGATCCCCAGGACCAGGGGTTCGTCAGCCATGGATCTCTGTTCCTTGTTCGGAGGTGGGACCCGCGGCGGGGCCGCCGTCGGTACCGGTGGTCAGGCGCATCACGAGGGCGTCCACATTGCCCGGCTGGTAGTAGCCGCGGCGGAACCCGATGGCCTCGAAGCCGTGGCGCTCGTAGAGCTTCTGGGCGCGGACGTTGTCGATGCGGCACTCCAGCATCACTTCGGCGCACTCGAAGGCGGTGGCCGCCCGCAGCAGTTCGGTCAGCAGCCGGCCGCCGAGGCCGGTGCCCCAGTGGTCGCGGGCGGCGGCGATGGTCTGGATGTCGGCCAGGTCCCCGGAGGCCGCGAGCCCCGCGTACCCGACGATCCGGTCGCCGTCCGCGGCGACCACGTACCGCCGGGTCGCCCCGGCACCCCGGGCGTGGGCCAGCTCGGACCAGAACATCCCGCGCGACCAGGCGTCCTCCGGGAAGAGGGCCTTCTCCAGCTCCAGCACGGCATCGATGTCCCACCAGCGCATCTCGCGCAGCACCGCTGTCACTTGGGGGTGACCACCTTGTAGTTCTTGGGGACCTGGGCGTCGGGCCGGCGCAGGTACAGCGGCCGGGGCTCGGGCAGTTCCTCCCCGGCGGCCAGCCGCTCGGCGGCGAGGGAGGCCAGCGCCGCCGCCGAGACGTGCTCGGGCTCGTGCGCCTTGGGGAAGGTGTCCGGGTAGAGCAGCGCGCCCGCGCCGACCGCGGGCAGTCCCGCGACCCGCTCGGCGATGTCGGCGGGCCGGTCGACGGCCGGGCCGGTCAGCCGGGTGCGGGAGTCGGCGTAGGTCGCCCAGTAGACCTCCTTGCGCCGGGCGTCGGTCGCCACGACGAAGGGGCCGCGGTCGATGTCGGCCGCGTAGGCGAGGCCGTCGAGGGTGCAGACCCCGTACACGGGGACGCCGAGCGCCAGCCCGAAGGTGTCGGCGGTCATCAGGCCGACCCGCAGCCCGGTGTAGGGACCGGGCCCGGTCCCCACGACGATCCCGGTGACGGCGTCGAGCTTGAGCCCGGCCTCGGTGAGCACCCGGTCGACGGCCGGCAGCAGCAGCTCGCCGTGCCGGCGAGCGTCCACCTGACTCGATGAGGCGACTACGTCGGTTCCGTCGTGCAGGGCGACGGTGACGGCGGGGGTGGCGGTATCCAGAGCGAGCAAGAGCACGCAAACAGCCTACGGCTCCCCGCGCCGGAGCACGGCCGCCCGGGAGGAGCCGTCACCGACTGCTACCGTCGCCGGGACGCGCGACGTACGACGAAGAGGTGGGCGACGGTGGCAATCAGCAGCTCCGGACTGGTGACCGGGCTCACCGCGGCGGCCCTGGTGACCGTCGGTGTTCTCGCCTACCAGGCCTCGGCGAACGTCCCGGCCGACCTCGGCCCGGCGAGCTCCGGCACGGTCGCGGCGGCCTCCAAGGCCCCCCGCGACAAGGCGCACCCGTCGGCCCTGCCCGAGGGTTCGGGCAAGGGTGAACGGGTCGTGTACTCGGTGGACGACGACCGGGTGTGGCTGGTGGGCGACGACGGCAAGGTGAGGCGCACCTTCGAGGTGACCCCGGGCAGCGTCGACCCGGCGCCGGGCGTCTACGCCGTGACCTCCCGCTCCAACGCCATCACCGGCTCGGACGGGGTCCCCGTCGAGCACGTGGTGCGCTTCGCCGATGTCGCGGGCGTGGCCGTCGGTTTCAGCGCGGCCGTGGACGACACCGAGCCCGACCCGTCCCGGACGGGGGCGACCGGCGGCATCCGCGAGTCCCGGGCGGACGGCGACGCGATGTGGAGGTTCGCGACGATCGGCCACAAGGTCGTCGTGATCCGCTGAATCCCGGGCGGCGTGTACGGCCCGGACGGCCCGGACGGCCCGGACGGCGGGTTCCCTCAGGCCGCTCTGCGGTCCCGCTCGGGTTCCGCGGCGGTCTGCGGTTCGGGGGCGCGCGGCGGTGTCGACACGGCGCTCGCCGCGGCGCACGACGCCAGCAGTTCGCGCATGGACAGGGGGCGCGGACGCGGCTGACGCGCGTCGCTCTCCGTGACCGGCATGGACGCCTCCTGGGAGCCGGGGGCGGACGAAGTTAGGTACACCTAACTACGGGCTGGGTACCATGTGACCACGCCCGGGACGTCCAACGCAATATCTTGCCGACGTCTTGTCGGAATGTTCATCGACCTCTGAGGCGGCACCGAGGCGGCGCTCAGGCCACGCCGAGGCCGCGGCTCAGGCGGACAGCGCCGACAGGGCCCCTCCGGCCCAGCGCTCCCCGAGCCCGGTCACCGTCACGTGCCGGACCTCGTCGGTGGTGTCGCCCACGGCACGGTGGATGACGATCCGGAGCCGGTCGTCGGTCAGCTCCTCGACCTTGCCCTCGCCCCACTCCACGACGATCACCGAGTCGGTCAGCGAGACGTCGAGGTCGAGGTCCTCCATCTCGTCCAGCCCGCCGCCGAGCCGGTAGGCGTCGACGTGGACGAGGGGCGGGCCGTCCCCCAGGGACGGGTGCACCCGCGCGATGACGAAGGTCGGCGAGGTGACGGCGCCCCGGACCCCGAGCCCCTCGCCGAGCCCGCGGGTCAGCGTCGTCTTGCCCGCGCCGAGTTCCCCGTTGAGCATCACGAGGTCACCGGCGCGCAGCAGGTCGGCGAGACGGCGGCCCAGCTCCCGCATCTGCTCGGGGGAGGTGACGGTCAGCTCGGTCTCAGCCTGGTTGTGCGGTGCTGCTTCCATAGCCACCCACGGTAGCCCCTGCCGGGACCGCGCCCGCGCGGGTGAGCAGGTCGGCGAGGCGGTCGGTGACCACCTCGGGGTGCTCCAGCATCACCAGGTGCCCGGCGTCCGGGACCAGCACCAGCTCGACCCCCGGCAGCAGGTCGGCGATGGCCTCGCTGTGCTCGCTCGGGGTGACCAGGTCCTTGACCCCGGCCAGCACCAGCACCGGGAGGTCGGCGAAGTGGGCGAGCGCCTCGGTCTTGTCGTGGTCGGCGAAGGCCGGGTAGTACTCGGCGACGACGTCGATGGGGGTGGACTCGATCATCCGCTCGGCGAACCGCGCCACCGCCGGGTCGACGTCCCGGGAGGCGAACGAGTACCGCTTGATGACCCCCGCGAACAGGTCGGCGGTCGCCCGGCGCCCCCGCTCCACCAGCTCGGCCCGCTGCCCGAGCGCCTTCAGCACCCCCGGCAGGACCCGCCGCACCGCGTTGACGCCGGCGACGGGCAGCCCGAAGTTGACCTCGCCGAGCCGCCCCGAGGAGGTGCCCACCAGCGCGACCGCGACGGCCCGCTCACGGATCAGCTCGGGGTACTGGTCGGCGAACGCCATGACGGTCATCCCGCCCATGGAGTGCCCGACGAGCACGATCGGGCCCTCCGGCGCCGCCGCGTCGATGACGGCCTTGAGGTCCCGGCCCAGCTGGTCGATGTCGACCGGCACACCGTTCTCGGCCTGCGCCACACCCCGCGCGGACCGCCCGTGGCTGCGCTGGTCCCAGTGCACGGTCCGCACGACACCCCGCAGCGCGGCGCGCTGGAAGTGCCAGGAGTCCTGGCTGAGGCAGTAGCCGTGGCTGAAGACGACGGTGACCGGAGCCGGGGCCTTGCGGCCGAAGAGCCGCCGCCGGCGCGGGGCGGAGCCGCCCTCGGGCTCGACGTCGTCGACCTCGTAGTACAGCTCGGTGCCGTCGTCGGCGTACGCCTTGCCGGGCATCCCGCGCAGCGAGCCGTACGGGCCCGAGGAGTCCAGCACGAGACGGGCCTTCTGGCGCATGCCCCGGCCCACGGTGAGCCGCTCCAGGGCGACGCCGGCCGCCGCTCCCGCGGCGACGACGCCTATCGCGGCCCCGGCGAAACCGGTCGCCCGGCGCCAGGTGCCGGCGGAGGCGACCGCCGCGACGGCCTCCGCACTGCTCTCGCTCACGTACCGCTCCTCCTCGCCTCGCTGCCACGCACCGCCGGTGCGATCAACCAGTCTGTCGCTCGTTCACATGGACGCGGGGAACACGCGTTCCGATCCGGGTGACGATCTCGTACGCGATGGTGCCCGCCGCCTGCGCCCAGTCCTCGGCGGTGGGTTCGCCGCCGTCACCGGGCCCGAAGAGGACCGCGCGCTCCCCCGGCTCGGGCTCGTCGCCGCCCAGGTCCACCACGAACTGGTCCATCGCCACCCGGCCGGCGACCGTCCGCCACTTGCCGCCGACCAGCACCGGACCGGCGGAGGAGGCGTGCCGGGGCACCCCGTCCGCGTACCCGACCGGGATGAGCCCCAGGGTCGTCTCACCCGGGGTGACGTAGTGGTGGCCGTAGCTGACGCCGTGTCCGCCGGGCACGTGCTTGACCAGGGCCACGGAGGCCGACAGGGTCATCGCCGGCCGCAGTCCGAGGTCGGCGGGCGAGCCCAGTTCGGGGCTGGGCGACACGCCGTAGACGGCGATCCCGGTGCGCACCAGGTCGAAGTGGCTGTCCGGGCGGGTCAGCGTGGCCGGGGAGTTGGCGATGTGCCGCACCTCGGGGCGCACGCCCCGGTCCTGCGCGTACCCGGTCATCTCCCGGAACCGGTCGAGCTGGGCGTCGATCGAGGGGTGGCCGGGTTCGTCGGCGCAGGCGAAGTGGGACCAGAGCCCGGTCACACGGAGCAGTCCGGCCCGCTCGGCGGCCAGCGCCTCGCCGACCAGTTCCGCCCAGTCCTCGCCGGGCTGGCAGCCGCCGCGCCCGAGGCCGGTGTCCGCCTTGAGCTGCACGCGCGCCGGGCGTCCCGCCTCGCGTGCGGCGGCGGTGACCTCCCGAAGGGCCCACAGGTCGCTCACCGACACGTCGATCCGGGCCTCGATCGCCTCCCGCCAGGGCCCGCCCGGCGTCCACAGCCAGCACATGACCCGCACGTCGTCCGGCAGCCGCCCGTCGGCCCGCAGCGCGAGCGCCTCCTCGGGGGTGGCGGTGCCCAGCCAGGTCGCCCCCGCCTCGACGGCCGCGCGGGCGCAGGGCAGCGCGCCGTGGCCGTACGCGTCGGACTTCACGACGGCCATCAGGGCCGCGTGCGGCGCGCGGGCGCGCAGGGTCCGCACGTTGGCCCGCACGGCGGCGAGGTCGATCTCGGCGCGGGCCCGCAGGGGCGCGGTCCGCAGGGCTGCTGTTTCAGTCATGGCGCCCCCAGTGTCTCAGAGGGGGCCGAACCCCCGGTCGAGTGCGCCCGGGTGGGAACCCCGGAACCGGCCCTAGGCCGTGTCTGACAATTCCCGTCGTCGCCCGGAGGGCGGCTCCGCGGGGTCGTGGGGGTACCTCCCGGTCGAGCGCAGCCGAGACTGGGGGAGCGTGCTCTCGGCGTGCCGGGCGCGGGCCCTCGGACTTGGTTGTCCGTGGGTCTGTGCCCGGTGCGGCGAGTGGGGGTGCCCCCTCTGGGGGAGCGTGCATGGCGCCGCGGAGCAGACGGGAATTGTCAGACACGGCCTAGGTGCCGGGACGGCGGCCCCAGACGTGGACGCGGTCACCGTTCCTCAGCACGTCCCACAGCTTGCGGGCGTCGCCGAGGCGGAGGTTGACGCAGCCCATGGAGCCGACGGTGGTGTAGATCGTCCCGTAGACGGCGTGGAACGCCTGTCCGCCGCTGAAGAACTGCGCGTAGGGCATGGGCTGGCCGTACAGCGTCGACACATGGTTCTTGTGCTTCCAGTAGATCTTGTGCGTTCCGGTCCTGGTCCGGTACCCGGCCCGTCCGCTGCGCATGGGCATCGGGCCGAGCAGGACCTTTTTGCCCTTCTGCACCCAGGTCAGCTGCCGGCCGAGGTCGACGCAGGCGACGCGGTAGGACCGCACCGGGCACTTCCCGGCGGCGTTCGGGTTCTTCCTCGCACCGAGGAGCTGCATCCTGGCCCAGGTGACGGGTCCCGCGAACCCGATGGCGGGCTTGATCTTCTGCTTGACCTGGAACGCGCGGATGGCCCGGCAGTCGGCTGCCGACTGCTTCCCGTCCGCCTTCAGCTTCAGCCACCGTTCGACCTGCCGCTGGTAGGGCCCGGTCTGCTTGGTGCAGGAGACCCGGGTGACGGCGTCCCCGAGCGGCACGTACTCCACCGGTTCGTAGGCACCCTCGACCGCGCCGCGCGGTTCGACGGCCTCCTCGCCCGCGCCGGGCGTGTACACCCGGGGCGCCAGCGCCTGGTCGGGCGTGTCGAGCACCCGGGAGCGGAGCGGCGCGCCGGGGACCAGGTGCTCCTCGGCGACCGGCGGTCCCGGCACGGCGAGCGCGGTCCCCGGCGGTCCCGGCACGACGAGCGCGGTCCCCGGCGGTCCCGGCACGGCGAGCGCGGTCCCCGGCGGCAGGGCGAAGGCCGCCGCCATCAGGACCGCGACACCCCGGCCGGCGATACGCGTGCTGATCATGCGATCAGCGAAGCGCGGCACCGGGGGCGCCGCGGGCGTGCCGCGCGGCGGGGTCACCCGGACGTACGCAGGCGGGGGGTTCCGTCGGCCGTAGGGTGCTCGGCATGAGCATCATCGGGGTCGGTATCGACGTGGCGGAGATCGACCGTTTCGCGGCGTCCCTGGAGCGCACTCCGGGTCTGGCGCAACGCCTGTTCCTGCCGAGCGAGTTGCTGCTGCCCGGCGGGGAGCGGCGGGGTGTCGCCTCGCTGGCCGCGCGGTTCGCGGCGAAGGAGGCGCTGGCCAAGGCGCTGGGCGCGCCCGCGGGCCTGTACTGGACGGACGCGGAGGTCTTCGTCGAGGACAGCGGGCGGCCGCGGCTGCGGGTGACGGGGACGGTGGCCGCGCGGGCCGCCGAACTCGGCGTCGTCTCCTGGCACGTGTCGCTCAGTCATGACGCGGGCGTGGCCTCCGCGGTGGTGGTCGCGGAAGGCTGAGAGGCGCGAGAGACTCGGGCCCATGCGTACTGCGTACAGCGTGGGGACGGTCAGGGCGGTCGAGCGGGAACTGATGGCACGGCTGCCGGAGGGCACGCTGATGCAGCGGGCGGCCGCCGGACTGGCGGCGGCCTGCGCGGACCTCCTCGGCCGGGTGTACGGCACCCGGGTCGTGCTGCTGGTCGGCAGCGGCGACAACGGCGGCGACGCGCTGTACGCCGGCGCCCGCCTCGCCCGCCGGGGCGCCGGGGTGACGGCGGTGCTTCTCAGCCCCGGGCGCGCGCACCCCGGCGGGCTCGCGGCGCTGCGCCGGGCGGGCGGCCGCGCGGCGGGGCCCGACACCGCGGAGGAGCTGATCGAACGGGCCGACCTGGTGCTCGACGGCATCGTCGGCATCGGCGGCACGGGCGGGCTGCGCCCGGAGGCGGTACGGCTCGCCGAGGCCGCCGGGCGGTCCCGGGCGGCCGTGGTCGCGGTGGACCTGCCGAGCGGGGTGGACGCCGACACCGGCCGGGTGCCGGGCGCCGCGGTGCGCGCCGATCTGACGGTCACCTTCGGCACCCACAAGCCGGGGCTGCTGATCGACCCGGCCCGGGAGTACGCCGGTACGGTCCGGCTCGTCGACATCGGCCTGGAGCTGCCGGAAACGGCCGACCTGGAGGCCTTGCAGCACCCGGACGTGGCGCGGCTGCTGCCGGTGCCGGGCGCGGCGAGCGACAAGTACCGGCGTGGCGTGGTCGGCGTCGCGGCCGGTTCGGCGCGCTACCCCGGGGCGGCGGTGCTGGCGGTCGCGGGCGCGCTGCACGGCGGCGCGGGGGCGGTGCGGTACGTCGGTCCGGCGGGGGACGCGGTGCTGGCCCGCTTCCCGGAGACGCTGGTGTCGGACGCGGGTCCGGCGAAGGCGGGCCGGGTGCAGGCCTGGGTCACCGGACCGGGCGCCGGGGACGACGCGGCGCCGGTGGCGGAGGCGCTCGCGGCGGACGTACCGGTGCTGCTCGACGCGGACGGGCTGCGGCTGGCGGACCGGGAGACGGTACGGGCCCGGACGGCCCCCACCCTGATGACCCCGCACGCCGGGGAGGCGGCGGCGCTGCTCGGGGTGGAGCGCGCGGAGGTCGAGGGCGCCCGGCTGACGGCGGTACGGGAGCTGGCGGCGCGGTACGGGGCGACGGTGCTGCTGAAGGGGTCGACCACGCTGGTGGCGGACCCGGGGGCCGGGACCGCGGTGCGGGTGAACGCGACGGGCACGTCTTGGCTGGCCACCGCGGGCAGCGGTGACGTGCTGTCGGGCCTCGCCGGGTCGCTGCTGGCCGCGGGGCTCCCGGCGCGGGACGCGGGGAGCGTGGCGGCCTATCTGCACGGGCTGGCGGGACGGTACGCGGCGGACGGCGCGCCGGTGTCGGCGCAGGAGGTGGCGGCGGGGATCACTCCGGCGTGGCGGGACGTCCGGGACTGAAAACCGGGTGCGTTGCGCGGGGACGGCCGCCTACCGTCGGGCGTATGCGTGTGGTCTTCACCAAGGGTCCGGGGACGAGCTACGACATCGCCGTGCACCGGGACACGGGCGCCGCGCTCGCGCCGCGCAACGGCCCCGGCGGTCACCCCTACCTCCCGCACGACCTGGTGCACTTCCTGGTCGAGGCGGAGGCGGGCATCGCGCTCGGGGTCTACGGCCGGCTCGCCGCCGGTGACAACGGTCTGTTCTGGCCGGCGGACCCTGCGGAACGCGCCCGGGCCGCCCGGCACCGCAAGTCCAAGCGCCCCAGGCCGTCCCCCGCCGCGCAGGCCGACATGGCCAGGTCGGAGGAGCTGGCCGGGCTCGCCGTACCGGTGTGGGAGGTCCGCAACGGCCACGCGGCGGCCCTCCCGGCCTATGTGACGGTCCGGGAGATGCCGCCGGTGGTCGACCGGATCGTGGCCCGGCTCGACGCGTACGCCGAGCGCTGGCACGCGCTGCCGGTGGGAGGGTCGCTCACCCTGACCTGGTGAGGGGTGGGCACTACTCCACCGTCACCGACTTCGCCAGGTTCCGCGGCTGGTCGACCTCGTTGCCGCGGGCCGTGGCCAGTTCGCAGGCGAAGACCTGCAAGGGCACGGTGGACACCAGGGGTTGCAGCAGGGTGGGGGTCGCCGGGATGCGGATCAGATGGTCCGCGTACGGGACGACCGCCTCGTCGCCCTCCTCCGCGATCACGATCGTCCGCGCCCCGCGGGCCCGGATCTCCTGGATGTTGGAGACGATCTTGTCGTGCAGGACGGACCGGCCCTTGGGCGACGGGACGACCACCACGACCGGCAGGTCCTCCTCGATCAGTGCGATCGGCCCGTGCTTCAGCTCGCCCGCCGCGAAGCCCTCGGCGTGCATGTAGGCGAGTTCCTTCAGCTTCAGCGCGCCCTCCAGCGCCACCGGATAGCCGACGTGCCGGCCCAGGAACAGCACCGTCTTCTTGTCGGCGAGCGAGCGGGCCAGCTCCCGCACGGGTTCCATCGTCTCCAGGACGCGCTCCACCTCGCCGGAGATCTCCGCGAGGTCCCGCACGACCGCCCGGATCTCGTCGCCCCACTTGGTGCCGCGCACCTGGCCGAGGTAGAGCGCCACGAGGTAGCAGGCCACGAGCTGGGTCAGGAACGCCTTGGTGGAGGCGACGGCCACCTCGGGGCCCGCGTGCGTGTAGAGCACCGCGTCCGACTCCCGGGGGATGGTGGAGCCGTTGGTGTTGCAGACGGCCAGCACCCGGGAGCCCTGCTCACGGGCGTGCCGCACCGCCATCAGCGTGTCCATGGTCTCCCCGGACTGGGAGATCGCGATGACCAGGGTCCGCGCGTCGAGGATGGGGTCCCGGTAGCGGAACTCGCTGGCCAGCTCCACCTCGCAGGGAATCCGCGTCCAGTGCTCGATGGCGTACTTGGCGATCAGCCCGGCGTGGAAGGCGGTCCCGCAGGCCACGACGACGACCTTGTGGATCTCGCGCAGTTCCGGCGCCGGGATGCGCACCTCGTCCAGGGTGAGCGAGCCGGAGGCGTCGATACGGCCGAGCAGGGTGTCGGCGACCGCCTTGGGCTGCTCGGCGATCTCCTTGAGCATGAAGTAGTCGTAGCCGCCCTTCTCGGCCGCCGAGGCGTCCCAGTCGACCCGGTAGGTGCGGACCCCGGCGGGGCTGCCGTCGAAGCCGGTCACCGTCACACCGTCCCGGCGCAGCTCGACCACCTGGTCCTGGCCGAGTTCGATCGCGGTGCGGGTGTGCGCGATGAAGGCGGCGACGTCCGAGGCGAGGAACGCCTCGCCCTCGCCGACGCCCACCACCAGCGGGGAGTTGCGGCGGGCGCCGACGACCACGTCGGGCTCGTCGGCGTGCACGGCGACCAGGGTGAACGCGCCCTGGAGGCGCCGGCACACCTGCCGCATGGCCGCGGCGAGGTCCGCGCAGGAGGAGAACTCCTCGGCGAGGAGGTGGGCGACGACCTCGGTGTCGGTCTCCGAGGCGAGGTCGTGCCCGCGCTCGGCCAGCTCCGCCCGGAGCGCGGCGAAGTTCTCGATGATGCCGTTGTGCACGACGGCCACCCGGCCCGCGTTGTCCAGGTGCGGATGGGCGTTGGCGTCGGTGGGCCCGCCGTGGGTCGCCCACCGGGTGTGCCCGATTCCGGTGGACCCGCTCGGCAGCAGAGACTCGACCAGCCGCTTCTCCAGATTGACGAGCTTCCCGGCCCGCTTCGCCGCGGCGAGCCCGCCGTCCGCGAGCACGGCCACGCCCGCCGAGTCGTACCCCCGGTACTCCAGCCGCTTCAGCCCGGCCATCACGACATCGAGCGCCGACTGCGACCCCACGTATCCCACGATTCCGCACATGAGCGGCAGCCTACGATCGAATCCGCCACCGAACCGGGCACATCGTGCCCGATTTCGGAAATTCCTGGGCCCGATCCTCCGGTCGCGCTCAGGTCTTGGCCCGGTACGCGCGCATCGCCAGCGGGTAGAACACGAGCGCTATCCCGGCCGCCCACACCAGCGACCAGAGCACCGGCTCCGCCACCGGCCCGCCGAGCAGCAGCCCGCGGAACGCGTCGGAGAGGTGGGTCACCGGATTGACGTCGCTCCACGCCTGCAGCCAGCCCGGCATCGTGTCGACCATGACGAAGGCACTGCTGGTGAAGGTGATCGGGAAGATGAGGGTGAACGCGAACGCCTGCACCTTCTCCGCGTCCCCGGCCAGCATCCCGATCAGCACGGCGCTCCACGACACCGCCGCCGCGAACACGATCACCAGCAGCGTGCCGAGCAGGAAGCCGTCGAGGCCGCCCGTGATCCGGAAGCCGAGCAGCAGCCCGAGTCCGATCATCAGCAGCAGCGCCCACAGGTGCTTGGCGAGGTCCGCGGTGATCCGGCCGATCAGCGGCGCGGAGCGGGCTATCGGCAGGCTCCGCAGCCGGTCGAAGACACCCTTGGTGAGGTCGGTGTTGAGCGCCATCGCCGTGTACATCGTCATGAACAGGGTGTTCTGCACGATGATCCCGGGCAGCGCGTACTTCAGGTACGCCTCGGGCGAGCCGGCCATCTGGCCGCCCAGGACATAGGTGAACAGGAACACGAACATGATCGGCGTGATGCTGTAGTCGACCAGTTCCAGCGGGTTGTGCTTGACCGCGACCAGGCTCCGCCAGGCCATGGTGAAGGTCTGCCGGAGTCCGGCGAGCGGCCCTACGCGTCCGGACCGGGCGCCGGGGGTGCCCGGAGCGGTGAGCGTGGTGGCGGTCACGTCCGGCTCACCTCCTTCGGCCGCTCGGCTTCGCCCTCTCGGACGGCCGCCTCCCCGTCGTCCTCCGCCTCACCGGCGGGCTCCGCGCGGTGGCCGGTCAGGACCAGGAACACCTCGTCGAGCGAGGAGCGGCGCAGCGCCAGCTCGCCCACGGCGATCCCCTCCCGGTCCAGGGAGCGCACCACGGCCGGCATCAGCTCGGGGTCCTTCACGGGCGCGGTGACCGCGTCGCCCTCGATCTGGGTCTGGGCGCCGGCCGCCCGCGCCACCAGCGCGTGCACCCGCGTCAGCTCCTCCGCGACCAGGGGCCGCACCTCCAGCACCTGCCCGCCGACCTGCGACTTCAGCTGGTCCGGCGTGCCCTCGGCGATCACCCGGCCCTTGTCGATCACCACGATGTCGTCGGCGAGCACATCGGCCTCATTCAGGTACTGCGTGGTCAGCAGGGCCGTGGCGCCGTCCGCGACCAGGCCCCTCAGCAGATCCCACAGCTCCCCTCGGCTGTGCGGGTCCAGGCCGGTCGTGGGCTCGTCGAGGAAGAGGATGCTGGGGCGTCCCACGAGGCTCGCGGCGAGGTCGAGGCGCCGTCGCATGCCGCCGGAGTACGTCTTCACGGCCCGTCCGGCCGCGTCCGTCAGCTGGAAGCGCTCCAGCAGTTCCCGCGCCCGCTCCCGGGCCCGCCGCCGCGACAGGCCGAGCAGCCGGCCGATGAGCAGCAGGTTCTCGGTGCCGGTCAGGTTCTCGTCCACCGCCGCGTACTGCCCGGTCAGCCCGACCAGCGAGCGGACCGTGGCCGCGTCCCGCACGACGTCGTACCCGGCCACCCGGGCCCGGCCGCCGTCCGGCCGGAGCAGCGTCGCGAAGATCCGCACCGCGGTGGTCTTCCCCGCGCCGTTGGGGCCCAGCAGCCCGAGCACCGTGCCCCGGCGGGCCCCCAGGTCGACCCCGGCCAGCGCCTCGGTCTCCTTGAACCGCTTGACCAGGCCTTCCGCCTCAATCGCGTACGTCATGGGTCACCCCTCGGGGTCGGTGGAGCCCGGGCTGGGCCCACCTCTCCCACAACTGTGACGCACACCACTGACATTCCCCCTTTTGTGCCGTTATGGAGCTTCTGCGAAGCCGGGTGACGGATCCCACCTCACCGTCCGTTCGTACGCCCGTAACAATGGACTGTGATCTCTCCGGTCTCCCCGATGCCCCGGAGCGCCCACCGGCACAGGCCGGAGGCGACTCCCTACGTCGACCTCACCCGAGCCGAGTGGAGCGCGCTGCGCGACAAGACGCCGCTGCCCCTCTCCGCCGAGGAGGTCGAGAAGCTGCGCGGTCTCGGCGACGTCATCGACCTCGACGAGGTGCGGGACATCTACCTCCCGCTCTCCCGGCTGCTCAACCTCTACGTCGGCGCCACGGACGGTCTGCGCGGCGCGCTCAACACCTTCCTCGGCGAGCAGGGCTCCCAGTCGGGCACCCCCTTCGTCATAGGGGTCGCCGGCTCGGTCGCCGTCGGCAAGTCCACGGTCGCCCGACTGCTCCAGGCCCTGCTCTCCCGCTGGCCCGAGCACCCGCGCGTGGAACTGGTCACCACGGACGGCTTCCTGCTGCCGACGCGCGAACTCCAGGCCCGCGGCCTGATGTCGAGGAAGGGCTTCCCGGAGTCCTACGACCGCCGCGCCCTGACCCGGTTCGTCGCCGACATCAAGGCGGGCAAGGACGAGGTCTCGGCCCCGGTCTACTCGCATCTCATCTACGACATCGTCCCCGACCGGAAGCTCACGGTCCGCCGCCCGGACATCCTGATCGTCGAGGGCCTGAACGTGCTCCAGCCCGCACTGCCCGGCAAGGACGGCCGCACCCGCGTCGGCCTCGCCGACTACTTCGACTTCAGCGTCTACGTCGACGCGCGCACCGAGGACATCGAGCACTGGTACCTCAACCGCTTCAAGAAGCTGCGCGCGACGGCCTTCCAGAACCCGTCCTCGTACTTCCGCAAGTACACCCAGGTCTCCGAGGAGGAGGCGCTGGACTACGCGCGGACCACCTGGCGGACCATCAACAAGCCCAACCTCGTGGAGAACGTGGCGCCCACCCGCGGCCGCGCCACCCTGATCGTGCGCAAGGGTCCCGATCACAAGGTGCAGCGCCTGCGGCTGCGCAAGCTGTGACGGCTACGCTGCCGCCATGCTGCACCTGCGACTGATCACACCGGCCGACCGGACCGAGGCGGCCGTCCGGCTGATCGAGGACACGGTCGGCACCACCCATCTCGTCGTCCTGCCCGGCGCCGCCCGAGATCCGGCCGGCGATGTCGTCATGTGCGACGTGGCCCGCGAGGCGGGCGACGAACTCCTCAGCCGGCTCCAGGAGTTGGACATCGAGGACTGCGGCTCCATCGCCGTGGAGAACATCGACCTCTCGCTGTCCAAGCGCGCGGACCAGGCGGAGAAGGACGCCCCCGGCGAGGCAGCGGACGCGGTCCTGTGGGAGCACCTGACGGAGGAGACGCACGAGGAGTCGACGCTCTCCGTCACCTACCTCGCGTTCCTCACCCTCGCCACGATGATCGCGGCCTGCGGTGTGGTGCTCGACAACGCGATCCTGATCGTGGGCGCCATGGCCGTCGGCCCCGAGTTCGGCCCGCTCGCGGGGATCAGCACGGCGCTGGTGCAGCGCGCCCCGCGGCTGGCGCTGCGCTCCCTGATCGCGCTGCTGGTCGGCTTCGCCGTGGCCATGGCGGTCACGGTCGGCTTCAGCTTCTTCATGGACGCCATCGACCTGTTCAGCGAGGAACAGCTGGAGGGCGACCGCCCGCAGACCGGCTTCGTCTACGCGCCGGACCGGTTCTCGTTCATCGTCGCGGTCCTGGCCGGCGCGGCCGGCACCCTCTCACTGACCTCGGCGAAGTCGGGCGCCCTGGTGGGCGTGGCGATCTCGGTCACGACGGTTCCGGCGGCCGCGAACGCGGCGATCGCCCTGAGCTACGGGGACACCAAGCAGACGGTGGGCTCCACCGAACAGCTCCTGCTGAACCTGCTGGCGATCGTCCTCGCGGGCACGCTGACGATGCTGGCCCAGAAGTTCTTCTGGAACCGACAGCGACAGCGGCTGCACGCCTAGCGCGCCTGCCGGTCCGGGGACGCGGGTCCCCGGACCAGGGGTGTCCGCTAGCCCAGCGCCGACTTCACCACGTCGGCCAGTCGCCCGGCGACGCTGCGCGCCTGGTCGATGTCGGCGGCCTCGACCATCACCCGGACCAGCGGCTCGGTCCCGGAGGGCCGCAGCAGCACCCGCCCGGTCGTGCCCAGCTCCCGCTCCGCCTCGGTGACCGCGGCGGCCAGTTCCGCGGAGGTCCTCACCCGGGACCTGTCGACGTCGGGCACGTTGACCAGTACCTGCGGCAGCCGCTCCATCACGGCGGCCAGGTCCCGGAGCGAACGCCCGGTCTCGGTGATCCGGGCCGCGAGCATCAGGCCGGTCAGCGTGCCGTCACCGGTGGTCGCGTGGTCGAGGATGATCACGTGCCCGGACTGCTCGCCGCCGAGGGCGTAGCCGTGCTGCTTCATCTCCTCCAGCACGTACCGGTCGCCGACGGCGGTCTGGACGAGGTTCAGGCCCTCCCGCTCCAGCGCCAGCTTGAAGCCGAGGTTGGACATGACCGTCGCGACAACGGTGCCGGAGCGCAGTGCGGAACGCTCCCGCATCGCCAGCGCGAGTACGGCCAGGATCTGGTCGCCGTCCACCTCCTCACCGGTGTGGTCGACGGCGAGGCAGCGGTCGGCGTCGCCGTCGTGGGCGATGCCGAGGGCGGCGCCGTGCTCGACGACGGCGGCCTTGAGCAGACCGAGGTGGGTGGAGCCGCAGCCGTCGTTGATGTTGAGCCCGTCGGGCTCCGCGCCGATGGTGATCACCTCGGCGCCGGCCCGCGCGAACGCCTCCGGCGAGACCCGGGCGGCGGCACCGTGCGCCTCGTCGAGGACGATCTTCAGCCCGTCGAGCCGGTTCGGGAGGACTCCGATGAGATGGGCGACGTACTGGTCGAGGCCCTCGTCGTAGTCGCGGACCCGGCCGACGCCCGCGCCGGTGGGACGCTCCCAGGGCTCGCCGTGGCGGTGCGACTCGTAGACGGACTCGATGCGGTCCTCCAGCTCGTCGGCGAGCTTGTGGCCGCCGCGGGCGAAGAACTTGATGCCGTTGTCCGGCATGGCGTTGTGGCTGGCGGAGAGCATGACGCCGAGGTCGGCGCCGAGCGCGCCGGTGAGGTGGGCCACGGCGGGCGTCGGCAGCACGCCGACCCGCAGCACGTCGACACCCGCGCTCGCCAGTCCGGCGACCACGGCGGCCTCCAGGAACTCCCCGGACGCACGCGGGTCCCGTCCGACCACCGCCGTCGCGCGGTGACCCTCGAAGGTGCCCGCCTCGGCGAGCACGTGGGCCGCCGCGACCGACAGACCGAGCGCCATCTCGGCGGTCAGATCCGCGTTGGCGACACCGCGCACGCCGTCCGTGCCGAAGAGTCGTCCCACTTGTCCTCCTGATGAAGCGTCACTTTCGGGGATCACCCGCGGAGATCACCTCGGGCGATCGTCCCGGATCACCCGATCACACAAGCCTTTGAACGTCTTGTGCCGTTATACGCCCACAGCAGTGAGAAAACGAACGCCCCGGCGGCACTGTGGCGTGCCGCCGGGGCGTTCGGACGTACTGCTGTAGCGCCAGTACGAGCTGCAGGCAGCGAAGCTTAGCGCTTGCTGTACTGCGGAGCCTTGCGGGCCTTCTTCAGACCGGCCTTCTTGCGCTCGACCGCACGGTCGTCGCGCTTGAGGAAGCCGGCCTTCTTGAGGGCGCCGCGGTTGTTGTCCACGTCGGCCTCGTTCAGCGCGCGGGCGACACCGAGACGGAGCGCACCGGCCTGACCGGAGACACCGCCACCCGCGATGCGGGCGATGACGTCGTAGCGGCCCTCGAGCTCGAGCACCTTGAAGGGCTCGTTGACTTCCTGCTGGTGCACCTTGTTGGGGAAGTAGTCCTCAAGGGTGCGACCGTTGATCTTCCACTTGCCGGTGCCCGGGACGATCCGGACGCGGGCGATGGCGTTCTTGCGACGGCCCAGGCCGGCGGCCGGCTGGGGCTCACCGAAACGCGAGGCCATGGACTCGGAGGTGTACTCACCCTCCACGGGGACCTCGGACTCGGTGGTGTAGCTGTCGATGTCAAGCTCTTCGAGCGGCTGCTCGGCAGTGGTCTCGGCCACGATGCTCCTCAGATTCTCTTCGGTCTTAGGGGGTGGCCGGAATTACTGCGCGACCTGGGTGATCTCGAACGGCACCGGCTGCTGGGCAGCGTGCGGGTGCTGGTCGCCCGAGTAGACCTTCAGCTTGGAGAGCATCTGACGGCCCAGGGTGTTCTTGGGGAGCATGCCCTTGACGGCCTTCTCGATGGCCTTCTCGGGGTTCTTCGCCAGCAGCTCGTCGTAGCGGACGGAGCGCAGACCACCCGGGTAGCCGGAGTGGCGGTACGCCATCTTCTGGGTCCGCTTGTTGCCGGACAGGTGCACCTTGTCCGCGTTGATGATGATGACGAAGTCACCGGTGTCGACGTGGGGCGCGTAGATCGGCTTGTGCTTGCCCCGCAGGATGGAGGCGGCGGTGGTGGCGAGACGACCCAGGACAACGTCCTGAGCGTCGATGACGTGCCACTGGCGCGTCACATCGCCGGGCTTGGGGCTGTACGTACGCACGGTTCGTAGCCTTCGCTTCGAGTGAATGGTCCTGAACAGGTCACCGAAACGATCACGACAGCCCTGACCGCACTGCGGTGACGCATACCGCGCGCTGGTCGCTGGTCATCGGCCCGGTGGACCGGTGTAAGGGCCCGTCCCGTGAGAATGAGCAAGCCAATACACAACGAACAGGCAGAATACCTTCGCTTCCCCGGACGGGTCAAAACGAGGTCACTGCCGTTGCGAGAGCCCATTTTACCCCCGCCCGGCGCGCGGGGACGCCGGAGCGCGGCTCGTACCAACCACCCGGAGATGTCGGTTTTGCCCTCGCCGGGTGCCGCGATCCCAGGCGCCCCAAGGGTTCTCGATGCGGAACGGCACCCCCCGGCCCCCGTCTAAGATGCGCCCCATGAGCTTTGGGCAGCAGGGGGGATCCCAGCCTCAGTGGGACCCCTGGAAACCGCAATCCCAGCAGCCGTGGAACAGCGGCGACGACGGCCGGACCCCGGACTGGGCCGCGCTCGCCGAGGCGTCCGAGTCCCGTAACAAGCGGCGCCGGCTGCTGTTCATCGGCGGTGGCGCGCTGGCGACCGTCGGCGTGGCCGCCGCCGTCGCCGTGGCCGTGGTGTCCGCGAACGGCGGGAACGAGGCATCCAACAAGCCGACCTCCCAGCTCCCCGCGACCGCGGACATACCGAGCGGGTCCACGGGTCCGGCCCCCTCGTTCGAGCCGACGAGCGCGCCGCCCCCGCTGGACCCCGACGACTTCGTCGCCAGCGCGAAGAAGGACACCGCCCCGCTCGGCCCCGAGACCCTCTTCCCGGGCACCCAGCTGACGATGGGCGAGACCGTCTACAAGAAGGGGCCGACGGCCGACACCGAGGACTGCTCCTCGGCCGTCCTGAAGACCCTGCCGAAGATCCTCGACGCCAACGGCTGCACCCGCCTGATGCGGGTCACCTATGTCAAGGACGGCGTCGCGGTCACCGTCGGCGTGGCCGTCTTCGACACCGAGGCGCAGGCGACCAAGGCCAAGGGCGAGTCCGACGACAAGAGCATCGTCAAGGCACTGTCCGGCAAGGGCGTGAAGCCCTTCTGCAACGCCGCCGTCTGCCGCTCCACCCGTAACTCCTACGGCCGCTACGCCTACTTCACGGTCGCCGGCTTCACCAACGGCAAGGACGTCACGACCAAGGACAGCAAGGTCTTCACGACCGGCGACGACCTCCAGGAGTTCACCTTCCGCCAGATCCAACGCCGAGGCCAGGCCCAGGCCTCGGCGGCGGCCCAGGCGGGCTAGGCAGGGCTCCGGGCCCGCGGGGTCCCCAGAAGCGCGAGAGAGGGGCTCCGGGGTTCCCGGAGCCCCTCTCTCAGTGCACCTGCCCCCGCACCCGCCGAGCCTGCCGCTGCCGCTCCGCCAGTTGGTCGGCGGGCGGGTAGGCGACCTCCTCCAGGGTCAGCCCGTGCGGCCGTACGACATGGACGGCGCTGTCGCGCACCCGCGCGTCCAGCACCTTCCGCGGCCACTCCACACCGCGGTGCCCGTCCCCCACGAACAGCAACGCGCCCACCATGGAACGCACTTGGTTGTGGCAGAAGGCGTCGGCGCGGACCTCGATCTCGACGACTCCGCCGGCCGTGCGGCGCACGTCGAAGTCGAAGATCTCGCGGACCGTGGAGGCACCCTCGCGCTTCTTCGCGTAGGCGGCGAAGTCGTGCTCCCCGACGAGGGACTTGGCGGCCGCGTCCATCACGGCCACGTCCAACTCCCAGTCGTGCCAGTGCACATGACTGCGCAGCAGCGGATCCACCCCGCCCGGCCGGTCGCCGACCCGGTAGACGTAACGCCGCCACAGCGCGGCGAACCGCGCGTTGAAGCCCTCCGGCGCCTCACTGAGCGCCCACACGCGCACGTCCTTGGGCAGCCGCCCGGCGAGCCGCTTCAGCAGCTTCTCCCGGTGCTCCTCCCACAGTTCCGCGGGCAGATCGACATGGGCCACCTGCCCCCGCGCGTGCACTCCGGCGTCGGTCCGCCCTGCGACGGTCAGGTCGTACGTCGTCGCGCCCGACCGCGTCACGGTCCGCAGCGCCTCCTCGACCTCCCCCTGCACGGTCCGCCGCCCCCCGGCCTGCTTGGCCCAGCCGTGGAACTCACTGCCGTCATAAGAGAGGTCGAGCCGAACACGCACGAACCCAGGCGCAGCTACTTCACTCACACAGAGATCCTCTCAGGAACACGAAAGCGGGCCCGCCCCTCGAAAGGAACGGACCCGCCAACACCCCTAGGGGCGCGGGACTGCATCAACTTGCGGTTGCCACCGCGTGGGCGCGAACGGCCACGACGGCGCCGCAGCCGCGAACCGCACAGCCCCCGGCAGAACGCTTACGCGTCCTTGGACTCCTCGGCCGCAGCCTCGTCGGCCTCAACCGCGTCGTCGGCCTTGGTCGTGTCGACCTTGGTCTCGGCAACCTCGGCGTCCTTGGCGGCACGCTTGGTGGCGGCCTCGGCCTCACCCGTGGCCTCCTGCGCGACCGTCAGCGCCTCGACCAGCTCGATGACAGCCATGGGCGCGTTGTCGCCACGGCGGTTACCGATCTTGGTGATCCGGGTGTAGCCACCCGGACGGTTCTCGTAGCGCGGGCCGATCTCGGTGAAGAGCGTGTGCACGATGCTCTTGTCCGTGATCACCTGGAGCACCTGACGGCGGTTGTGAAGGTCGCCCTTCTTCGCCTTGGTGACCAGACGCTCCGCGTACGGGCGCAGACGACGGGCCTTGGCCTCGGTCGTCGTGATCTTGCCGTGCTCGAAGAGGCTCTTCGCCAGGTTGGCGAGGAGCAGCTTCTCGTGCGCGGCGCTGCCGCCCAGACGGGCACCCTTGGTGGGCTTCGGCATGTCAATCTCCTGTGTGTCTGCCCCGGCCGTATGAGGTACCGGGGTCAGTATCCGAGCAGGCGGTTACCTGTCGGAGATCCGGGAGGTATCCCTAAGGGACGCTCCCGGAAGGGGCGCGGGGAACTGCGCGACAAGGCACAGCGCACCCGCACCCACGTACGAACCCGAAGGCCCGAGCTCTTAGTACTGCTCGGTCTCGACGAAGCCCGCATCCGCGTCGTCGTCCGCGCCAAAGGCATCGGCCGCGGCGGTCGGGTCGAATCCGGGCGGGCTGTCCTTGAGGGCCAGGCCCATGCCGGCCAGCTTCGCCTTGACCTCGTCGATGGACTTCGCACCGAAGTTGCGGATGTCCAGCAGGTCGGCCTCGGAACGAGCCACGAGCTCACCCACGGAGTGGATGCCCTCGCGCTTGAGGCAGTTGTAGGAGCGGACCGTGAGCTCCAGCTCCTCGATCGGCAGCGCCAGATCGGCGGCAAGGGCGGCGTCCGTGGGGGACGGGCCCATGTCGATGCCCTCGGCGTCGATGTTCAGCTCGCGGGCGAGACCGAACAGCTCGACCAGGGTCTTACCGGCGGAGGCCATGGCGTCACGCGGACGCATCGCCTGCTTGGTCTCGACGTCGACGATCAGCTTGTCGAAGTCGGTGCGCTGCTCGACACGGGTCGCCTCGACCTTGTACGTGACCTTCAGCACCGGCGAGTAGATGGAGTCGACCGGGATACGGCCGATCTCCTGGCCCACCTGCTTGTTCTGCACGGCGGAGACGTAACCGCGGCCGCGCTCGACCGTCAGCTCCATCTCCAGCTTGCCCTTGCCGTTGAGCGTGGCGAGGACGAGGTCGGGGTTGTGCACCTCGACACCGGCCGGGGGCGCGATGTCGGCGGCGGTGACCAGACCCGGGCCCTGCTTGCGCAGGTACATCACGACCGGCTCGTCGTGCTCCGAGGAGACGACCAGCTGCTTGATGTTGAGGATCAGGTCGGTGACGTCCTCCTTGACGCCCGGCACGGTGGTGAACTCGTGCAGGACGCCGTCGATGCGGATGCTGGTGACAGCAGCGCCGGGGATCGACGACAGGAGGGTACGGCGCAGGGAGTTGCCGAGGGTGTAGCCGAAGCCCGGCTCCAGCGGCTCGATCACGAACCGGGAGCGGAACTCGTCGACGACCTCTTCGGTCAACGAGGGACGCTGAGCGATCAGCATGAAGTGATTCCTTCAGTTCAGGGGCACCCACTATTTGATGCCCTGAGGTACTTCAAGGGTACGGGCGGCACGACCCGAAGGAGCCGTACCGCCCGAGAAGCCCTGAGAAGCGAGGTCAGACGCGACGACGCTTCGGCGGACGGCAGCCGTTGTGCGGGGTCGGGGTGACGTCCTGGATGGAGCCGACCTCGAGGCCCGTGGCCTGGAGCGAACGGATCGCGGTCTCACGACCGGAACCCGGACCCTTCACGAACACGTCGACCTTGCGCATGCCGTGCTCCTGGGCGCGGCGGGCAGCCGACTCGGCGGCCATCTGCGCGGCGAACGGCGTGGACTTCCGGGAGCCCTTGAAGCCGACGTGGCCGGCGGAGGCCCAGGAGATCACGTTGCCGGACGGGTCCGTGATCGAGACGATCGTGTTGTTGAACGTGCTCTTGATGTGCGCGTGGCCGTGAGCGACGTTCTTCTTTTCCTTGCGGCGCACCTTCTTGGCAGCGCCCTGACGACCCTTGGGGGGCATCTGTACTCCTACGGGAGGTGGTCGGTCCTACAGCGAAGACCGCTGGACGGCGAAGTCCGCTGTGGACTACTTCTTGCCCGGCTTCTTCTTGCCGGCGATGGCGCGACGCGGGCCCTTGCGGGTACGAGCGTTCGTGCTGGTGCGCTGACCGCGGACGGGCAGACCACGACGGTGACGGAGACCCTGGTAGCAACCGATCTCGACCTTGCGGCGGATGTCGGCCTGGATCTCGCGACGGAGGTCACCCTCGGTCTTGATGTTGGCGTCCACGTACTCGCGGATCGCGACGAGCTGCTCCTCGGAGAGGTCGCGAACGCGGGTGTTCGGGTCGACGCCGGTCGCAGCCAGCGTCTCCTGCGAAAGGGTCCGGCCAATGCCGAACACGTAGGTGAGGGCGACCTCCACGCGCTTGTCGCGCGGGATGTCAACACCGGAAACGCGTGCCATTCAATGGCTCCTGGTGATCTTCGGAGGTCTTCTGCAGAACCGGCTCCCAGCCGCCGTACCAGGTACGAACTGGGTCCCCGGCCTCCGAACCGGGGGTATCGGACGCCTCGGCGTCCGGGTCCTGCGTATGAACAATTCAGCTCGCGTCGCGCGAAGACTCTGCGATAGAGATGCAGAGGGAAAGGTCGTGCGTCAGCCCTGGCGCTGCTTGTGGCGCGGGTTCTCGCAAATGACCATGACCCGACCGTGACGGCGGATCACCCTGCACTTGTCGCAGATCTTCTTGACGCTCGGCTTGACCTTCATTGGTTGAGGTTCTCCGGGTCAGTGCCACCACCCCGACAAGGCCGGGGTGCGGGCAAGATCTACTTGTACCGGTAGACGATCCGGCCACGCGTCAGGTCGTACGGAGACAGCTCCACCACGACCCGGTCGTCAGGGAGGATGCGGATGTAGTGCATACGCATCTTGCCGCTGATGTGTGCCAGGACCTGGTGGCCGTTCTGGAGCTCGACCTTGAACATGGCGTTCGGCAGAGACTCGACGACAGTGCCCTCGATCTCGATGGCACCTTGCTTCTTGGCCACGCTTCGCCCTTCGAATCGACTACCTTGATCGACTCAGTGTGAGCGCATGCAGACATGCGGGTACACAAGAGCCGACGAGTCAGTCTACGTCAGCGCACCCGGAAAGACGAATCGGTGAAGTCTGCCCCACTGGGAAGATCATTACGCAAGAGGGTCCGGAGCGGCAACGACGCCCAGCTCCGCCAGCTTGGCCTTGCCGCCGTCGGGGGCGGTCAGCACCAGCGGCCCCTGCTCGGTCAGCGCGACGGAGTGCTCCCAGTGCGAGGACCAGGTGCCGTCGGTGGTGATGACGGTCCAGTCGTCCTGGAGCACCTCGGTCCGGGGCGTGCCCAGCGAGACCATCGGCTCGATCGCGAGGCAGAACCCGGGCACCAGCTTGGGGCCCTTGCCCCGGCGGCGCTCCACGTAGTTCAGCAGATGCGGGTCCATGTGCATCTCGGTGCCGATGCCGTGGCCGCCGTAGTCCTCGATGATCCCGTACCGGCCGCCGCCCGCCTTGGGCTGGCGGCGGATGTAGGTCTCGATCGCGCGGGAGACGTCGACGAGCCGGTTGCCCTGCTTCATGGCCGCGATGCCGGCCCACATCGACTCCTCGGTCACCCGGGAGAGTTCGATCAGTTCCGGAGCGTGACCGGAGCCCACGAAGGCGGTGTAGGCGGCGTCGCCGTGCCAGCCGTCCACGATCGCGCCGGCGTCGATGGAGATGATGTCCCCGTCCTTGAGGACGACCTCGTCGGAGGGGATGCCGTGGACGACGACCTCGTTCACGGAGGTGCAGATGGTGGCCGGGAACCCGCCGTAGCCGAGGAAGTTCGACTTCGCCCCGTGCTCGGCGATCACCTTGCGGGCGACCTCGTCCAGATCCTTGGTGGTGACCCCCGGTACAGCGGCCTCCCGGGTCGCCGCGTGGATCGCAGCGACGACCAGCCCCGCCTCGCGCATCTTGGCGATCTGCTCGGGGCTCTTGATCTGCACCATGACGGAGAGGGCCTTTCTGGAACCGGGAGTAAGGGCTACGTCACCACCATACGTGCGCGGCCCGCGGGTGGTCCCGCCGCCCGGACCGCCCCACGGCATACAGCAGCCGCGGCTCCAGGACAGGAACCGCGGCTACCGCGACGTATCGGGGACCTACTTCTCGTCGCCCTCGCGCTTGAGCGCGGCGAGCGCACGGGCCGTGACCTCGTCCACCGGACCCATGGCCTCGATCGTGACGACCAGACCCTGGGCCTTGTAGTAGTCGATGATCGGCTCGGTCTGCGTGTGGTAGACCTCCAGCCGCGTGCGGACGGTGTCCTCGGAGTCGTCGTCACGCTGGTACAGCTCACCGCCGCAGACGTCGCAGACGCCTTCCTCGGCGGGCTTCTTGTACGAGACGTGGAAGACGTGCGCGGAGTCGTTGCGGCAGATGCGCCGGCCGGCGATCCGCTTGACGACCTCCTCCTCCGGGGCCTCCAGGTCCAGCACCGCGTCCAGCTTGATGGCCTCGGTGGTGAGCAGTTCGTCCAGGGCCTCGGCCTGCGAGACATTGCGCGGGAAGCCGTCCAGCAGGAAGCCGCCCTCGGCGTCGGGCTGCTCCATGCGGTCCTTGGCCATCGCGATGGTGACCTCGTCGGGCACGAGGTTCCCCGCGTCCATGTAGGACTTCGCGAGTTTCCCGAGCTCCGTCTGCTGGCTGATGTTGGCGCGGAACAGGTCACCCGTGGAGATGTGCGGGATGTTCAGCTTCTCGGCAAGGCGCGTGGCTTGCGTTCCCTTACCGGCGCCAGGCGGCCCGACGAGGACGATTCGCATCAGCGGAGGAACCCTTCGTAATTGCGCTGCTGGAGCTGGCTCTCGATCTGCTTCACGGTCTCGAGTCCGACACCCACGATGATCAGGATGCTGGTGCCACCGAACGGGAAGTTCTGGTTGGCGCCGAAACCGGCCAACGCAATCGTCGGGACGAGAGCGATCAGACCCAGATACAGCGAACCCGGCCAGGTGATCCGGTTGAGCACGTAGCTCAGGTACTCAGCGGTCGGTCGGCCAGCCCGGATGCCCGGGATGAAGCCACCATACTTCTTCATGTTGTCGGCGACTTCTTCGGGGTTGAAGGTGATCGCCACGTAGAAGAACGCGAAGAAAACGATGAGCAAGAAGTACATAGTGATGTAAATCGGGTGGTCGCCCTTGACGAGGTTGGCCTCGATCCAGGACTTCCAGCCGGAATTACCACTTGAGAACTGCGCGACCAGAGCCGGGATGTAGAGCAGCGACGAGGCGAAGATGACAGGAATCACACCTGCCTGGTTCACCTTCAACGGGATGTAAGTGGACGTACCGCCGTAGGAACGCCGGCCGATCATCCGCTTCGCGTACTGGACCGGGATGCGGCGCTGGGCCTGCTCGACGAAGACCACCAGGCCGACCATGACGAAGCCGACCAGCATCACGGTGCCGAACTCGATCCAGCCGTCGGCCAGGGTGCCCTGGGTCTTGATGGCCCACAGCGCGGACGGGAAGGTCGCGGCGATCGAGATGAACATCAGGATCGACATGCCGTTGCCGACACCGCGGTCGGTGATCAGCTCACCGAGCCACATGACGACGGCCGTACCGGCGGTCATGGTGATGACCATGGTGATGGTCACGAAGATCGAGCGGTCCGGGACGATCTGCCCGGCGACCGTGCAACCCGAGAAGAGGGCGCCGCTGCGAGCGGTGGCGACGAGGCCGGTGCCCTGGAGGATGGCGAGCGCCACCGTCAGGTAACGGGTGTACTGCGTGATCTTCGCCGTGCCGGACTGGCCCTCCTTCTTGAGGGCCTCCAGACGCGGGATCACCACGGTCAGCAGCTGGAGGATGATGCTCGCCGTGATGTACGGCATGATGCCCAGCGCGAAGACCGTGATCTGCAGCAGCGCGCCGCCGCTGAACATGTTGACCAGACCGAAGAGGCCCTGGTTGCCGGACGCCTCGTCCACGCACTGCTGGACGGACGTGTAGTCGACGCCGGGAATCGGTACGTGGGTACCGACCCGGTAGACCACGATGATGCCGAGCGTGAAGAGCAGCTTCTTGCGCAGGTCGGGCGTCTTGAACGCCCGGGCGAACGCGGTGAGCACGGTGCCTCCTGCGACCCCCGCGCTACTGCGTCAAGGGTGACGGTCTTGAGGTTCGACGATTGAGTAACGGCCAACTGCCGCCCTGAGTGCCCCATGTGAGGCACACGTTAAAAGTTGGCAGTGCAGGCCACCTTACCCGCGAGACTGCCACCCTAGGAACGACCAACCGGGGATACCCCATTTGTGGGGTATCCCCGGTCGGGATCGCTCAAGTCATCGAGACGCCTGCTGTGTTCAGACGAGCTCGGTGACGGTACCGCCGGCGGCGGTGATCTTCTCCTTGGCGGAGCCGGAGACGGCGTCCACCGTCACCTGCAGCGCCACGGTGATCTCGCCCTGGCCGAGGACCTTGACGAGGCTGTTCTTGCGAACGGCACCCTTGGCCACCAGACCCTCGACGGTGACCTCGCCACCCTCGGGGTAGAGCGCGGCCAGCTTGTCGAGGTTCACGACCTGGAACTCGGTCTTGAACGGGTTCTTGAAGCCCTTCAGCTTCGGGAGACGCATGTGGAGGGGCATCTGGCCACCCTCGAAGCGCTCCGGAACCTGGTAACGGGCCTTCGTGCCCTTGGTACCACGACCGGCCGTCTTACCCTTCGACGCCTCACCACGACCGACACGGGTCTTGGCGGTCTTGGCGCCGGGGGCGGGACGGAGGTTGTGGATCTTGAGCGGGTTCTGCTCCGCCATGATCAGTCGACCTCCTCGACCGTCACGAGGTGGCGGACGGTGTGCACCATGCCGCGGAACTCGGGGCGGTCCTCCTTGACGACCTGCGTGTTGATGCCCTTGAGACCAAGGGAGCGCAGGGTGTCACGGTGGTTCTGCTTGCTGCCGATGTAGGACTTGACCTGCGTAATCTTGAGCTGCGCCATGATTACGCACCCGCCCCGGCACGCGCACGGAGAAGAGCCGCGGGAGCGACGTCCTCAAGGGGCAGACCGCGGCGGGCCGCGATCTCCTCGGGACGCTGCAGACCCTTCAGGGCCTCCACGGTCGCGTGCACGATGTTGATCGCGTTGTCGGAGCCGAGCGACTTCGACAGCACGTCGTGGATACCGGCGCACTCGAGCACGGCACGCACCGGGCCACCGGCGATAACACCGGTACCGGGGGACGCAGGCTTGAGCAGGACGACGCCGGCAGCCTTCTCACCCTGGATGGGGTGGGGGATGGTGCCCTGGATACGGGGGACCTTGAAGAAGTGCTTCTTGGCCTCCTCAACACCCTTGGCGATGGCGGCCGGCACCTCCTTGGCCTTGCCGTAACCGACACCCACGGTGCCATCGCCATCGCCCACTACGACGAGCGCAGTGAAGCTGAAGCGACGACCACCCTTCACAACCTTGGCGACGCGGTTGATCGCGACAACGCGCTCAACGTACGCGGTCTTCTCGGCGGCAGCTGCGCCGCCGTCACGGCCCTTCCGGTCCCGCCGCTCGCCGCCACCGGCACCGCCACCGCGGCGCTGGGGTCCAGCCATTGGATTTACCTCTCTCTTTTCCGCTAGCTACGAACGGCTCAGAACTTCAAGCCGGCTTCGCGGGCGGCGTCCGCCAGGGCGGCGATGCGCCCGGCGTACTGGTTGCCACCACGGTCGAACACGACGGCCTCGACACCGGCGGCCTTGGCACGCTCGGCGACCAGGGCGCCGACCTGCTTGGCCTGCGAGGACTTGTCGCCCTCGCCACCACGCACCGAGGTGTCCAGGGTGGACGCCGACGCCAGGGTGTGACCCTTGATGTCGTCGATCACCTGGGCCACGATGTGGCGGTTCGAGCGGGTAACGACCAGACGGGGACGCTCCGCCGTACCGGCGATCCGCTTGCGGATCCGGATGTGACGGCGCTTGATCGCGGCGCGCTTGTAGGCGTCGCCCTTCAGGATCTTCTGTCCGTATGCCATGGCTTACTTACCCGCCTTTCCGACCTTGCGGCGGATGACTTCGCCCTCGTACTTGACGCCCTTGGCCTTGTACGGGTCGGGCTTGCGCAGCTTGCGGATGTTGGCCGCAACCTCGCCGACCTTCTGCTTGTCGATGCCCTCGACCGAGAAACGGGTCGGAGCCTCGACCTTGAAGGTGATGCCCTCGGGGGCCTCGACGAGGATCGGGTGGCTGTAACCGAGCGCGAACTCGAGGTTCGAACCCTTGGCGGTCACGCGGTAACCGACACCGCTGATCTCGAGCTTCTTCACGTAACCCTGGGTCACGCCGGTGATCATGTTCGCCACCAGCGTGCGGGACAGGCCGTGCAGGGCCTTGTTCTGACGCTCGTCGTTGGGGCGGGTGACGTTCAGAACGCCGTCCTCACCCTTGGCGATGTCGATCGGCGCGGCAACGGTGTGGGTCAGCGAGCCCTTGGGGCCCTTGACCGAGACCGTACGGCCGTCGATGGTGACGTCCACGCCGGCGGGAACCGTGATGGGGAGCTTGCCAATACGCGACATAGCTGTTTCCTCCGTTCCCTTCCGCTACCAGACGTAGGCGAGGACTTCCCCACCCACGCCCTTCTTGCCGGCCTGCTTGTCGGTCAGGAGACCGTGCGACGTGGAGATGATCGCCACGCCGAGGCCACCGAGGACCTTGGGCAGGTTGGTGGACTTCGCGTACACCCGGAGACCGGGCTTGGAGATCCGCTTGATGCCCGCGATGGAGCGCTCACGGTTGGGGCCGAACTTCAGCTCCAGGACGAGGGACTTGCCGACCTCGGCGTCCTCGACCTTCCAGCCCGTGATGAAGCCCTCCTGCTGGAGGATCTCCGCGATGTGCGACTTGATCTTCGAGTGCGGCATCGCCACGGTGTCGTGGTATGCCGAGTTCGCGTTCCGCAGACGCGTGAGCATGTCTGCGATCGGATCAGTCATGGTCATGAATTGGCCTTCGGCCTCTCTCGCCGGGGTTTCCCGATGCGCCATCCCTCTCCCCGATCCGAGACGGGACGGGTGCGGCGCGGTGGACCTACGGCGTAGTAAGTCGTATGGGCGGCAGTCAGACGCCCAACCCTCCAAGCCTAAGCCATGAAGGGATGGGCATCCGACCGAGCCCGATGCTTACCGAGAGCTTCAGGAATCCCTAAATGCGGGGATTACCAGGAGCTCTTGGTCACGCCCGGCAGCTCGCCACGGTGAGCCATCTCACGAAGGCAGACGCGGCACAGGCCGAACTTGCGGTACACGGAGTGCGGACGGCCACAGCGCTGGCAGCGGGTGTAGCCACGCACACCGAACTTGGGCTTGCGAGCAGCCTTGGCAATCAGAGCCTTCTTCGCCATCTCGCTCACGCCTCCTTGAACGGGAAGCCGAGGTGACGAAGGAGCGCACGGCCCTCAGCGTCGTTGGTCGCCGTGGTCACCACGGTGATGTCCATACCCCGGGTACGGTCGATCTTGTCCTGGTCGATCTCGTGGAACATGACCTGCTCCGTGAGACCGAAGGTGTAGTTGCCACGGCCGTCGAACTGCTTGGGGGACAGGCCGCGGAAGTCGCGGATGCGCGGCAGCGCGAGCGACAGGGTGCGGTCCAGGAACTCCCACATGCGGTCGCCACGGAGCGTGACGTGGGCACCGATCGGCTGACCCTCACGCAGCTTGAACTGCGCGATGGACTTGCGGGCCTTGGTGACCTGCGGCTTCTGGCCGGTGATCGTGGTGAGGTCGCGGATGGCGCCCTCGATCAGCTTGGAGTCGCGGGCGGCGTCGCCCACACCCATGTTGACCACGATCTTGACGAGGCCGGGGATCTGCATGACGTTCTCGTACTTGAACTCGTCACGCAGCTTGCCCGCGATCTCCTCGCGGTACTTCGTCTTCAGACGCGGAGTGGTGGTGGTAGCCATCAGATGTCCTCACCCGTCCGCTTGGCAACGCGGATCTTGTTGCCTTCGTCGTCGAAGCGGTAACCGACACGCGTGACGACCTTGTTGCCGTCCTTCTCAACGACCAGCTGGACGTTGGAGACGTGGATCGGCGCCTCGGTCGTGACGATGCCGCCGGCCTGGGAACCGCGAGCGGTCGGACCGGCCTTGGTGTGCTTCTTGACCCGGTTGACACCCTCGACCAGGACACGCTCGTCGCGCGGGTAAGCGGCAATGACCTTGCCCTGCTTGCCCTTGTCCTTACCGGTGATGACCTGGACCAGGTCGCCCTTCTTGATCTTCATGCTTACAGCACCTCCGGCGCGAGCGAGATGATCTTCATGAACTTCTTCTCGCGCAGCTCACGGCCGACCGGGCCGAAGATGCGGGTGCCGCGAGGGTCGCCGTCGTTCTTCAGAATGACGGCGGCGTTCTCGTCGAAGCGGATGTACGAGCCGTCGGGACGGCGGCGCTCCTTGACGGTGCGAACGATGACCGCCTTGACGACGTCACCCTTCTTCACGTTGCCACCGGGGATCGCGTCCTTGACGGTGGCGACGATGACGTCACCGATGCCCGCGTAGCGGCGACCGGAGCCACCGAGCACACGGATGCAAAGGATCTCCTTCGCACCAGTGTTGTCGGCGACACGCAGTCGCGACTCCTGCTGGATCACGTCTATCTCCTGTTTGTCTGCCGGTTCCCGGCAGGGGCCGCCTCTTGCGAGGAGAGCCCCTGCCGAGCCTGGCGGAACTGACCTGCGGGATTACCCCCGCAGGAAATTACTTGGCCTTCTCGAGGATCTCGACGACGCGCCACCGCTTGGTGGCGGACAGCGGCCGGGTCTCCGCGAGGAGGACACGGTCGCCGACGCCGGCGGCGTTCTGCTCGTCGTGCGCCTTGAGCTTGTTCGTACGGCGGATGACCTTGCCGTACAGTGCGTGCTTGACGCGGTCCTCGACGGCGACGACGACGGTCTTGTCCATCTTGTCGCTGACGACGAGACCCTCGCGGGTCTTGCGGAAGCCGCGCGCCTCTGCGCCCGCGGCGGAGCCGCTGTTGTCTGCTGCAGTCACGTTGTTCTCGCTCATCAGGCGTTCTCCACCGTTTCGATGCCCAGCTCACGCTCGCGCATCAGGGTGTAGATCCGCGCGATGTCCTTGCGGACCGCCTTCAGACGGCCATGGTTCTCAAGCTGTCCGGTCGCCGCCTGGAAGCGGAGGTTGAACAGCTCTTCCTTGGCCTCGCGGAGCTTCGCCAGAAGCTCCTCGTTGCCCAGCTCGCGCAGCTCGGACGCCTTGGTACCGGCCGACATCACGCTTCACCTGCCTCGCGCTTGACGATCCGGCACTTCATCGGCAGCTTGTGGGCGGCGCGAGTCAGGGCCTCACGGGCGATCTTCTCGTTGGGGTACGACAGCTCGAACATGACGCGTCCGGGCTTGACGTTGGCGATCCACCACTCCGGCGAACCCTTACCGGAACCCATGCGGGTCTCGGCAGGCTTCTTGGTGAGGGGACGGTCCGGGTAGATGTTGATCCAGACCTTGCCGCCACGCTTGATGTGGCGGGTCATCGCGATACGAGCCGCCTCGATCTGGCGGTTCGTCACGTAGGCCGGGGTCAGCGCCTGGATGCCGTACTCGCCGAACGCAACCTGCGTGCCGCCCTTGGCAGCGCCGGAGCGCTTCGGGTGGTGCTGCTTGCGGTGCTTGACCCTACGGGGGATCAGCATGTCGGTCAGGCCTCCGTTCCGGTGCTCTCAGCCGGAGCGGCGGCGGGAGCCTCGGCCTTGGGGGCCTCGGAACCGGCAGCCTGCTGCGGCTTGCGACCGCGCCGCTCGCCACCACGGCCACCACGGGCCGGGCGGTCGGCACCGCCACGGGCCGGGCGGTTACCCGCACGGGCCGCAGCGTTCTCGGCGCGGACCTCGGCGATGTTCTTCACGTCGCCCTTGTAGATCCAGACCTTCACGCCGATGCGGCCGAAGGTCGTCTTGGCCTCGAAGAAGCCGTAGTCCACGTTCGCGCGGAGCGTGTGCAGGGGCACGCGGCCCTCGCGGTAGAACTCCGAGCGGGACATCTCGGCGCCACCGAGGCGGCCACCGCACTGGATCTTGATGCCCTTGGCGCCGGCCTTCATGGCGGACTGCATGCTCTTGCGCATGGCCCGACGGAAGGAGACGCGGGAGGAGAGCTGCTCGGCGACGGCCTGGGCCACCAGCTGAGCGTCGGTCTCCGGGTTCTTGACCTCGAGGATGTTCAGCTGGACCTGCTTGCCGGTCAGCTTCTCCAGGTCACCGCGGATGCGGTCGGCCTCGGCGCCGCGGCGGCCGATGACGATGCCGGGACGCGCGGTGTGGATGTCCACGCGGACACGGTCACGGGTGCGCTCGATCTCAACCTTCGAGATGCCGGCGCGCTCCATGCCGGACGTCATCATCCGACGGATGGCGACGTCTTCCTTGACGTAGTCCTTGTACAGCTTGTCGGCGTACCAACGCGACTTGAAGTCGGTCGTGACACCGAGCCGGAACCCATGCGGGTTTACCTTCTGGCCCATTACCGGGTTCCTTCCTTGCTGCTGACGACCACGGTGATGTGGCTGGTCCGCTTGCGGATCCGGTAGGCACGGCCCTGGGCGCGCGGACGGAACCGCTTCAGGGTCGGACCCTCGTCGACGTACGCCTCGGAGATGAAGAGGCTGTCGGCGTCGGTGTGGTCGTAGTTGTGCGCGGCGTTGGCGATGGCGCTGTCAAGCACCTTGCCGACGGGCACGGAGGCGGCCTGCGGAGCGAATCGCAGGACCGCCTGAGCCTCCGTGGCGTCCATGCCACGGATCAGGTCCACCACGCGGCGGGCCTTCATGGGCGTGACGCGGATGTACCGCGCCTGGGCCCTGGCTTCCATGGTTGTCCCTCTCAGTTACTTACGTGTCTGAATGCGATCCGCTGTTAGCGGCGCTTCGACTTCCGGTCGTCCTTGACGTGACCCCGGAAGGTGCGCGTCGGCGAGAACTCGCCGAGCTTGTGGCCGACCATCGACTCGGTGACGAACACCGGGATGTGGGTCTTGCCGTTGTGCACCGCGAGCGTGTGGCCGAGCATGGCCGGCACGATCATGGAGCGACGGGACCAGGTCTTGATGACGTTCTTGGTGCCGGCTTCGTTCTGGGCGTCCACCTTCTTGATCAGGTGGTCGTCGACGAAGGGCCCCTTCTTGAGACTGCGCGGCATCTAAACCCGCTCCTAGCGCTTCTTGTTCGTCTTGCGGCGGCGGACGATGTACTTGTTCGAAGCCTTCTTCGGCGAACGAGTACGACCCTCCTTCTGACCCCACGGGGAGACCGGGTGGCGACCACCGGAGGTCTTGCCCTCACCACCACCGTGCGGGTGGTCAACCGGGTTCATCGCCACACCGCGAACGGTCGGGCGGACGCCCAGCCAGCGCTTGCGGCCGGCCTTGCCCCAGTTGATGTTGCTCTGCTCGGCGTTGCCGACCTCGCCGACGGTGGCGCGGCAGCGCACGTCGACCAGGCGGATCTCACCGGAAGGCATGCGGAGGTGGGCCATCTGGCCCTCCTTCGCGAGCAGCTGCACGGAGGCACCGGCGGAGCGGGCGAACTTGGCGCCGCCACCGGGACGGAGCTCGATCGCGTGGATCGTGGTACCGACCGGGATGTTGCGGAGCGCCAGGTTGTTGCCCGGCTTGATGTCGGCCCCGGGACCGTTCTCGACGCGGTCACCCTGCGACAGGTTGCGCGGGGCGAGGATGTAGCGCTTCTCGCCGTCCGCGTAGTGCAGCAGCGCGATGCGCGCGGTGCGGTTGGGGTCGTACTCGATGTGCGCGACCTTCGCCGGCACGCCGTCCTTGTCGTGACGACGGAAGTCGATCACGCGGTAGGCGCGCTTGTGTCCGCCACCCTGGTGGCGAACGGTCACACGACCGGCGTTGTTACGGCCGCCCTTGCTGTGCAGGGGGCGGACCAGCGACTTCTCCGGCGTGGACCGCGTGACCTCGACGAAGTCGGCGACGCTGGAACCACGACGGCCCGGCGTAGTCGGCTTGTACTTGCGGATTCCCATTTCTCAGTCCTCGTCCGATATCGGACGATCCGACCCGCTTACGCGGTCGGACCGCCGAAGATGTCGATACGGTCGCCCTCGGCAAGGGTCACGATCGCGCGCTTGCTGTCGGCGCGCTTGCCGAAGCCCGTGCGGGTCCGCTTGCGCTTGCCCTGGCGGTTGATCGTGTTGACCCCGGTGACCTTGACCGAGAAGACCGCCTGGACGGCCTGCTTGATCTGGGTCTTGTTGGCGCTCGGGTCCACGACGAACGTGTACTTGCCCTCGTCGAGAAGCGCGTAGCTCTTCTCGGAGACGACCGGCTTGAGCAGGATGTCACGGGGGTCCGTGAACGACTTGCTCAGCGGGGTCTCGACGGTGTTCTTGCCCTCCGCGGCGTGGCGACGCGCCTTGGCGACGCGGGCGGCCTTGGCGGCCTTGGCGGCCTTGGAGGCAATGGCGGGGTGACGGATAGCCATCAGGCCTCGCTCCCTTCGGTGTCATTGGCCTTCGGGCCGGACACGAAGGACTCGAGAGCGGCCTGGGTGAAGACCACGTCGTCCGAGACGAGAACGTCGTACGTGTTCAGCTGGCCCGGCTCCAGGATGTGGACCTGGGGCAGGTTGCGGGCGGACAGCCACGCGGCCTCGTCGGCACGCTCGACGACCAGGAGCAGGTTCTTGCGCTCCGAGATCTTGCCGAACAGCGACTTCGCGGCCTTCGTCGAGGGGTTGTCACCCTCGATGACGCCGGAGACGACGTGGATGCGGTTGTTGCGGGCCCGGTCGGTGAGGGCGTGGCGCAGGGCCGCGGCCTTCATCTTCTTCGGGGTCCGCTGCGAGTAGTCACGCGGCACGGGACCGTGCACGACGCCACCACCGGCGAACTGCGGAGCGCGGGTCGAACCCTGACGGGCGCGGCCGGTGCCCTTCTGGCGGTAAGGCTTCTTGCCACCACCACGGACTTCGCCGCGGGTCTTGGTCTTGTGCGTGCCCTGACGGGCAGCGGCCAGCTGCGCGACGACGACCTGGTGAAGCAGCGGAACGCTGATCTTCTCTACGTCGAAGATCTCCGCGGGGAGCTCGACGGTACCGGCCTTGTCGCCCGCCGGCGAAAGGATGTCAACAGTGCTCATCGGTTACCTCAGGCCCCCTTGGCCGCGGTGCGGACCAGGACGAGGCCGCCGTTCGGACCGGGAACCGCGCCCTTGATGAGCAGCAGACCCTTCTCCGCGTCAACGGCGTGGACGGTCAGGTTCTGGGTGGTGACCCGCTCGTTGCCCATGCGACCCGCCATGCGGAGGCCCTTGAACACACGGCCCGGGGTGGCGCAGCCACCGATGGAACCGGGAGAGCGGTGCTTGCGCTGGGTGCCGTGCCCGGCGCCGAGTCCCTTGAAGTTGTGACGCTTCATGACACCGGCGAAGCCCTTGCCCTTGCTCTTGCCGGTCACGTCGACCTTGACGCCGGCCTCGAAGACCTCGGCGGTGACTTCCTGACCGAGCGTGTACTCGGAGGCGTCGGCCGTACGGATCTCGACGAGGTGGCGACGGGGGGTGACATCGGCCTTGGCGAAGTGGCCCTTGAGGGGCTTGTTCACCTTGCGCGGGTCGATCTCGCCGAACGCGATCTGGACGGACTCGTAGCCGTCGACGTCGTTCGTGCGGACCTGGGTGACGACGTTGGGGCCGGCCTTGACGACGGTGACCGGAACAACACGGTTGTTCTCGTCCCACACCTGCGTCATGCCGAGCTTCTCGCCCAGGATGCCCTTGATCTGCTTAGCCATTCTCAGATCACCGACCCTCAGAGCTTGATCTCGATGTCGACACCGGCCGGGAGGTCGAGTCGCATCAGGGAGTCAACGGTCTTGGGCGTCGGGTCGAGGATGTCGATCAGGCGCTTGTGCGTGCGCATCTCGAAGTGCTCGCGCGAGTCCTTGTACTTGTGCGGCGACTTGATGACGCAGTACACGTTCTTCTCAGTGGGCAGCGGCACCGGGCCCGCGACCGACGCACCAGTGCGGGTCACCGTCTCGACGATCTTCTTCGCCGAGGAGTCGATGACCTCGTGGTCGTAGGCCTTGAGCCGGATGCGGATCTTCTGTCCCGCCATGGCTACTCAGTAGTCCTGTCTCTTCTTACGCTCTGGAACCTGGTGTCCTGATCCCCATCCGCCGACCCACGCGGTCGGGCGTGTCGCGCTCCCGCTGACACAGATGTCCCTTGTTCGAACATCCCTCGTCCGGAAACACGGCCCTCGCGAACCGCAGGCCGGGGGCTAGGAGGCCCACCGGGTGCCTGGCCGGTGCCGCACTGACACTTCCCGGAAGATTCCCGTACGTCCGCCCCAGTGCTGCCCGCAGGCAGTTAGGGCGACGAGTACTGTGGGACTCGCTTCCGGTCCTCCCGGCGGGAGGCGCGCAGCATCAACACTCGACCGAGCAACTCGGACAGTCTGCCATATGGGGCAGGTGCTCCGCCAATCGAGCCGGAGAGAATACCCCGGGAGTGACGCAGGTCAAACGCGGGCAGCATCCCGGTCGGGCGTTTCCCCGCCATTGCCCGGCTTGCGCGTCGCGGGACGGGCCGGTTCGCGGTCCTGATCGGGCCCACACGCCGGGAGGTCCCACGTCGTGGTCAAGGTTCGGCTCGGACACGGCCGGCCCTCAAGGTCGACCGACCTTGAGGGAACGAAGCCGAGCCGGGCCGTCGCCTCCGGCGCGGTCGCGCTTGTTGGTCAGCTCCCCGAGGCGTACGCGACGAACTCCGCCCACGCCCGTGGGGCCAGCGCGAAGCGGGGACCGGCCTCGCGGTACTTGGAGTCACGGACGTGGACGGTGCCGGGGGTGGTGGCGACCTCGACGCAGGAGTCGCCCTCACTGCTGCTGCTGTAGCTGCTCTTGAACCACTCCGGCTCGGAGGCGGTGTCGTGGGTCATGTCTCCCCCAGCAGATGCTCGACGAAGGCCAGCGACTCACGCGGAGTGAGCGCCTGGGCACGGATGATGCCGTACCGCAGCTCAAGGATACGGAGGTGCTTGGGCTCGTGGACCGGTCGGCCGTGCGCCACCACGGGCGACCGCCCCACGGCCGAACCGTCGGCGAACTTCAGTACCTCAATGCCGCCCGCCAGCCCCGCGTGCTCCTCACGGTCCATCGGCATCACCTGAAGCTCGACGTTCCGCAACTGCGCCACCTCCGCCAGGTGTTCGAGCTGACGGCGGAGTGCCGCGCGCCCGCCGAGCGGACGCCGTAGGGACCACTCCTCCAGCACGAAGCTGATCTCGGGCGCCGGGTCCCGCTCGAAGACCGCCCCGCGGGCCACGCGCGCGGCGATGAACCGCTCCACCTCGTCCGAGCCGTACGCCGGACGGCGCATCAGGAGCAGCCCGCGCGCGTACTCCGGCGTCTGCAACAACCCGTGGATGTTCAGGGGGTCGTAGAGCTGGAGCTCGACGGCCTTCGCCTCCAGCTCGCCCAGCGCCCGCACCTTCCTCGGGTACCGGACCTTCTCCACGTCCTCCCGCATCGCGGAGATGAGCCCGCCCGCGTCCAGCACCTCGTCGGCCAGGTCCAGGTACTCGGGCCGGGGAATCCGCTTCCCGCCCTCGATCTTGTAGACCATGTCCTCGCCGTAGCCGACCCGCTGTCCGAACTCCCCGGCCCGCAGCCCCACCGTCTCCCTCCGCAGCCTCAGCTGCCGCCCCACGGTCGCCAGGACCGCGAGCCCCCACTCGTCGTCGGGATCCACCTCCCAGCCCGGCTCGTCCGCCTCGCCCTTGAGCCGTCCCGCCTCACCGTCGGTCATCGCGCCCCCTCCGTCGTGCCGCCGTGCCGTCGTGCCACAACGCCGCCCTACCCGCCCGCTCCGCCCCGACAAGCCCGGACAGCGCCGGACAGACACCGGACAGACACCGGACAGTCACCCAACGCGACGGCGTGATCGCTCTCAGAGTAGGGGGAGTCGGTCACGCTGGGTGACCGTTTCCGGAGGTTCGTAGGGCGCCGCCGAGCGTCGGCGCGCCGGAACGCGGGTCACCGCGTCCCGGTACCCCGGGGCACGGCCGCACGCGCGGTCAAAAGCTTTTTCAACGGCCCGGGGGACATACCGACCCCACCCAACCCAACCGATCCCCTTCATCAACCCTGGTCACTCGGACGGGTGATGATCCCCAACTCGGCTGGTTTTCCGCCCGGTTCACTGCCATATGCTCGCGGCAACCACAACCGCAGACATGCGACGGCCCCCGCCGGGACGGCAATCCCAGTGCGAGGGCCTGACCACCGAGGAAGGCAACAACTTCCTGATGGACACCCAGAACCTTAGCGCGCCCGCCTGCGCTCGACCGCTGAATCCGCGCGGTATCACCCACATCAACACCCCGCACCGGACGCGCTGCACCGTCGTCGGTGACCACCTCTCGCAACACCAGCGGCTCTCCCTCACCGCGATCGGCCTCGCCCTGCACATCCAGTCGCTGCCGGAGGAGACCCTCGTCGACATCAAGAGCCTCTCCGCCCGCTTCGCCGAGGGCGAGGCTCGTATCGCCTCCGCCCTGAGGGAGTTGAAGGCCCATGGCTATCTGGCCCAGGTGCGCACAAGGCTCCCCAACGGCCAGATCATCACGCACACGGTGTCGTACAACCAGCCCCTCGCCCAGGCCCGGCACCCCGAGGCCGGGAACACTCCGGACCCCGCACCCAGGAGGCTTCCGCCTCCGCCCACCCCGCGTACGCACGTCCCCGAGCCCTCGGCCGGGCCCCTCCACGAGCCCGCACCGGCAACCGGGCCGAAGCCTTCGGCGCCACCCCGGCCGACAGCCTCGGAGACACCCCTGCGCAAGCCCGCGCCCATGCCCACGCCCATGCCCACGTCCATGCCCACGTCCATGCCCGTGCCCAAACCCCAGCTCCCCGCACCCCAGACCCCCGACGCCGACCGGGAGCGCACGGCCGCCGACCTGCTCGCCACCCTCCAGAACGTCGACCCGCGCCTCCTCCTCTCCGAGCGCGCCGTCCGTCGCCTCGCCCCGGCCGTCGCCACCTGGCTCGAACGCGGGGCACGCCCCGAGGCCGTACGGCACGCGCTGAGCGCCGACCTGCCGCAGCCCCTCCGCAATCCGGCGGCGCTGCTCGCCCACCGGCTGGCCGACCTCCTCCCGCCCCCGGCGCCGTCCGGCCCGGATCCCGCCGCGCCCGGCACCAAGGGCACGATGATCAACTGCAACGGCTGCGACCGGGGCTTCCGGTCACCGGTGGAGGGCGCCCACTGCCGCGACTGCCGCGCGGCCGGCCTCCCCCACCCCGGGCGCCCGTAACTGGTCCATACCAGCCCCTTGCCCTCGCCCCTCCGGCCCAGCAAGCTCCCTGTATGGAGCTGGAGTTGCGGCATCTGAGGACCATCCGGACGATCGCCGACGCGGGCAGCCTCACCCGGGCCGCCACCGCTCTCGGGCTCGCCCAGCCCGCCCTGAGCGCACAGCTCAAGCGCATCGAACGGGCCCTGGGCGGCGCCCTGTTCGAGCGAGGCCGACACGGAGTACGCGCCACCCCGCTCGGCGAACTCGTGCTGGAGCGGACCCGGGTCGTCCTGCCCGCCGTCTCCGAGCTGCAACGGGAGGCGACGCGGTTCGCGCGGGCGCACCAGGCGCCGGAGCGGCTACGGCTCGGCGGTACGCACGGACCGCTCCTCGGAGCGCTGGTGGACCGGCTCGCCGAGGCGGCCCCCGGTGCCGCCGTCACCACCCGCGCCTCCTGGTCCGAGCGGGAGCTGGCCGAGCAACTCACCGAAGGGCGGCTCGACTTCGCCCTCACCGGCACCTGCGGCTCCGCCACTCCGCCGGGTGCCGGGCACCTCGTATGGCGGGAGATCGCCGTGGACCCGGTCTTCGTCATGCTCGCCGAGGGCCACCCGCTCGCCCGCGGCCCGGAGATCGGCCTGGCCGCCCTCGCCGACGAGGAGTGGGCCTGTGTCCCCGGCGACGGCTGCTTCGCCGAGTGCTTCACCGCGGCCTGCGCCCGCGCCGGCTTCAGCCCGCGCCGGATGTACGAGACGGACACCTCCTCCGTCGTCCACCTCGTGCAGGTCGGCCGGGCGGTCGGCCTGTGCCGGGCCTCCTTCCCCACCACACCGGGCATCACCACCCGCCCCCTCACCGGCACTCCCCTGGTCTGGCGCCATCTGCTGGGCTGGCACCCGGCGACCCAGCAGCCGGACACCGCGGCGACGGTCCTGGCGCAGGCCCGCAGCGCCCACGCGGGAACGGCGGCCCGCAGCGCGACGTACACGGACTGGCTGGCCGAGCGGTCCGAACGCCCCTGAACCGGCGCCCTCTCCCCCTGCCCCACGTTCCATAACGCCGGGGCAGGGGGTCGGCTGACGTCTTATGCCCCTCGCACGGCCCTCCCTACGGTTTCGGCACGCTCCGCACTGCCCCACTCCCCGCACCACCCACCGGAGCACCCACCGCACCACCCACCGAAACCGACTCCGAGGAGACCTCCCCATGCTCCAACGACTCACCAGACCCGCCCGAGCGGCGGGCGCCGCCGCGGTGGCGGCCGGTGCACTGCTCGTGGCCGGGCTCAGCGGCTCCGCGAGCGCCGGCACCGAACCCGCCGCCACCGCGGCGGACACCTCCCGGGCCGCCGAGGTCCCGTCCGCACTCCTCCACGCCATGCAACGGGACCTCGGCATCGACTCCGCGCAGGCCCGGACCCGTCTCGCGAACGAGGCCGAGGCGGGCGCGACCGCGGGCCGGCTGCGCCTGGCACTCGGCAAGGACTTCGCGGGCGCCTGGGTGCGCGGCGCGGAGTCGGCCACGCTGACCGTGGCGACGACGGACGCCTCCGACGTACGAGCGATCGAGGCGGCCGGCGCGACCGCGACCGTCGTACGCCACTCCCTCGCCGACCTGGACGCGGCCAAGGCCCGCCTGGACCGTACGGCGGCGCGACGGGCGACCACCGACACCCCCGTCTGGTACGTCGACGTGCGCGGCAACGCGCTCGTGGTGGAGGCGGTACGTCCGTCCGCCGGGCGCGCGCTGCTCAAGGCCGCCCGCGTGGACGGCGCCCTCGCCCGCTTCGTGAAGTCGGCCGAGCAGCCGCGCCCGCTGTACGACCTGCGCGGCGGCGACGCGTACTACATCGGCAGCGGCTCGCGCTGCTCCGTCGGCTTCGCCGTCACGCGGGGCACCACGCAGGGCTTCGCCACGGCCGGCCACTGCGGCCGGACCGGGAACAGCACCACCGGCTTCAACCGGGTCGCGCAGGGCACCTTCCAGGCGTCGGTCTTCCCCGGCAACGACATGGCGTGGGTGGCGGCGAACTCCAGCTGGACGGCGACCCCGAACGTCGCCGGGTCCAGCGTCCAGGTCGCCGGTTCGACGCAGGCCCCGGTCGGTTCCTCCGTGTGCCGCTCCGGGTCCACCACGGGCTGGCACTGCGGCACGATCCAGCAGCTGAACACCAGCGTCACCTACCCGGAGGGCACCATCTCCGGGGTCACCCGGACCAGCGTGTGCGCGGAGCCGGGCGACTCGGGCGGCTCCTACATCTCCGGCAGCCAGGCCCAGGGCGTCACCTCGGGCGGCTCGGGCAACTGCACCAGCGGCGGGACCACGTACTTCCAGCCGCTCAACCCGATCCTCCAGGCGTACGGCCTCACCCTGAAGACCACGACGAGCGGTCCCGGGGAGCCCGGGGAGCCCGGCGGCGGGACCTGGGCGGCCGGCACGGTCTACCAGGCCGGCGCCACGGTGACGTACGGCGGCGTCACCTACCGCTGTCTCCAGTACCACCAGGCGCAGGCCGGGTGGGAGCCCCCGAACGTCCCCGCGCTGTGGCAGCGCGCCTGACCACCTGACCGGGGGAAGCGGGGGAACCGAGCCCGGGTGCGCCCTGACGCGCGCCCGGGCTCACCCGTTCCCGGGCGGCGCCGGCTCCGTCGCGATCACCCGCCGCACCTGCCACCGCGCCTCCTCCCAACGGGCCCGCCGGTTCACCTCCCGCAGATCCTCACCGTCCCCGGCCCGCTCGGAGTGCCGCCGGGCTACGAAGGACTGGGCCGTCTTGGCGATGTACGGGGCGTCCACGCTGACCCGCCCGGCCCTGCTGTAGACCCCGGCCTCGATCAACATGTCCTGACAGGCCAGCCGTACGGCGGAGTCCAGAAGGTTCCTGTCGTCGGAGTGGCCTGGATCGCTCCACGCCTCCTCGGCGAAGGCGTCGTGGGCACGGAGCAGCCGGTCGTCCGCCCGGCCGAGCCGGATCGCCTGACGGGCTGCGGCCACATACTCCTCGCACACCGAACAGAGCCCGTCGGTCAGGGGCTCCACGGCATGCTCCGCGAAATCAAGAGCCAGCTCGGCACCCCGGCGCTCATCGACCTTCTCGAGCAACTGGACGAGCAACCTCGGCAAAATGATCATCAGTTGTTCCATGCTCCTCGGCCACGACTCATCAGATCCAGCAGCTTCGGGGTGTCGCCCGACCCGGTGATCAGCCGCTTCGGGTCCGTGATGCCGACGTGCCGGGCCGCGGTCGCGGCGTTCTTCAACTGCTGCCCCGCGTTGCCGCCGCCCATCTTGTGGTCGACGACGAACGCCACGAGGTTCTTGGGATCGGAGCGATCCACCACCATGAAGTCCCCCTGGAACTTCTCGCCGTGCGTCCGGTAGATCTGGAGATTGGGGCGCTTGGCCGCGAGCTGCTTCACGAAGTCCGCCTCGGCCGGGCTCAGATGGTACGCCCCGGGCAGCTGCTGGCCCGGCTTGATCCGGATCGGGTCGTAGGGCGAGAGACCGAACGGGTCCGCCCCGGTCAACGGGTTGTCGACGTAGGTGACCGGGTTGGGCGCGGGGAACAGTCCGAGGGGGTCGGTGCTGAGGTAGCGGCCCGTCTCGGGGTCGTAGTGCCGGTGCAGGTTGTAGTGGTGACCGGTCTCCAGGTCGTGGTACTGCCCCGGGAAACGCAGGGGCGTGTACGCGGTGGCGTCCTGGTTCCACGAGGTGCCGCCCCACACCGTCGCCGTGCGCCGCCAGGCGACCGCTCCGCTCTCGTCGACGAGTTCCGTCGGGGTGCCGACGAGGTCCGTGACGATGGCGTAGAAGCGGCTGTCGTACCGCTGCTGCGAGTCCCCGGTCAGGTCCTTGAAACGGTCAGTCTGCGCCAGGGGCACCAGGCCGTCCTCATCGAACTCCCAGGTCTGGATCTGGGCGACCGGCCACTTGCGGTCCACCGCCGCCTGCTCGACGAGCGTGCCCTCGTGCCAGGTGAACGCGGTCTCCTCCAGCACGGTCCCGTCGGGGCCGACGTGTCGCTTGGCGATACGGCGGCCGAGGGGGTCGTAGCGGTAGGTCCAGTGCGTGCCGTCGGGGACCGTGACCCCGGTCAACTGGTCCTGGGCGTTCCAGGTGTACCGCCACACGTCGGGCTTGCGGGACAGCCGCGGTCGACGCCGTACGGTGGGGCGCCCGGCCGCGTCGCGCTCGTAGCAGACCTGCCCGGCGGTGACGAGGTCTGCTCCCTCGTACACGCGCGGCCCCATGGCCTCCGCGCCCGCGTGACCGGGCGACCAGGCCGCGTCCGTCTGGTTGCCGAGCGCGTCGTACGTGTAGGACTCGGACCAGTCGGGGCCGTGCGCCTCGGTGACCCGACCCGCGCGGTCCACGGTGTACCGCGCGTCCCCCGCCGCGAGCAGCGCTCCGTCCGGCCGCCAGTCGTAGCTCTGCCGTGCCGGCGCGGCCCGGCCCGCGCCACTCCACTCACGGATCAGCGGCCTGTCCGCCACGTCCCAGCGCTGCGCCAGGCGCAGGGCCGCGCCCCACTCACGGGCGGTCTCCCGGCCCGCTCCGTCGTACGTCGAGGCGATCCGGCGCTCACCCGCTCTGACCTCGGTCCGTCGGCCCAGCTCGTCGAACACGTACGTGGTCCGGGCGCCGGCCGGGGTCCGCCGCCCGAGGCATTGGCCCACCGCGTCGTAGGTCAGCCGCAGGGTGCGGCCGTCGACGGTCTCGGAGAGCAGGCGTCCGACCGGATCGTGGGTGCGGGTGAGTTCCCCGTCGGCCCAGACCGCGCGGATCAGGCGGCCTTCCGGGTCGTAGGTGAACTCGTGGCGCTCCCCGTCGGCTTCCTTCGTGATCAGCCGGCCCATGACATCGCGGACGTACCGGATGGCATCACCGGTGGCGGTCTCGCGCTCCGTCACCCGGCCGGCCGAGTCGTAGGCGTAGCGAACCGTGCGGCCACCGAAGTCCGACTCCGCGGCGAGGCGCCCGGCGGGGTCGTAGGCGTAGTCCCAGGTGTTCCCGAGCGCGTTGGTCACCCGGGTCAGCCTGAGCGAGGGGTCGTAGGTGAACTCGGTGCGGGACCCGTCCGGGTCCGTGCGGGCGCTGAGGAGGTCGAAGTGGGTGTACTCGTAGTGCGCCGCGCCCCCTGCCGGGTTGGTGTGGCTGAGGCAGTTGCCCTCGACGTCGTACGTCCACGACTGGACCGCTCCGTCGGGGCGGGCGAAGCGGATCAGACGGCCTTCCGGGTCCCAGCTCCAGCTGGTCGTCGCGCCCAGCGGATCGGTCTCGGAGACCCTGCGGCCGAAGCGGTCACGTTCGATGAGGGTACGGCCGTCGAGCGGGTCGACCACTTCGGTGACGAGTCCCGCCTCGTCGCAGACCATGTCCGTGGTACGGCCGAGCGCGTCGGTGAACGCGACGAGTCGTCCCCGGTCGTCGTAGCGGAAGTGGCTGGTGGCGCCCGCGGGGTCGGTGAGCGTCAGCCCGTTGCCGCGTTCGTCGTACGTCCGGGCCCAGACACCTCCGTCGGGCATCACCGTCTCCGTCGGCATGCCTGTCGTGTCGTAGGCGACCGTGATCCGGCCCCCGTCGGGCTGGTGGACCCGGAGCGGACGGCCGAGTGCGTCGTTGTCGTACGCGGTGACCGCGCCAAGTGCGTCGGTCTGCGAGGTGACGTGATGGTGCTCGTCATAGCCGGTTCGCGTGGTGTGACCGAGCGGGTCGATCTCCGCGACGACCTGGCTCAGGTCGTTGACGACAAACCGGCTGACCGCACCTTCCGCGGTGGTCAGGGTGGTCAGACGACAGCCGGGCCAGTCCGGTGCTGTGCCGTCGTAGGCGAGCGTGATGGCGATGTGGCCGGCCTCGCCAGCCTCCGCGACACAGCGGTCCCGGTCGTCGTAGGCGTAGGCGTAGCTGCTGTCGTTGCTGTCGGTCCAGGAAGTGACGCGCAGGCGGTCGTCATAGGTGAGACGCAGCGGCAGCCCGGCGAAGTTGGCCACCTCGGTGAGGTTGCCGTCGAGGTACCCGTAGCGCCGGAGGAGGGTGTCCGTGCCGTCCTCTCCGGCACCGGCCAGGCTCAGGGTGGTGATGAGACCGTCCTCGACGGTGAGCTTGAGGTGGTAGCCGCCCGAATGGCGCAGGGCCAGCGGGGCGCCCTGGTCGTCGTACTCGAAGGTGATCGCGTGCTGGTTGCGGTCGGTGATACGGACGACCTGGGCTGTGCCGTCCTCGGGTCGGTGGAAGTGGCGGACCCAGCCGGTCACGGGGTCGTCGACGCGGTAGCCGCCGTCCTCCAACCGGGTCAGTTCCAGCCGCGGGCCGGCCACGGGCAGCACGGGTACGTGCGGGGCCGCGGGGTGGGGATAGGCGAGCAGCAGGCCGTCCTCGGTGACGAAGACGACGCCGGTCTCGTCGATTTCGAGGCGCTGGTCGACGGTGGAGGCCCAGGTGGGCCCGAACCACCATCCGCACCGGTAGTCGGAGGCGACCCGGCGGGTGAAGAGGAGGGGGAGCAGTCCGGGCAGTTCCACGTCCCGCTGCGGCAGGAACATCGCACCCGTGGCCATGTCGACGGGGTCGCTGCCCTTGGAACGAACGACCTTGCTCAGCCGGTTGTACGCGCCCTTCGCTCCGTCGGTGATCATGCCGCGGGCGCTCTTGCCCAGCCCGCGCAGACCCGCCGCCATGCCCTTGAGACCCTTGAGGCCCTTGAGCCCCCTGGCCAGCCCGCCGAGGGTGGTCAGACCCTTCATACCGGGTATGCACTCCAGTGCGGCGAACGCGACGTCCCACAGCGATGCCCGGCCCTGCGAGTACTTATAGAGCGTGTCCGCGAGCAGCACCAACGCCGCCACCAGCACGATCGCCGCGAGAATCGGACCACCGAT